>NZ_JBEZEY010000016.1:139860-154059 GCF_040649135.1 Micromonospora sp. NPDC049047
ATCGCCTTCATGGCCTCCTTGCGCCCCTCCTGGTCAAGCCGGTCCAGGAACAGCACCCCGTCGAGGTGGTCGGTCTGGGCCCACCGCGACCGCCCCGGCACCACCGCTCGGCCTGCTCAGCCCTTCGCCAGGGCCCGGGAGATCACCATTCGCTGGATCTGGTTGGTGCCCTCCACGATCTGCAACACCTTGGCCTCGCGCATGTACCGCTCCACCGGATGATCGGCCACGTAGCCGGCCCCGCCGAGCACCTGCACCGCGTCGGTGGTCACCCGCATCGCCACGTCGGTGGCGAAGAGCTTCGCCTTGGCCGCCTCGATCGCGTACGGGCGGCCGGCGTCGCGCAGCCGGGCCGCGGCGAGGGTCAACGCGCGGGCGGCGGAGATCTGGGTGGCCGCGTCCGCGAGGATGAAGCCGAGCCCCTGGAAGTCGATGATGGACCGGCCGAACTGCTGCCGCTCCCGGGCGTAGGAGACCGCGTAGTCCAGGGCCGCCTGGGCCAGCCCGACCGCGCAGGCCGCGATGCCCAGGCGACCGGAGTCCAGTGCCGACATGGCGATACCGAAGCCGGCGCCCTCGGCACCGATCAGCCGGTCCACCGGCACCCGCGCCTCGTCGAAGGCGATCTGCGCCACCGGCGAGGCACGCAGCCCCATCGTCCGCTCGGCCGCCTGCGGGTTGATGCCGACAGTGCCCGCATCGGCGAGCAGGCAGGAGATCCCCTTCGGTCCGGGCCCTCCGGTGCGGCAGAAGATGTTGTAGAAGTCGGCGGTCCCCGCGTGGGTGATCCACGCCTTGGTGCCGGACACCGAGTACGCGTCCCCGTCCCGTACCGCCCGGGTGCTCAGCGCCGCCGCGTCCGAGCCACCCTGCGGCTCGGAGAGGCAGTACGCGCCGAGCAGTTCGCCGCCGATCATGTCCGGCAGCAGCTTGCGCTGATCGTCGCTGCCGAACGCGAACACCGGGTAACAGGACAGGGTGTGCACGCTCACCGCCTCGGCGACCGCGAGCCAGCGGCTGGCCAGGATCTCCAGCACCTGTAGGTACACCTCGTACGGCTGGGCCGCGCCGCCGTACTCCTCGGGGTAGGGCAGGCCCAGCAGGCCGGCGCGACCGAGGGTACGCAGCACCTCGCGGGGGAACTCGGCGCGCTCCTCGAAGACGGCGGCCTTCGGCGCGAGCTCACGGTCGGCGAGCTCGGTGGCGAGATCCAGCAGGTCGTGGGCCTCGTCGGTGGGGAGGATCCGGTCGACAGTCATAGCGCGATGAGCTCCGTGGGGGTGGTGTTGAGCCGTTGCACGCCGTCTGTGGTGCAGACGACGATGTCCTCGATACGGGCGCCGTGCCGGCCCGCCAGGTAGACGCCCGGCTCGATGGAGAACGCCATCCCGGCCTCCAGCGGGCGGTCGTTGCCGGCCACCAGGTAGGGCTCCTCGTGACCGTCGAGGCCGATGCCGTGGCCGGTGCGGTGCAGGAACGCCGCGCCGTAGCCGGCGGCGGCGATCAGATCGCGGGCTGCGGCGTCGGCCGCCGCCCCGGTGACCCCGGGCCGCACCGCGGCTACCGCGGCGCGCTGGGCGTCGTGCAGCACCGCGTAGTAGTCCAGGAAGTCCGCCGGCGCCGGCCCACCCACCACATAGGTGCGGGTGCAGTCCGAGCGGTATCCCGAGGGCATCGTGCCGCCGATGTCGACCACCACGGGCTCACCGACGCCGATCGGCCGGTCCGAGGTCAAGTGGTGCGGGCTGGCGCCGTTCGGTCCGGCCGCCACGATGACGAAGTCGACCCGGACGTGTCCGGCGGCCCGGATCGCCGCGGCGACGTCGGTGCCGACCTCGGCCTCGGTGCGCCCCGGTCGCAGCCACTGCCCCATCCGCAGGTGCACCTCGTCGATCGCCGCGCCGGCCTCGGCGAGCGCCGCCACCTCCGCCGGGGATTTGCGTACCCGCAGCTCGCCCAACACCTTGCCGGCGAGGCGTTGCGCGGCGCCGGGCAGGGCGGCGCGCAACGCGAGGACCTGCTCGGCCCACATCCGGTCGGCCAGCCCCACCGCCGCCGGCGGGCCGTCGAGGGCGGCGACGACGAGGGGGTACGGGTCGGTGCCGTCGGCGTGGTCGACGATGCGGACGCCGGTGGACGGTGCCGCCTCCGCCGCCGGGCGTTCCAACCTGGGCACGATCAGGGTCGGCTCGCCCTCGGCGGGCAGCACCAGGCAGGTCAGCCGTTCCCCCGCGTGAGCGTCGTATCCGGTCAGGTACCGCAGGTCGGAACCGGGGGTGAGCAGCAGGGCATCCAGCCCGGCAGCGGCGGTGGCGCGCTGCGCGGCGATCAGCCGATCCGGCGGGTACAGCTCGTCGAGTCCCACACCATCAGCTTAACGGTCGTTTGGGTAAACCCCCATATTGGTGCCGGTGCCTGGTAAATCCACAGATGTTGATTGACGCGGACAGTTAACACTCTTTAAGATTTGGCTGCCTCGAGGCCCACCCGTTCCTGCGTCCCGCACCGCCCGCCCGCGACAACCCGCGTGGGCGGGTGTCGTCCCCCGCCACGGGAAGGCCCCCGATGTCCTCACCCCTGCGCCGCGCCCTCGCCGCCGGCCTCCTCGCGCTGGCCACCGCCGGCGCCACCCTCACCGTCACCGCCACCGCCGCACAGGCCGTGGTGCTGCCGAACAACTTCAAGAGTGTCGGCTACCTGCCCTCCTGGGCCGGCGACATCAACACCATCCAGTACAACAAACTCACCCACATCAACTACGCCTTCGTCCTGCCGAACAGCAACGGCAGCCTCCAGGGCGTGGATGGCGGCCGGCTCTCCTCGCTGGTCTCGCGGGCACACGCCAGCAACGTGAAGGTCTCCATCGCGGTCGGCGGCTGGAACGACGGCAACGACTCGGCCTTCGAGGCACTCGCCGGCAACTCCACCAGCCGCACCAGCTTCGTCAACAACCTGGTCAACCTCGTCAACCAGTACAACCTCGACGGCGTCGACATGGACTGGGAATATCCCGACCCGGGCGCCTCGGCCAACAACTACACGGCGCTGATGACGCAGCTCGGCAGCGCCATGCACAGTCGCGGCAAGCTGCTCACCGCCGCCGTGGTCTCCGAGGGCTACTCCGTCGACGGCATCCAGCCGGCCGTGTTCAACCAGGTCGACTGGCTCAACATCATGGCGTACGACGGCGGCAGCCCGCACGCCAACTACGACTGGTCGATCAACAGCATCAACCTGTGGAAGGCGCGCGGCCTGCCGGCCAGCAAGGCGGTACTCGGCATCCCGTTCTACAGCCGGCCGGTCTACTACAACTACTCGTACCTCGTCGGCCTGGACCCGGCCAACGCCAACCGGGACTGCGCCACCATCGGCGGGTCGCAGCAGTGCTGGAACGGCATCCCGACGGTCAAGCGCAAGACGCAGTGGGCGTTGGCCAACGCCGGCGGCGTGATGAACTGGGAGCTGAGCCAGGACACCAGCGGCTCCACCTCACTGCTCAGCGCCATGTACGACACCATCATGGGCGGCACCACCCCGCCGCCGACCGGGCGGACCGGCCGGATCACCGGCATCGGCGGCAAGTGCGTCGACGTGGCGGCGGCCAGCACCGCCAACGGCGCGGCCATCCAGCTCTACGGCTGCAACGGCACCGCCGCGCAGACCTGGACGGTCGCCGGTGACAGCACGCTGCGCGCCCTCGGCAAGTGCGCCGACATCGCCAGCGGGTCCACCGCCAACGGCGCGAAGGTCCAGCTCTGGGAGTGCAACGGCAGCGGCGCGCAGGTGTGGCAGGCGCAGTCCAACGGCACGTTGCGCAACCCGCAGTCGAACAAGTGCCTGGACGCCACGGACAACAGCTCCGCCGACGGCACCCGGCTGCAGATCTGGGACTGCTTCGCCGGGGCCAACCAGCGCTGGACGCTGCCCGCCTGAGCGAACGGCCCGCGCGGTCCCCGGTCGACGTCCAGCGTCAGCCGGGGACCTGCGCGTGCTGGCGGGCCACTGTGCTCACCGTCCTGCACGCCTCCGCGCCGGGCGGCGGTGACGGCACCCCCTGGGGATCACCTGGCGCGCGAGGACGCCATCCGCAGCGCGGTCTCGGCGTCCGGCGGACCGAGCACGATCCAGGAACCGTCGGCGAAGAGCAGGGCGAGACGCCCGATGGTGCCACCGGGCAGCGCGTCGAGGCGAACCAACGACTCCACGCCCACCTGCCAGGCCACCTCAAGTGGCACGTCGCGGCCCGCCGCGCCCGGCCCGTCCCAGGCCGCCCGCACCTGCCGGGCCGCCGCCGACAGGCGGTCGCGGAGGCCACCGCCGGCGGGCGGCGGCGCGCTGGCCGGTCGGGTGCTCTGTCGGCGGAGCACCAGCACCCGCCGATCCGTCAGGGCCAGCACCTGGGCGATCCTGGGCTCGGGGAGCAGCTCGTCCAGCCCGACCCCGACCGAACCCGGCGGACCGCCGAGCACCCCGTTGCGGGCCGCCTGATACCACTGGACCCCCGGCCCGGTGGAGGCGGTCACCCCGGCGGCGTCCCAGGCCAGCCCCTCGGCCACCCGCAGCGGGTTCAACTCGGCACGCAGCACCTCGCCCGCCGTACGGCGGCCCGGGACGCGGGTGAACCAGCACGCCTCCCGCAGGGCCTCACCCGGGGCCAACACGGCCGCCACCTGACCGAGCAGCTCCGCCCGGCGTGCTGCCTGCTCGTCCATCGACCCTCCCCGTGTCACGGCACCCGGTCGGCTGCCGGGTCCGTCCAGGAGCTCACCGTACGCCGCCAGCGGCTGCCGTCACCGTCGTCACCGCGGCGCTGATCCTCGTACTCGTCCGCCGAGGAGTTGATGACCATGTCACCGACCGACTCCAACCCCTCGCCGACGATCGACCCGTCCAACGGAGTGGCGAGCTTGATGCCCACCTTGAGCCAGTGCTTCGGGCCGTACAGCTTGTTGATGGTCCAGGCGGCGATCTTCCCGACGGTGCCCATCGCCTTGAGGGCCTCCATCATGGCCTTGTACGCCTCCAGTGCCCGGTGCAGCTGCGCCATGATCCGGGTGGCCCGGCTGACCGCGACACCGGTCTCGGCCGCCGAGGCGACAGCGGCGGCCGCCTCGGACGCACCGGCGGTGATGATCGCCAGTGCCTGGGCGGCCAGCCAGGTGATCACCAGCCACTCGACCAGCTCCCGGATGATGGTCCGGATGATCTCCTCGCAGTCGCGCAGGTCCATGGCGGTGTCGCCGAGGCTGTCAGCGGTCCGGGCCATCTCCCCGGCCGCCGTCTCCAGCCCCTGCACCAGCGCGGTGATCCGCCGGGCGTACGCGTCGGCGGCCTGACCGGTCCACTCCGGACGCAGCGCCTCCAGGCCCTGCCGCTCCTGCTCGGCGACCTGCCGCAGCTGGGTGGCGGCGGTGCGCCACGCACCCGCGTGCGCGTCGAGCTGGTCGGGATCGCCGACGCACAGCTCCAGTAGCTGCAGCAGCGGCCAGACGAACGGATAGAGCAGCGTGTCCAGTCCGGTGTTGAGCGCCTCGGAAGCGGGGCTGGTGACCTGGTTCCAGGTGTCCCGGGCCTGCTGGTAGCCCTTGGCGACGTCGACGGCGTCCGGCTGGGTCACGATCCCTCCCGGTACTGGCTGGCCAGGTGGTCGGCGTTGCCCGAGTCGGTGTGCTCGTACGCCTCGGCGTTGCCGCGCAACCCGTCGGCCAGGTCGTGCAGGTGCTCGACGAGCGCCTGCAGCGAGGTCACCTCGTCGGCCACCCAGCCGCGGTAACCCGCATCGAGGCCGGCCATCTGCCCGATCACACCGAAGAGGTTGCCCTGGGCGGTGGCCGACTCGACCGCACGGGCGGTCGACTCGGCAGTCCCGGCCGCGGCCTCCTGACCAGTGGCCGCCGCGCGCAGCGCCGCCGGCTGGACGGTGAAACCCTCGCCGCTCACCGGGGCCGGCCGAACTGCTCGTCGGCGGAGTCGAGCCGCTCCTCGGCCTCCCGGAACCGGCCCTGGTCGAGCGCCCGGTCGACCATCGACCGCACGTCGACCGCGCCGCCGGTGGCCGGGCCGACAAGCTCCTGGACCGCCTCGGCCTGCCGCCGCCCGGCCTCGGCCGCGGCCTCCCGCTGGGTCGCCACGATGCGCTCGGCCAACTCCTCCGGCCCCAACCGCAACGCGGTGGCGCTCAGCGTGAGCCGGACCGGCATCCCTCCGGGTGCCACCACCGCGACGACGCCCTCCGGGGAACGCGCCTCGCCGTACAGCCGCTCGGGCTCGTCGCCGAGCTCGGCCAGCCCCGCGAACCGCTCACGGGTATCCGCCACCAGGCGACCGAACCAGGCCCTGGTCTCGTCGCTCACACTCACCGTCGCCCCCCGTCCGAGTCGTACGAGCGACGAGCGTACCGATGCCGGCCCAACCTGGCTGCCCCGGCGCGACGGGGCAGCCCGGTCGACCACCGGCACAGTGGTTTTCCGGTTCGAACGGTGGGCGGGGCCATAGCCTGGATCCGGGGATGCCGCGCGGGCGTCCCGGCCGGGAGGATCGGGTGGGGACGACAGAGCAGGACCGGGCGGCGGTCCGCCGGCGGCGGCAACTGTGGGCGGGGGTGCTCGCCCTGGTCGGCCTGGTCCTGCTGGTCGTCGGCGTCACCGTGGCCGACGGCGTAGCGGCCTGGGTCGAGGTGCTTGTCGCGATCGTGCTGCTGGTGACCAGCTACGTCGTGCAACACCTGGCCCGGCGGGCGACCGTCTACCAGCACGACGAGCCGCGCTGACCCCACCGACGGCCGGGCGTACCCCGGATCGTCGCAGGCTTGTGCCAGGCTGTCCGGCGTGGCACAACGACCCCCGATCCTGCTGATCGACGCAGCCAGCCTCTACTTCCGGGCCTACTTCGGCATCCCGGAGTCCGCCGCCCGCACCGCGGACGGCACCCCGGTCAACGCGGTGCGCGGCTTCCTCGACATGCTCGCCACCCTGATCCGCGGGCGCGGCGCCGACCGGATGGTCTGCGCACTCGACTACGACTGGCGGCCGGCGTGGCGGGTCGACCTGTTGCCGTCGTACAAGGCGCACCGGGTCGCCCCGCAGGGCGGCGAAATCGTCCCGGACACCCTCTCCCCGCAGGTGCCGATGATCCTGGAGGTGCTTGCCGCGGTCGGCATCACCGCGGTCGGCGCGACCGGCTACGAGGCCGACGACGTGCTCGGCACCCTCTCGGTCACCCAGCCGGGCCCGGTCGAGGTGGTCTCCGGCGACCGGGACCTGTTCCAGCTCATCGACGACTCCCGGCCGGTCCGGCTGCTCTACGTGGGGCGCGGCGTCGCCAAGCTCGACGACTGCGACGACGCCGCGGTGCGGGCCCGCTACGGGGTGCCGGCCGACCGGTATGCCGACTTCGCCGCGCTACGCGGCGACCCCAGCGACGGGCTGCCCGGCGTGGCGGGCGTCGGCGAGAAGACCGCCGCCCGGCTCATCGAACGCTACGGCGACATCGCCGGCATCCTGGCCGCGCTCGACGACTCCGACTCGTCCTTCGCACCAGGCCTGCGCGCCAAGTTGGCCGCCGCCCGCGACTACCTGGCCGTCGCGCCCACGGTGGTCCGGGTCGCACTCGACGTGCCGCTGCCCGAGCTGCCCACCGCGCTTCCCACCGCGCCTGCCGATCCGGACCTGCTGGTCGAGCTGGCCGGCCGATGGAACCTGGCCGGCTCCACCCGCCGCCTGGTGGACGCCCTCGCCGCCCGCGCCGACGCCTGACCGCCGCGCCGACCCGCCCCGCCGACGCCTGAGGGCCGAGGCCGCCGCGCCGCCCCGCCGCGCCGACGCCTGACGGCCAGCGCGGCTGGGTTTGGCCGGCGGTGGCGCGCCGGTCGGCCTCAGGCGCGCAGCCTCGTCGCGAGGTCGCCGATCGCCCCCATCGCGTAGCGCTGCAGGCCCGGGCCGAAGGTGATGCGGGTCGCGCCCAGCCGACCCAGCTCGGCCACGGATTCGCGGTCCGCGCCGGCGGCCATGTTGAGCGGCCCCGCGATGCCCGCACGCAGCACCGGCAGCACCTCCAGCGGCGCCAGGATCGGGTAGACGCAGTCCGCTCCGGCCGCCACGTACCGGCGGGCGCGGTCCACCGCGTCGGCCGGGTCACCCGTCCCGACCAGGAACGTGTCGACGCGCGCGTTGATGACGAGCGCGTCCCCCGCCTCCGCCCGCACCTCGGCCAGCCAGTCCGCGTGCCGCTGCGGGTCCTTGAGGGTGGCGTGCCCCTCCGAGTCCTCGAGGTTGCAGCCGACGACGCCGGCCTCCAGCAGCCGCGCGACCAACTCGGCGGGGGCGAGACCGTAACCGCCCTCGACGTCGGCGGACACCGGAACGGAGACGGCCCGGACGATCCGTGCCACTGCCGCGAACATCTCGTCCGGCGGCGTCGCGCCATCTTCGTAACCGAGCGACGCGGCGATCCCGGCACTCGGGGTCGCGAGCGCCGGGAAACCGGCGTCGGCGAACACCCGGGCGCTGGCCGCGTCCCAGGGCCCGGGTAGGACGAGTGGGTCGCCCGCGGCGCGGTCGTGGTGCAGGGCGCGGAACGCGGTGGCTGTCATCGTTGGGGTCTCCCGACGGTACGTGAAGGCGGAGGTCAGGCGGCGTACCCGCCGGTGGAGTCAAGCACGACGCGCCTGCACCGGCTCGCCGCGGCGACGTCGGGACAGGGCGGGGGCCGGCCCGCCTACTTGATCTTGCGGGTGGACCGGACCACGATGCTCTCGTACTCCGGGTGCTTCACCAGCCAGTCGGCGAGGAACGGACAGATCGGCACGACGGTCCGCTTCCTGGCCCGCGCGTCGTCCATCACCGCGCGCGCCAGCGTCGACCCGACGCCCCGGCCCTCGAACGCCGGATCGACCTCGGTGTGGGTGTAGGCGATGATCGATCCGGTCAGCTGGTAGGTGACGAAACCGGCGACGACACCCGCCTCGTCGTGCGCCTCGAACCGCTCCCGCTCTGGCGCGTCTGTCACGGTGAACTCCACCCGACCATCCAACCACCCGCCCCGGCCACGCTGACCGCGAGGCCAGCGGGCCCGCGCCGTTGGCGCATTCTCTCGGCGGTAACGGGAACCCAACGCCGCCGCGCCCGTGGGAGGAGAGACGCCACCATGACGAATCCAGCTACCGACGGCGGCTTCGCCGTCGTGGAGATGTTCACGTCCCAGGGCTGCAACAGCTGCCCACCCGCTGAGGAGTTGCTCAGCGAACTCGAGCACGACGCGCGGGTTCGGGGGCAGAACGTCTTCGCCCTCGGGTTCCACGTCGACTACTGGGACAACCTGGGGTGGCCCGACCAGTTCGCCGACCCGGCGTACACGGCGCGACAGGAGGCGTACGCCCGCGCGTTCGGCACCGGGGGTCTGTACACCCCGCAGATGGTCGTCAACGGCACAGTGGAGTTCGTCGGCTCCGACCGTCGGCGAGCGGCCGGCGCGATCATGTCCGCCATGTCGGCGAGCGCCACCGCGCCACTCACGCTGTCCAGGGCCGACGCGGATGGCCACCGGGTGCGGCTCGACTACCGGGTCGAACACCCGCCGGCGGGGGCCGTGCTGAACGTGGCGATCGTCGAGCGGGGCCTGGACAGTGAGATCGCCCGGGGCGAGAACGCCGGACGGACGCTTCGGCAGGACAACGTCGTACGCGCCTACGCGTCGGTGGGCCTGGACGCCGAGCGGGGCCAGGTGCAGCTGGTGACACCGCCCGATCTCGATCCGCGCAACGCCGCGGTGGTCGGTTATGTCCAGCAGGACGGCAACCGGGCGATCGTGGGCGCCACCGCCATCGAGCTGACCACGGCGTAATCTCGGCGGATGCGGACGGGGTGCGGTGCGGGGGGTTCTGGTGGCTGACGCCGATGACGTACGCCGGCTGGCGCTGGCCCTGCCGCACACGGTGGAGATCCCCAGTGACGGTTTCGACTTCCGGGTGGCCGACAAGGGTTTCGTCTGGTCCTACCCGGAACGCGTCAGCGGAAGGCCCCGGGTGATCCGACTCGACATCGCCGTGCTGTTCGTCGGCGACGAGGCCGAGAAACAGGCGCTCCTGCTCGGCGAGCCCGATCTCTTCTTCACCACGCCCGGTTACGACGGGCTGCCCCTGGTGCTGGTGCGGCTGGCGGCCGTCGACCTCGATCGGCTCAGTGAACTCGTGACCGACGCGTGGCGGATGCGCGCACCCGAGGCGCTGCTGGGCGACCTGGACGACTGTGGTGCGCCGGTCGTCGCGACGGACGTCGGCGCCGGCACTTAGCGACATCAGCACGCAACGGGTTCGACACATTGACGGGGATCTCGGTACTCCACTACCGTTGCCGTGAGAGCGCTCTCTCGCCTGACCTTCTCCCCCAATTCAGACGCAACGCGTCGGGCCCGGCACCGGCCGCACCCCGGCGCGCGATGGAGGCACCATGACACCTCCCGTCCCCCACCGCCGCTGGGCCCTGGCCGCCGCGACCGCGCTGGCCCTGGTCGTCGGCGGTCTCGCGATCCCCGTCACCCGCGCGGCCGAGGCCGCACCGGTCGGCGCGGGCAGCTACACCACAGCTCCGGTCGGCCCGCTGCCCAGTGGCTGCGGCGCGATGTCCAGCAACCCCCGACAGTTCGCCACCGCCAACGCGCCCGCCGGACCGATACCCACGAACGACTGGTGGTCCTCCCTGCTGTGGAAGCGCACCGACTGCTCCTTCAGCGAACCGCTGCACGCCCACCCGATCTCGTACGACACCTTCACCGACGGCCTGGGTTTCTCCGGCAACTCCACCCCCGCCATCAGCGGCACCGCGACCGGCGTCGGTGAGTACCACTACCCCTACGTGCAGGACATCCGGGTCGGCCTGGCCGGGCTCAGCGCACCACAGGTCAAGGTGGACGGCTGGACCGACTGGACGGTCAGCCCACACTGGAGTGACGGCACCCGCACCATGCGCGCCACCATCGGTCACGGGCTGCCCTTCGCGTACTTCCAGACCACCGGCGCGGACGCGGTGATCGGCACCGCCGGCACCCCCGACGTGTGGTCCGCCAACGGTGCCACCATCGGCTTCCGGGTCAACGGTCACGACTACGTCGGGTACGCGCCGAGCGGCGCCACCTGGACCGTGGCCGGCAGCCGGATCTCGTCCACCCTCGCCGGCCGGGGTTACTTCTCGGTCGCCCTGCTGCCGCCGACGTCAAGCGCGACGGAGCGCGCCGAACTGGCCGCTACCTACGGCCGGTACGCGCACGCCCACGTGACCGGCACCCAGGTGTCGTACGCGTACAACCCGGCGACAAGCGGCCTGATCACCACGTACGCGTTCACCACGACGGCCCGGGAGGGCTCCGCCACGCAGACAGTGGTCAGCCTCTATCCGCACCAGTGGAAGTCGCTGAGCGGGTCCACCGCCATCACCCCGACGTACCCGTCGGCGCGCGGCCGGATGAAGGTGCTCACCGGCGTCAACCAGTTCCGTACCGCGATGAAGTTCCAGGGCGTGCTGCCGGAGTTGCCGCCTGTCGGCGACGGCACCGGAAGCGATCTGGCCACCCTCACCAGCCAGCTGGCGGCCGTCCGGGCCAACCCGATGGACCAGCGCGGCAACGACACCTACTGGACCGGCAAGGGGCTCGGCCGGGCCGCCCGCATCGCCGAGATCGCCGACCTGGTCAACGACACCACCACCCGCGACAGCGCGCTCAACGCCATCCGCAGCACGCTCACCGACTGGTTCACCGCGTCCAGCGGCAAGACCAGCCGGATCTTCTACTACGACAACAACTGGGGCACCCTGATCGGCTACCCGGCGTCGTACGGCTCCGACCAGGAACTCAACGACCACCACTTCCACTACGGCTACTTCATCGCCGCCGCCGCGACGCTTGCCAAGTTCGACCCGACGTGGGCCACCGCCAGCCGCTACGGCGGGATGGTGGACCTGCTGATCCGCGACGCCAACAACTACCAGCGCGGCGACACCCGGTTCCCCTACCTGCGGGACTTCGACATCTACGCCGGCCACGACTGGGCGTCCGGGCACGGCTCGTTCGGCTCCGGCAACAACCAGGAGTCCTCGTCCGAGGGGATGAACTTCGCCAACGCCCTGATCCAGTGGGGGCAGGTCACCGGGAACGCCGCCGTCCGTGACGCCGGTGTCTTCCTCTACACCACGCAGGCCGCCGCCATCCAGGAATACTGGTTCGACGCCAGCAACCAGAACTTCCCGGACGCGTTCGGGCACTCCACGGTCGGCATGGTCTGGGGCGACGGCGGCGCGTACGCCACCTGGTTCAGCGCCGAGCCGGAGATGATCCAGGGCATCAACCTGCTGCCGGTCACCGGTGGACACCTCTACCTGGGCAACAACCCGGCGTACGTGCGGACCAACTACGCCGAACTGGTCCGCAACAACGGCGGGCAACCGACGGTGTGGCAGGACATTCTGTGGCAGTTCCAGGCCCTCGGCGACCCCGATGCGGCGCTGGCGAACCTGCGCGCGAACCCGGGCTACACCCCGGAGGAGGGCGAGAGTCGGGCGCACACCTTCCACTGGATCCGCAACCTCGCGGCGCTGGGCACCGTCGACACCACGGTCACCGGCAACCACCCGCTGTCGGCGGTGTTCTCGCGTAACGGGGCGCGCACCTACGTGGCCGCGAACCCGACCGCCGCGCCGATCACCGTGACGTTCTCCAACGGCACCAGCCTCACCGTGGCGGCGGGCCGGACGGCGACCACCGGGGCGTACACCTTCAGTGGTGGCAACGCGTCCGGCGGCGTACCGCCGAGCTCGACGCCGACCACCGCCCCACCCACCACCGCCCCACCGACCACGGCGCCGCCGACCACAGCGCCGCCCACGACCACGCCGCCGCCCACGACCGGCAGTCCCACCCGTTACCTGCTACCCGGGGGTGGGTTGGGCAGCGCCGGTGGTGCGGCCACGACGACTGTCGCGGCGGCCAACGGAAACCACGACGGTACGCCCACCAACCCGCAGGTCTTCACGGCTACCGGCCTGAACCTCGCCTACTCCGGCGGGCAGAGCACGTTCGACCTGTTCGTGGATGCCGGGACGGCGGTCGGCAACGGTGTGCAGGTGCGGATCTCCTACGACCTCACCGGAGATGGCAGTTGGGAACGGGTGGAGACGATGCGCTACTTCGCCACCGACCCGGTGCCCGGTTACGAGCACTACACCCAGAGCGCCGGCCTGGCCTCGGCCACCGGCACCTTGGGTGCGCTGCGCAACGGCACGGTCCGGGTGGAGGTCTGGTCGGCGATCGGCAACAACCCCAGCACGCTGGGAGTGGGCAACCAGTCGGTGCTGCGGCTGCCGTACTCCTGATCGGCTGGTGAGTCGCGGCCGGCCGGTGTGCGGGACCAGGTTTCGGTCCCGCACACCGGCCGGTGTGCACGGGTCAGTCAGGCATCCTCGGTCAGGAGGCGGTGCAGGTGGGCGTCAGCCCAGCCCCGCTGCCGGTGCCCTGGAAGCCGAACTCGGCGACCTGGCCGGCGCCGAGCCGGCCGTTGTAGTCGACGTTGGTGAACCGGACAGTGCCGGTGGAGCCGCTTGCCGTCGCACTCCAGGTGTTGGTGACGCTGGCACCACTGGGCAACGTCATGCTGACGTTCCACCCGTTCGTGCCGGCGGAGCCGGCGGTGACCTTCACGTTGGCCACGAAACCGCCGGTCCACGAGTTCAGCGACACCGACGCCGTGCAACCGTCCGGGCCCGGCGGGGGCGTCGTGGGCGGCGGGGTGGTCGGCGGCGGCGTGGTGGGCGCCGGGCTCGTGTCCGGCGTGGTGGTCGTCGTGGGCGACGGGGTGATGCCCGGGCCGGCGTTGAGGGCGTTCAGGACGCTCGTGTACGCGGCCTTCTTGTTGCCGCTGCAGTCGAAGAGCAGGGCGTTGTCCGACCCACGCCACGAGTCGCAGTCACGTACGCCCCACACTGTGATGCCGGTGCAGCGCGAGACGTTCATGCACGCGCGGGTGACCGAGCCGAAGATGTTGGCCTGGTTGCCGCCGGTCATCACGTCCAGCTCGGTGATCTGGACGTCCACGCCGAGGTCGGCGAAACGCTGCAGATTGGCCTGGTAGTCCGACGCCAGCGTGGTGCCCAGGTGCGACTGGAAACCCACGCAGTCGATCGGCACACCACGGGACTTGAAGTCCCGCACCAT
>NZ_JBEZEY010000017.1:0-46639 GCF_040649135.1 Micromonospora sp. NPDC049047
GCCGCCCCACTCGCCGAGAGGCGACCTGCACACCGACACCAGCGCCGCCCCCGGCCCACAAGGCCGGGGGCGGCGCTGTCTGCCCGGGTCGGGACAGTCTCAGTCGCCCGGCGGCGGCCATCCGCCGGTGACGTTTGACCGATTCCGCCCCGGGTAGCTGATCGAGGTGACCGACGACGCATCCGTGACCGACGAGCCGGACACCCAGGCCCTCGACGACCTGCTCGACGACGTCTTCCGGGGGCAGGAGCGGGTCGACCAGGGCGAGATCTACCGCCGGGCGGTGGCCGCCGAGCTTCCGGCGGATCTGCTCACCCGGATCGACGCGCTGCCCGAGGGCGAGTACTCGGTGGACGAGGCCAGCGACCTGCTGGGCGGCTCCATCGGGTGAGCGGCCCCGCCAGCTTCATCGCCGGAGGCGATCTCGCCAGCAGAAGGGACACCGACATGAGTCACCACGAGGATCACGACGAGAAGATGCCGGCGCTGGGTCAGCCGCCGAAGGGCAGGGACACCACCCCCGAACCGGATTTCGCCAACGAGCACGACAAGACGGCTGTCGACCGGGACATCATCACCGGTGCGGACGAGGACGAACGGGAACCGGAGTCGCCGCACGGCTGGTCCGGCATGCAGCGCTGAGGTGGTTACGACAGGGGGGCCGGCGACTGCCGGCCCCCCTGCGCGTCTACTCGATCAGTCGTCGTCGTGGTGCCCACCCTCGGCGGCCTGCTGTGCCGTCGCGTACGCCATCTGGAGGAAGTCGGACGCGGCGACCGCCGTCAGCGCGGTGGCCACCAGCCGGGTCAGCCGGGGTGCGAGCACCAGGCCGCCGGTAAGCCCGGTGGCCACCCAGACGGCCAGGCAGAACGGGCAGCTCAGCAACTCGCCGATGGCGTGCCGGGTCGGGCTGCCCGAGTCGCGGACCTGCTCCATCACCTCACCGCTGCCGATCGGACGGTCGTAGCGGGTGAACGGTGCCCGTAGCGGACTGGTCACCGCGTCCTTGGACAGCAGCCGACTCAGCTTGTGCGTGGCGATGGAGAGCAGCACCACGTCGGACGGGGCGGGACGCTCCGGCACCGGCCGACCGGTCACCTTGACCAGACCGGCGAGCGCCCCGGTCACCCCGGCGTACGTGCCCATCGCCGCCAGGTAGCCGCCGAGCGGCCGGTGTTCGTGCGGCGCGTACGCGCGACGCAACCGCGCCGCCTTCTGTCGCAGGCCAGTGTCGCGCACCCGGTCTCCTTACTTCTCGTGGTGGTGCGGGAGCGGCGTCCCGCGCGGCCGACTCAGCCGGCCTGGAGGTTGTCGGCGACCTCGCGGGCCAGATTGGTGAGCGCCTCGTCGGCCAACTGGTCCGGGCCCGGCCCGTCCGATCCGTCGGCCAGGTCGAGCTGGATCCGGGCCCCGCCGGAGTCGGCCGACTCCACCCTGATCTCGGCGGACCAGTCGGCGTCGCCACCCCACCGCGCTGTCAACTCGGTACCGCTGATCTCCGCGGCCGGGCTGCCGCCACCGCGCAGCGGTTCCGGCAGCCAGGCGGAGGCCCGGTCGGGGTCGGTGGCCGTGTTGAAGACCACCTCGGGTGGCGCGGACATGCCGCGCACGGCGCGCGCCGCCATCAGGAGTCCCGCAGCCGGTTGGGGTCGACCTCCCGGCCCGGGTGACGGGCCAGGTATTCGGTCTCGAGCTCCGCGGTGCGCCGCAGGTGGTTGGCGAGCGCGGAGTCCGCCGCGTGTCGCAGGGTGTCCAGGCGGGTGCGGTGCAGGCTGTGCATCTCGCGGATCAGATCCTCGTCGCTCAACTCCGTCGGGTCGACGCCGGGCAGGTCGCCGTCGAGAACACCCGCCGGGTCGGCGAGGTGATCGCCACCCCACTCGGGCACCCGCTGCTCCGGGCTCATGTCCGTGCTGCCGCTGGTCGCAAAGTCGTCCTCGCGTACCGATCCGGTCATCATCGCCCCCCTTGATCTCGTTTGGGCTGGCGTCTAGACGATTGCCCAGGCGTGGTGACGCCAAACCAGCCCGGCGGCGCGACAACTACGACACGGTGTCGGAGACGGGCGGCGACCCCGGTATTCTCGGTGCCATGAGGCGGCTCTGGACCCCGGCGTGGATCGCACGTCACGTGGCCATGGTCGTGCTGGTGGTGGCCTTCCTCGGGCTGGGCTGGTGGCAGATCAGCCGGGCCACCGCCGGCAACAGCCTCAGCTGGGGGTACGCGGTCGAGTGGCCGGTCTTCGCCGGCTTCGTGGTCTACGTCTGGTGGCGTGAGGTGAGGCTGGCCCGTCGCCGGGCGGCCGACACCGACGTGCCGTCGACGGAGCCGGCCGCCGAGCCCGCGCCGGCGCTCACCACGGGGTCCCGACCGGCGGTACGCCGACCGGTGCGGGTGTCCCGCCGGCCGTCCGGTGGGGGCGACGCCGTCGAGGACACGGACCTGGCCGCCTACAACCACTACCTGTCATGGTTGAGCGCCAATCCGGGCGCCCGACCCGGCGACTATCCCGGCTGAGCCGGGCTCGGAAGGACGGACGAAGGTGGGCGCTGCCCTTACCCGGTACCGCGCGATCGCCTGGATCGTGGGCGTCGTGCTGATCCTGCTGGTCGTGATCGGCATGCCGATGAAGTACGTGTTCCACAACGCGGTGGTGGTGGAGACGGTGGGGCCCGCGCACGGGTTCCTCTACATGATCTATCTGGTGGCGGCGTTCGACCTGAGCCGTCGGGCCGACTGGCCGCTGAAGCGGATGTTGCTGGTGATGTTGGCCGGGACCGTCCCGTTCGTGTCGTTCTACGCCGAGCGCCGGGTCAGCGCCTGGCTGGCCGCGCCGCAGGAGACCCGGACCCCGGAGCCGGTCGCCCACTGAGCGGGCCGCCCGGCCGACGCCCGTTCGCCGCGGGCCCCCGTCTGTCGGCTCACCGAGTGGGCCGCCACGGCTCGGCGGAGGCGAGCGGGTCGACCCAGCCGCCGTAACGGTTCATTTCCCGGGCCCGCAAGAGTGCCCGGGTGACCTGGCCGAACTGCCGCTCGTCGTCGGCACTGAACAGCAGCACCTCCACTCCCCCGTACCACCCCCACAGCTCGTGCGGCGGTGGGCGCCACCGATCGCCGACCACCGCGAGCGCGGCCGGCAGCAGCAACACCGCGCCGAGGATCAGGTACGCCCCGGCGGTCAGGCGTTGCAGGCCGCCGGTGAAGCCGAGCAGCAGTCCGACGCCGCCGAGCATGCTGGCGGTGATGATGACGGCCCGGACGGCGATCCGGTCGTGCGGGCCCCGGGTGGTACGCAGATGGGTCAGGTCGGCAATCCGGTAACTGGTGCGGCCGACGGTGAACCGGTCGACGGTCACGATGATTCCGGGCCGCGCGTACAACAGGGTCGACCGGCCACCCGGCTTCGTTCGCGGCGGTCGCACACTTGCGCCTTCACGATCCACGGTTCCTCCCGCGGGGACGGTTGGCCGAGGTGACCGGCGGTGACGGCTCGCCCTGTCCACCGACGGGATTCCCGGCCTCAGCTCCCATTGTGTTTGCGCACCGCCAGCCGACCTGGGCAATTACCGGTTCTCGACAGCTCACCCCGGGCGGGACATCGCCGAGAAACAGCATCCATTTCGCCTTTTTTCGGTTATGGCGGCCAGCGATCCGGCGGGATACGCCCGGAACGACGAAAGTCGTATATCCGTCAATGCCTCAGAAAAAGGTCTCTGCCCCGGCGCGGCAGGTGTCAGCAGCGCCATCCGCCGCACCGACCCGAACCGCCACTCGGCCAACTTTCGCCCCTGCTTCAACTGCGAGCGACATCCGTCCCGGGTTAGGTTGGGTGCGCCGGTCCGGCCCAGTGCCGTCCGCCCGGATGACCCCGGCCGGTGTCGACGAGGGCGTCAGCAGCCCCGGCGGCCGTGGGAGAGGGGCCTTCCGCTCTTGTCATCCCTGAGAAACCTGCTGCGTACCGTGGCGCTGGCCGGCATGTCGGCAGCGCTTATCGCCCCGACGGCGGTGGCGCACGCCGAGCCGTCCCCCGCCGACCTGACCCGCCGGATCGAGACGTCCTCGGCCGAGTTGGAACGGGTGGTGGAGTCGTACAACAAGCTGCGTGAGGAGATCAAGACCAACGAGGCCTCGGTGGCCCGATTACGGACCCGCATCGGCCCGCTCGAGCAGCAGGTCGAGCAGAGCCGGGCCGACGTGGCGGAGCTTGCCTCGACCGCGTACAAGAACGGTGGCCTGCGGACCGCTGACGCCCTTTTGCGTCCCGGCGGCTCCGCCGCATTGCTGGACCGGCTGGGCACGCTCGACCAGTTGACCCGGCAGCGGCAGGAGCGCATCTCCGGCTTCACCGCCGACCAGCAGCGGCTGCTTGACCAGAAGGCGAGTCTCGACGCCACCCTGACCCGGCAGGCCGCGCAGGCCCGCCAGCTCGCGGCCGGTAAGAAGCAGATCGAGCAGGACCTGGCCAAGCTGTACGAGCTGCGTCGGCAGGCGTACGGGGCGGCCACCGAGCGCCCCGCGCCGAAGGCCGCGGCGACCGAGGCCAAGAATGTGCCAGCGGTGGCGGGTGACGCCGGCGCCGCGGTGCGCTACGCGTTCGGCGCGATCGGCAAGCCGTACGTCTGGGCAGCAGACGGACCGAACGGCTACGACTGTTCCGGGCTGACCTCGGCGGCCTGGCGGGCGGCCGGGAAGTCCCTGCCGCACAACACCCGGATGCAGTGGGGTGCCGTCGCGCACATCGGCCGGGGCGACCTACGCCCAGGCGACCTGATCTTCTACAGCGGGCTCGGGCACGTCGCCCTCTACGTCGGCGACGGCCAGGTGATCGACGCGCCGAGCGCCGGCCGCAACGTGCTCAAACGAGGCATGAACATGATGTCCATCCAGGGCTACGGCCGGGTCCGCTAGCACCGACCAAGTACGGCGAACGGCCGGCGTCCCCCTATCGGACGCCGGCCGTTCGCCGTAATTACTACCAGGTCAGGCCGCCTGCAGCCCCTCCGCCCGGGCCAGCTCGCGCAGCCGACCGAGTGCCTGGATCTCCAACTGCCGGATCCGCTCGCGAGACAGCGAGAAGCGCGACGCGACCTCGGTGAGCGAGTGCTCCCGACCGTCCTCCAGCCCGTAACGGGCCCGCATGATGCCGGCGGACCGGTCGTCGAGGTGGTTGAGCAGCCCCTCGATGCGCTGCCGCTCCAGGCCGCTGAGGACGATGTCCTCCGGCGACGGTGCGTCGCTGTCGGCGACCAGGTCGCCGAGGTTCGTGTCGCCGTCGTCGCCCACCGGGGTGTCAAGCGAGACGGTGTCCTGCGACCAGCGGCGCAGCTCGTTCACCCGCTCGACGGTGACGCCCAGGGAGGCCGCGATCTGCTCCGGCTCCGGGTCGGCGCCCAGCTCACGGGTCAACTGCCGGGCCACGTTGCGCATCCGGTTGACGTCCTCCACCAGGTGCACCGGCAGTCGGACGGTGCGTTCCTGCTGCGCGATCGCCCGGCTGATCGCCTGACGGATCCACCAGGTGGCGTAGGTGGAGAACTTGTAACCGCGCTCGTAGTCGAACTTCTCGACCGCCCGGACCAGGCCGGTGTTGCCCTCCTGGATCAGGTCCAGCATGGGCATGCCCGAACGCACGTAACGGCGGGCGATCGAGACGACAAGTCGGAGGTTGGCGCGGATGAAGAGATCCTTCGCCCGCTCCCCCTCGACGACGAGCCACTCCAGGTCGGCCCGGTCCGCACCGGCGGGGACGGCGTCCTCACCGAGCAGGTGCTCGGCGTAGAGGCCGGCCTCGATAGCCTTGGAGAGATCGACCTCCTTGGCGGCGTCCAGCAGTGGCGTCCGGGAGATCTCGTGCAGGTAGACGCCGACCAGGTCGCGCTCCTCGGCAACCTCGTCGGTTCGCATGCCGATGTTCTTGTCCACGTTGCCCACGGTCCCCTCGCTCGCGCCGGTTGCCCGGTTCCTTGCCATTCCCCACGTCCGTCAACCCCTGGTAACTTCTGCTGTGCCCATCGGTGCTGACACCTACACAACAGATGAGACGTGTCGGGGATTCCGTGTGGTGAGTCGAAAGTGTCACGAATGCCTGAGTAGTAGCTGAGAGCACGGTCCACGTTTGCTGTCAGCACCCCGTCGGATGGCTCGCCGCTGGGCACCACGCACGGGTTACCGCACCATGGCAACACCACCCGCCGTGGGGGCACAGCGACCCGGGTCACCACCACGCTGCGATCCTGGTCACTGCCAGATACGCGGCGAAGGACCGGCCGGTTCATCCTCGGGGGTGTATTACCCCCCGGCCAGATGAACAATCCGAAGCCCCGTTCGCTTCCCGGGGCGCGGGAGCCTAGGGGGCGAGCAGGGCGAGGGCCCCGCGTACCTGGTCGGCGGAGCGGGCCAGCGCGGCCCGGGCGGCGTCCACCTCGGCACCGGAGACCAGGGCGACGAGCGCCGTCTTCAGGTCACCGTCGGCCTCGGCGAGCGCCCGCCGGGAAACCTCCTCCGAGCAGCCGGTGGCCTCGATCAGAATTGAGATCATTCGACCGCGGAGCTTCGCGTTGGTGGCCACCATATCGATCATGAGGTTCGAGTAGACCCGGCCCAGGCGCACCATGACGGCGGTGGAGAACGTGTTGAGCACCAACTTCTGCGCCGTGCCCGCCTTCATCCGGGTCGACCCGGTGACCACCTCGGGTCCGGTGTCCACCCCGATGAACACGTCCACCGACCGGGCGGCCTCCGCCTCCGGATTGGCGCAGAGCAGCACCGTCGAGGTGCCCTTGGCGCGGCCCGCGGCGAGCGCCCCGAGCACGTACGGGGTGCGTCCGCTCGCCGCCAGACCCACCACCAGGTCACCGGTGCGCACACAACTGGCCGCCTCGACCGCGCCGCCCCGCTCGTCGTCCTCGGCGTCCTCCACGGCCCGCCACATGGCGTCCGGGCCGCCGGCGAGGTGGGCACAGAACCAGTGCCGGGGCGAGTTGAAGGTGGGGGCGAGCTCGGCCGCGTCCAGGACACCGAGCCGGCCGGAGGTGCCGGCCCCGAAGTAGTGCACCCGGTGGCCACCGCGCAGCGCCTCGACCGCCAGGTCGACGGTGGCGGCGATCTCGTCGAGCACCGCGGCGACCGCCGCCGGCACCCGCCGATCCGCCTCGTTGATCACCGTGAGCACGTCCCGGGTCGACATCAGGTCCAGGTCGACGCTCAGCGGGTTGCGCCGTTCGGTGGGTGCGCCCACCCGGACTGTCGGTCGGGCGTGCCGCGCCGGCAGGTCTTCGTCGGGGGCCAGCGCACCGGCCGTCATGGCCGCCTCCGGTTGGCACCCACCCGGTGCGACTGGACCGCCTCGGCGGTCGACTCCAGGGCCTTGCGGGCCCGCGCCCGGTTGCGGGCGGCCACCCCGACGAAGAGGCAGTCGACAACGGTGAGCTGGGCCAGCCGGCTGGCCGTGGCACCGGAGCGGTAGGTGGTCTCCCGCGCCGCCGTCGTCAACACGAAGTCCGCCACTTCGGTGATCGGCGAGCGCGGGAAGTTGGTGAGCGCCACGGTGACGGCACCTCGCGTACGGGCCTGCTCCAGCACCTCGATCACATCGGAGGTCGTGCCGCTGTGCGAGATGCCGATCGCCACGTCGCCGCGGCCGAGCAGGGCGGCCGAGGTGAGCGCGGTGTGCACGTCCGGAAAGTAGAAGGCGATCCGGCCGATGCGGTGCAGCTTCTGCTGGAAGTCCGAGGCCACGAACCCACTGGCACCGGCGCCGTAGATGTCGATCCGGGCGGCGCTGTTGATCGCCTCGACCACCTGCTCACAGACGGCGGGGTCGAGCTGCTCGGCAGTCTCCTCGACCGCGCGGGCGTCGTTGAACGCGATGGTGGCGATGATCTGGGCGAGGTCGGCACCGGGCGGGATGTCGCCACCGACCACCCGGGCGTCCGGTGGCTCGATCCGGCGGGCGGCCTCGGCGGCGAGCCGGATCCGCAGCTGCGGATAACCGTCCATGCCGACCGAACGGCAGAACCGGATGACTGTCGCTTCCGAGGTCTCCGCCGCGGTGGCGAGGTCGGTGATGGTCCGCCGGGCCGCGGCGGCCGGGTCGGAGACGACCAGCCGGGCTACCCGCTGCTCGGCGGGCGACAGCGACGGCAACAGCCCGCTGATGTGGACGATCAGCCCACCGGGCTCCTGACTCGCAGAAATCTTCGGACTCTTCGCCACGGATGAAACTTACTTTCACCTGGCGTGAGCGTCAACTACGACCGGCCGAAACGGGGCAAACGGCCGACGCCCGAATCACCGGTCCCGCACAGCCTGCCACTCCCGCAGCACCGCCGCCTCATCCGCCGGGTCCAGTCCCCCCTGCCGGACGGCGGCCGGGTCCGCTGTCATCCAGGCCGCGGTCGCCCGAACAGTGTCGGAAAGTGGACGGACCGCCAGCCCGGCGGCCAGAGCCGGTCCCGCGTCCCGGTCCATCAGGCCAGCGAACTCCGGCAACCGCACCCAGAGCGGCAGGGCCCGCTCCCCCGTCCACTCCCGCACGTCGTGGTCCAGCAGGAACTCCTGGTCCACCCAGACGAGGGCCGGATCGGCGACACCCAGCCCGGCGGCCACCCCGTGCAGCAGCTCGGCGCGGGGCATCGCCAGCCCGGTGCCATCGTACGTGCCGGCGAGGCCGGTGCCGGCGGCGTGCAGGAGCCAGGCAGCCAGATCGGCCACGTCCACGAACTGCACCCGGTCGGTCGGCCGGCCCGGCGCGAGCACCTCGCCACCTGTCGACAGCCGCCGCACCCAGTACGGAAAACGATCGCTCGGATCCTCCGCCCCGACGATCAGCCCGGCCCGGCAGATGAACGAGCGGTCCACCCCCATCCGCTCCCGGACCAACCGCTCGATGCTCACCTTGCACTCGCCGTACCAGCGATGGTCCGCGCCGACCGGACCGTCCACCTCCGGTGGGGCCGGCGCCAGCAGCGGTGCATCCGACGCGGTCTGACCCGCTGTGGTGTTGTCCGCGTACACCGAGATCGTCGACACGAAGGACCAGTGGCCGACCCGGTCGGCGAGCGCGGCGAGCGCGTGCCGGGCGTGACTGATCTGACTGGTCACGTCGACCACGGCGTCGAACCCGACGTCGGCGAGCGGCTCCAGCGCCCCGGGGTTGTCCCGGTCCACCGGCACGAACCGGACCCCGCTCGGCACCGAGCCGGACACCCCCCGGGCCGCACAGGTCACGTCGTGCCCCTGCGCGGCGGCGAGTCGAGCCACCGCCCGGCCGAGGAAGCGGGTACCACCGAGAACGAGGATGCGCATCCAGTGATGCTGCGCTATCCCCGGGCCGTCTGCCCAGCCCGTCTGCTGTGGGCAGACGACGGACCGCGCAGGATGACGTCCGGGGCGGGGACTAGCGTGCAGCGTATGGCGGAGCGCAGCGTGTTGGTCACCGGAGGCGGCGGCGGGCTCGGCGGGGCGGTGGTGGCCGCGTTCGCCGAAGCGGGTTGGCGGGTGGTCGTACCGGAGCGGACCGCCCGGCCCGACTCGGGCCCGGCGGCGGACGAGCTGGTCCGACTGGTCGCGGACCTCAGCGACCCGGCGGGGGCCGCCCGGGCGGTCGAGGCCGCTGCCGACACGCCGGCCGCGCCGCTGCGGGCGGTGGTCAACCTGGCCGGTGGGTACGCCAGCGGCGGCCTGGTGCACGAGACGCCGGTTGCGGATTTCGAGCGGATGCTCACCGTCAACCTGCGCCCCACCTACCTGGTCACCCAGGCCGCGTTGCCCCACCTGGTGGCGGCCGGCGGCGGCGCGGTGGTCTGCGTCGCGGCCCGCGCGGCGCTCGCCCCGTTTCCCGGCGCCGCCGGCTACGTGACGGCCAAGGCGGCGGTGCTCGCCCTCGCCAACACGATCGCTGTGGAGTACCGGTCCCGCAACGTGCGCTGCAACACCGTGCTGCCGAGCGTCATCGACACCCCGGCGAATCGGGCCGCCCAGCCCGACGCCGACCACTCCCGCTGGGTGGCCCCGGCCGAGATCGCGTCGGTGATCCGGTTCCTCGCCTCGGCCGACTCCGCGCCGACCAGCGGCGCCACAGTGCCGGTCTACGGGCGGGCCTGAGCCACCAACGGGTCGCCGTCACCGTCCGCCGGCCCGGGGGACGCCGGCAGCCAGGTGCCCAGGTGCGCCTGGATCTGCTCGGTCACCTCCTCGGCCGGCCGGCCCGCGTCCACCACGACGAAGCTCGGGTATTCGGGCAGGGCCCGGTAGGCGGTGTCCGCCGCGGTCAGCCAGCCCATCGTCTCGTGGTCGGTGCCGCGCTTCTCGATGCGCCGGTACGCCTCGGCCGGGTCGACAGTGAGCAGGAAGGTCACCTGCGGGGTCGGGAACAGTCGGTAGCCGGCCCGGGCCAGCCGCTCCCAGCGGTGCCCGCCATGCGCGCGGATGCTCGCGTACTGGCAGGCCGAGTAGCGGTCCATCACCGCCGTCCGGCCGGTGACCAGGCAGGTGAGCAGGGCTACGGCGATGGCGAGCCAGCGCAGCACGGACTCCACCGCCAGCACGCCGTCGCGCCCGACGAGCCGCTGCGCGTCCGGCCGTCCGAGCCGGTGGGCGAGCCGGCCGAGCCAACGGCGTCCGCTGGCGTTGCGGCGGTAGGTGGCGGGGCGACCGGCGGCCGTCAGCGCGTCGGCCAGGCGGTGCGCCTGAGTGGTCTTGCCCGAGCCGTCGATGCCGATCAGGGCGACGGTGCGCAACCGGGCCCTGCCGCGTCGCGTCCCCGATGATCTGGCCACCCTCCACAGATTATCCGACCCGCGCACCCACTCCGCGTGGTTTGCACCGCTTGGTCCCTGTTGACGCCCGACCGCGCCCCGCGCAGGTGTGGCCGACCGGAATGCCGGGTACGGGAGTCTGAAACCCAACCGCCGGTCCACCAACACGACGGGAGATCCAGATGGCTGAGCGCGGGGACGAGAGTCTGGTGCACACCCTGAAGAAGGTCGCCGCCGTGCTCAAGCAGTCCGAGATCCCGTTCGCCCTGGGCGGCAGCTTCGCCGTCTACGCCCACGGGGGCCACTCCAGCGAGCACGACGTCGACTTCCTGATCCGGGAGGCCGACGTGGAACAGGCCCTGGCTGCCCTGGTGGACGCCGGCTTCGTCGCTCAGCGACCGCCGGAGGACTGGCTGGTCAAGGTCTTCGACGACGGCCGGATGGTGGACCTCATCCACCGCCCGATCGAGACGCCGGTGACCGAGGAGACGTTCGCCGACACTGTCATCCGGCCGGTGGACGCGATTCACATGCCGGTGCTGTCCGCCACCCAGCTGATGGTGCACAAGCTGCTCAGCTTCTCCCAGCACTACTGCGACTTCGCCCGCGGCCTGCCGCTGGCCCGGTCGCTGCGGGAGCAGATCGACTGGGAAAGGGTACGCAAGGAGACGCAGCACTCGCCGTACGCCGAGGCGTTCCTGGTGCTGCTGGACCGGCTGGAGGTGGTGCCGGCGGTCGGCACCCAGCCAGGAGAGGGGACATCGTGACCCATCATCGCGACATCGACACCGGGCCACCGGACGAGTACGTCGAAGCGGAGATCCAGCGGCTGCTCGCCGAGGACCCCGCCGTCGCCGAACAGGGGATCACCGTGGTCCGACGGGAACGCGCCCTCGTGCTCCAGGGCGAGGTGGAGAGCTCGCACCGGCGGGCGGAGATCCTGCGCCGGGTGTCCGAGCGCTTTCCTGACGTACCTATCGCCGACGACATCGGGGTGATTCGCACCCAGGCGCCCACGGAGATCGAGCAACTGCCCTGAGGGAGGTTCCATGGTGATCCGGATCGCCGCGGTGGGTGACGTGCATCTGGACGAGGACGTGGTCGGACGGTTCCGACCGGCGTTGGAAGAACTGCCGGAGTGCGCCGACGTGCTGCTGCTGGCCGGGGACCTGACCCGGCACGGCACCGAGGCCGAGGCGCGCTGCGTGGCGGAGGAGTTCGGCGGGTTGGCAGTGCCGGTGGTGACAGTGCTGGGCAACCACGACCACCAGTGTGACCAGGTGCCGCAGGTGGTCAAGGTGCTCGAGGACGCCGGCATCACAGTGCTGGAGGGCAACGGGGTGGTGTTGGACTGCGCGGGCGGCCGACTCGGCATCGCCGGGGTCAAGGGCTTCGGTGGTGGGTTCGCCGGGCGGTGTGCGAGCGACTTCGGCGAGCCGGAGATGAAGGCCTTCGTGCGGACCACCACCGAGAGCGCGGACCGCCTCGGCGCCGCGCTGCGCTCGCTGGACTGCGACATGCTCGTCGCCCTCACCCACTACGCGCCGGTGCCGGACACCCTGGTCGGCGAACCGCTGGAGATCTACCCGTTCCTCGGCTCGTACCAGCTGGGACAGGCGATCGACTCGGCACCCACGGCGCTGGCCCTGCACGGGCACGCGCACGCCGGCACCGAGCGCGGCACGACCCCCGGTGGGGTCCGCGTACGCAACGTCGCGCACCCGGTGATCAAGCAGGCGTACAGCGTCTTCCACGTGGGCGATCAACTTGATACCGACCAGGTTTCCCCGCTCGGCACGTCGGGTATTCAGAGGTCATGGAGCTGATTCTTTGGATTCTCGCAGTCGTACTCGTGGTCGCCGGCATCCTCGCGCTGTTCCGCCGGCAGATCCTGTGGGGCATCGTCCTCATCGTTGTCGGGCTGTTGGTCGGCCCTGGTGGTGTCAGCATCTTCAATTGACGACGTTCGCACTACGTAACACCGGGACCCGCCGGGGTCGCCGCGACCGGAGCTCCGTCCTCCCGACAGGAGCACCGGCCGGGGCGATCCCGGCGCTTTTCTGTGGGCGCTCGCGCCGCTCGTCCCGGCCCGGGTCCGGCCGCTGACGCATCGTCGCGGCCCGGTGGCGCAGCTTCGCCGCTGGCGGTTTGAGCTGACGCGTGCCGGAAATCATCTCGACCATGGAGATGACTCAGCACGCGTCGAGGACCTCCGGCCGGCGGCGGTGGTGGGCTCTCCTGGGCTTCGCCGCGGCCGTCTTCGTCGCGGCCGCCATCGGCGGGTTGGGGGTGCAGGGCACCACCGACGAGTACGCGAGCCTGCGGCAGCCCGACTGGGCACCGCCCTCCTGGCTCTTCGGCCCGGTCTGGTCGCTGCTCTACGCGTTGATCGCCGTGGCCGGTTGGCTGGTGTGGCGGCGGGTCGGTTTCTCGGCAGCGCTCTGGGCGTGGACCGCCCAACTGGTGCTCAACGCGATCTGGACCCCGCTCTTCTTCGGCGCGGGGAGGTACGGGCTGGCGTTCGCCGAGATCGTGCTGATGTGGCTGGCGATCGGCCTCACCGTGGTGCTGTTCGCCCGGGTGTCCCGGGTGGCGGCGGCGCTGTTGCTGCCGTACTGGGCCTGGGTCACCTTCGCCGCCGCGCTGAACCTGTCGATCTGGCAGCTGAACAACTGACCCACCGGTCCCCGGCGGCGGTGGCCGCCGGGGACCGTGGCCGTTGCCGGGTCAGCAGCGGGGCACGCCGGGGATGTAACCGTCGTACCCGGTGTACACGTACGCGTCGGCGATGAAGCGGCCGGAGCCGATCCGGTCCCAGATCGAGCTGGTGCCGAAGGTGCCGGTGACAGTGGTGCCGCTGGTCTGGCAGGCGATGGTCACCCGGGTGCCGTCGGCGACGGTGCCCACCGAGGCGTACCCGGTGCCGGGGCCGGAGCGGACGGTCAGCGGGGTGCCGCTGGTGTCGACGGTGGCGTTGCCGCTGCCCGAGGAGCACCCGTTGCCACTGGTGTAGCTCTTGGTGCCCCAGTAGAGCGCGAGGGTGCCGTTGAAGCGGACCTGGATGTCGGCGCCGTCGAGGCGCTGCTCGTAGTGCAGGTGGGGGCCGGTCGAGCCGCCGGTGCTGCCGACCCAGCCGATCACCTTGCCGTAGCCGACCGTCTGCCCGACCGAGACGTTGAAGCCGCTGAGGTGGGCGTAGTACGTGCTGTATCCGCCCCCGTGGTTGATTCGGACGTACTTGCCGTAGCTGGTGCCGCCGAGGTCGGTCACCCGGTCGACGGTGCCGGGGGCGCTGGCCACCACCGGGTCACCCTGGTCGTCGGTGCGGTTGAAGTCGACGGCGTACGCCGGGCTGTGGTCCGACCGGGTCTGTCCGGACCAGGTCTGCCCGCACGGGAACGGCACCCGGAAGGTCGGCGCGGCAAGCGCCGGGCTCGCCGGTGCCAGCGCGCCCCCGACCAAGAGACCCGTCACCAGCAGGCTGATCCACCGCTTTCGCATACAGCTCCTCCTATGTCGAAAACCTTCGATCCGGTGCGCCTAGCCTGACAGATATCGTCAGTCTTCGAAAGAGTCGGAGTTTCGCCTCGACAAGGCGCTCACCAGGCAGCCCGCAGGTTTCCGGATTGTTACTCGCTCGTGTCTGACTGGGGGTGGACCGGATCGGATGCAAGCGCTTACATGTGTGCACGCCCAATCGGACCGGCGACGGGTCACCAGCACGACCGCGCCGGCTAGGAAGGAGGACGGCATGGCGGTCTTCACCAGACCACGCCAGGCCTTCGTGATCGCCGGCGTACTCGGGCTGGCGCTCAGCGCCACCGCCTGCGGTACCGGCAATGACAAGAAGAGCGACAAGGCAGGTTCCGCGGAGTGCGCCGCGTACGACAAGTACGAGGGCCACGACGGCAAGAAGGTCTCCATCTACGCGTCCATCCGTGACGCCGAGGCCGACCTGCTCAGGAACTCCTGGAAGACGTTCGAGGACTGCACCGGCATCGAGATCGACTACGAGGGCAACGCCGAGTTCGAGGCGCAGCTCCCCGTCCGGGTCGACGGCGGCAACGCGCCCGACCTGGCCTTCGTGCCCCAGCCAGGTCTGGTCAAGCGGTTCGCCGACGCCGGCAAGCTGAAGTCCCTCGGCGCCGACACCAAGGCCCTCGCCGAGCAGAACATGCCCGCCGACTGGCTGAAGTACGGCACCGTCAACGGCACCCTCTACGGCGTGCCGCTCGGCGCCAACGTGAAGTCCTTCGTCTGGTACTCCCCGAAGACGTTCAAGGAGAAGGGCTGGGAGGTTCCGACCACCTGGGACCAGCTCATCGCCCTGAGCGACAAGATCGCCGCCAGCGGCATGAAGCCGTGGTGCGCGGGCATCGAGTCCGGTGACGCCACCGGTTGGCCGGCCACCGACTGGATCGAGGACGTGATCCTGCGGACCCAAGGTCCCGAGGTCTACGACCAGTGGACGACCCACGCCATCCCGTTCAACGACCCGAAGATCATCGACGCGGTCAACCGCGCCGGCACCATCCTCAAGAACGAGAAGTACATGAACGGCGGCTTCGGTGGGGTGAAGAGCATCGGCACCACCGCTTTCGGTGAGGCCGGCCTGCCCGTCACCACCGGCAAGTGCGCGATGCACCGACAGGCGTCCTTCTACGCCAACCAGTTCCCCAAGGGCACCAACGTGGCCGCGGACGGCGACGCGTTCGCCTTCTACTTCCCGGCCATCGACCCGGCCAAGGGCAAGCCGGTGCTGGGCGCGGGCGAGTTCGTCGTCGGCTACGCCGACCGTCCCGAGGTCCAGGCGGTGCAGACCTACCTCGCCTCCGCCGAGTACGTGAACAGCCGGGCGAAGCTCGGCAACTGGGTCACGGCGAACAACAAGCTGGACATCGCCAACGTGGCCAGCCCGATCGACAAGCTCTCCGTCCAGATCCTGCAGGACAAGACCGGCACCTTCCGCTTCGACGGATCCGACCTGATGCCGGCCGCTGTCGGCGCGGGAACGTTCTGGAAGGGCATGGTCGAGTGGATCAACGGCAAGGACACCGCGACGGTGCTCCAGGGCATCGAGAGCAGCTGGAAGTGATCTGAACGGTGGGCCGGTCCGCAGCCGCGGGCCGGCCCACCGGCGGATCTGGACCCAAGAGGGAGGGTTGATGGAGTTCGACTTCGCCGCTGAGCAGCCGAAGCTCCTCATGCTGATGTACGGGCTGTTGGCCTTCGTGTTGGTGGTAGGCGGTCTGCTGCTGCTGCTCGACGTGGTGCCAGCCTGGTTCGCCCGGCGGCGGGAGGCCCAACTCGTCGCCGCGTCCATGAGTGGGGCGACGATCACCCGGCGGCCCAAGCAGCGCGAGGGCGTCTTCGCTCTCTTCTTCCTGCTGCCCACGCTGCTGCTGCTCCTCGTCGGCCTGGTCGTGCCGGCCATCCGCACCCTGCTGCTCTCCCTGATGGACGGGAGCAGCACCAACTGGGTCGGTCTGCGCAACTACGGCTGGATGTTCGCCGACGACTCGATCGTCCGGGTCCTGATCAACACCCTGGTCTGGGTGGTCCTGGTCCCGCTGGTGGCGACCGCGTTCGGCCTGATCTACGCCATCCTGGTGGACAAGGCCCGGTTCGAGGCGGTGGCGAAGTCCCTGATCTTCCTGCCGATGGCGATCTCCTTCGTCGGCGCCAGCATCATCTGGAAGTTCGTCTACGCCTACCGGGGTGAGGGCGACCAGATCGGTCTGCTCAACCAGATCGTCGTCAGCGTCGGCGGTGAGCCCAAGCAGTGGCTGCTCGAATCACCGCTGAACACGCTGCTGCTGATCGTCATCATGGTCTGGATCCAGGCCGGCTTCGCCATGGTGGTGCTCTCCGCCGCGATCAAGGCCATCCCCGGCGACATCGTCGAGGCCGCCCGGCTCGACGGCGTCAGCCCGTGGCAGATGTTCTGGCGGATCACCATGCCGAGCATCCGGCCGGCGCTGATCGTCGTGGTGGTGACGCTCACCATCGCCACGCTCAAGGTCTTCGACATCGTCCGGACCTCGACAAACGGCAACTACGACACCAGCGTGATCGCCAGTGAGATGTACAACCAGGCGTTCCGGTACGGCCAGAACGGGCAGGGCTCCGCGCTCGCGGTCTTCCTCTTCATCCTGGTCATCCCGGTCGTGATCTACCAGATCCGCAACCTCCGTCAGCAGCGGGAGGGCTGAGATGACCACCGCAACGCCCACCGTCGCCGTCGGCACCCAGAAGACCGATGGCCCCACGTCCACCGCCGGGCGAGTTCGCAAGCGGTTGAACAGCCGTACCGCGACGCTCATCTCGATCGTCATCGCGGTGGTGTGGACCATCCCGACCTTCGGCCTGCTCGTCTCGTCCCTCCGACCGGAGGACGAGATCAAGACCACCGGCTGGTGGACGGCCTTCACCAACCCACAGTTCACGTTGGAGAACTACCAGGAGGTGCTGTTCGGAGGGTCGTCCTCCTCCGGGCAGCTCGCCAGCTACTTCATCAACTCGCTGGCGATCACCCTCCCGTCGGTGCTCTTTCCGCTCGCCTTCGCCTCGCTCGCCGCGTACGCGCTGGCGTGGATCAACTTCCGCGGCCGGGACTGGCTCTACATCGCGATCTTCGCGCTGCAGATCGTGCCGTTGCAGATGGCCCTGGTGCCGCTGCTGAAGTTCTTCTCCACCGGCGTCACCCTCGGCGGCGTGACCCTGATGCCGGCCTGGGATCTGGTCGACGAGCAGAAGTTCGCCCAGGTGTGGTTCGCGCACACCTGCTTCGCGCTTCCGTTCGCCGTCTTCCTGCTGCACAACTTCATCTCGCAGCTGCCCGGTGACCTGATGGAGGCGGCCCGGGTCGACGGGGCCACCCACCCGAAGATCTTCCGCACCATCGTGCTGCCGTTGATCACCCCGGCGCTGGCGGCGTTCGGCATCTTCCAGTTCCTCTGGGTCTGGAACGACCTGCTGGTCGCGCTGATCTTCGCCGGTGGTGGCAACGAGACCGCGCCGCTCACCGTCCGGCTCGCCGAGATGGCCGGCACCCGGGGCAACGAGTGGCAGCGCCTCACCGCCGGCGCGTTCGTCAGCATCGTCGTACCCCTCATCGTGTTCCTGTCCCTGCAGCGCTTCTTCGTGCGAGGTCTGCTCGCCGGCAGCGTCAAGGGCTGACCCGCGCGCCCGCCGCCGCCTGGCCCCTCGGGCGGCGGCGGGCGCTCCGGGCACCGAGCGGGGGAAAAGAACCGTGACGAGGATCGATGATGTGGCCCGGCTGGCCGGAGTGTCCACGGCCACCGTCTCGCGGGCCCTGCGCGGGCTTCCGACGGTCTCCGCCGCCACCCGGCACCGGGTGCTCGCCGCCGCCGAGCAACTCGACTACGCGGTCTCACCGAGCGCGTCCCGGCTGGCCGGGGGCCGGACCGGCACTGTCGCGGTGGTGGTCCCCCGGATCACCCGCTGGTTCTTCAGCACCGTCGTCGAGGCGGTCGAGGAGTACCTGCACCAGTCCGGCTACGACCTGCTGCTCTACAACCTGGGCGGCCGGGAGCAGGTCCGCCAGCGGGTCCTGCGCACGGCCAATCTGCACAAACGGGTGGACGCCATCATGCTTGTCGCCACGCCACTCCGGTCGGCCGACCTGACCGCGTTGGCCAGCCTGGAGCTGCCGGGCGTCACCATCAGCTCGGGCAGCAGGGTGCCCAACTGGCCCTGCGTACGGATCGACGACGTCGCTGCCGCCCGGGCCGCCACCCGGCACCTGATCGACCTCGGCCACCACCGGATCGCGCACATCTCCGGCGACCCGGACGACGAGTTGGCCTTCACCACCCACCTCGACCGGCGCCGTGGCTACCAGGCGGAGCTGCGCTCCGCCGGCCTGCGGCCCGACCCGAGCCTGGATGTCGAGTCCACCTTCACCATCGACGGCGGCAACCGGGCCGCCGCCGAGCTGCTGGCCAGTGGCGAACCGCCGACCGCGATCGTCGCCGCCTGCGACGAGATGGCGATGGGAGCGATGACAGCGGTACGCGACGCTGGGCTGCGGGTGCCGCAGGACATCAGCGTGATCGGGATAGACGACCACGACCTGGCCGGTGTGCTGGGGCTCAGCACCGTCGCCCAGCCTGCGGCCGAGCAGGGCCGGCTGGCCGCCCGGATGTTGCTCGACCCGCTCGGGGCCCGCCCGCCGGGCCCGGTGGTGGGTCAACGCGACGCCGGCCACGACACGCCGGTGATCCTGCCCACTCGGTTGGTGGTGCGGGACTCGACAGCACCACCCCGGGCACACTGAAAAACCCACAATCCACCGGCAATTTACCCACAGCGCGACATGGGAGCAGACCCTGAACACCGATCCGACCCAGCAGAACTCCTCCGGTCACCCGGTCACCGGCTGGTGGACCGAGGCGACCATCTACCAGATCTACCCCCGCTCGTTCGCCGACTCCGACGGCGACGGGATCGGTGACCTGCCCGGCATCACCGCCCGCCTCGACCACCTGGTCGAGCTGGGCGTGGACGCGGTGTGGCTCTCCCCCTTCTACCCGTCGCCGCAGGCCGACGCCGGCTACGACGTGGCCGACTACCGCGACATCGACCCGCTGTTCGGCACCCTCAGCGACGCGGACAAGCTGATCGCCGAGGCCCGGTCCCGCGGCCTGCGGGTGATCGTCGACCTGGTCCCCAACCACACCTCGTCCGCGCACCGCTGGTTCCAGGCGGCGCTGCCCGCCGCGCCCGGCAGCCCGGAACGGTCCCGGTACATCTTCCGGGACGGTCGGGGACCGGCCGGCGACCAGCCGCCGAACGACTGGCAGAGCGTCTTCGGCGGCCCGGCCTGGACCCGGACGGTGGACGCCGACGGGCAACCCGGCCAGTGGTACCTGCACCTGTTCGACACCGGCCAGCCGGACCTCAACTGGGAAAACCCGGAGGTGCACGCGGAGTTCCTGGACGTGCTGCGGTTCTGGCTCGACCGTGGCGTGGACGGCTTCCGGGTGGACGTGGCGCACGGCCTGATCAAGCAGGCCGACCTGGCCGACTGGCAGGAGCCGCAGGAGATCCTCTCCGGCAACGAGATCGACAAGCCGCGCCCGCCGATGTGGGACCAGGACGGCGTGCACGAGATCTACCGGCAGTGGCGGCAGGTTCTGGACAGCTACCCCGGCGAACGGGTGCTGGTCGCCGAGGCCTGGGTGGAGCCGGCCGAGCGGCTGGCCCGCTACGTCCGCCCGGACGAGATGCACCAGGCGTTCAACTTCGAGTATCTGCTCGCCGCCTGGACCGCACCGGCCCAGTACGCGGTGATCACCCGCTCGTTGGAGGCGACCGACTCGGTCGGCGCGCCGACCACCTGGGTGCTGTCAAACCACGACGTGGTGCGGCACGCCTCCCGGCTCGGCCTGCCGATCGGCGGCGGCCGTCCCAACGGCATCGGCATCGGTGACCCGCAGCCGGACGCCGCGCTCGGCCTGCGCCGGGCCCGGGCGGCCACCCTGCTGATGCTCGCCCTGCCCGGCTCGGCCTACCTCTACCAGGGCGAGGAGCTGGGGCTGCCCGAGCACACCACGCTGCCCGACGAAGCCCGGCAGGACCCGACCTGGGCGCGCAGCGGACACACCCAGCGCGGCCGGGACGGCTGCCGGGTGCCGATCCCGTGGGAGGCCGACGCCCCGTCGTACGGCTTCGGGCCCACCGACGCGAGCTGGCTGCCGCAACCCGCGGTCTGGGCGGAGTACGCCCTGGACCGTCAACGTGACGTGCCCGGCTCGACGTACGAGCTGTACCGCACGGCGCTGCGGCTGCGCCGCGAGCACGGGCTGGGTCGCGGCACCCTTGCCTGGTTGCCCGCCGGCGACGAGGTGCTGACCTTCCGCAACGGTGCGCTGACCGTGCTCACCAACTTCGGCACCGCCCCGGTGCCGGTGCCCACCGGTGCCGAGGTGCTCGCCACCAGTGCCCCCCTGAACGACGACGGCGCGGTCCCAACCGACGTGACCGTCTGGCTGCGGGGCTGATCCCCCGCCGACAGACCCGCCCTGGAAGCGACGCTCCCAGGGCGGGTCTGTCGGGTGTGCTTTGGAGCTGATGCCGCAAACGAGTCAGACGGTCCCTGCGCCGCCACGCCCGACGCCCGACGCCCGACGCCCGACGCCCGATGCCCGATGCCCGATGCCAAGATCGTGCTATTTCCAGGATGTAGGGGCTTCGTGCCGCGTCGAAAGCACTACATCCTGGAACTAGTGCGATCTTGGGCATGGGGATGGGCGCGGTCCCAACCCGGGCGCGGGCGAAGTCCCGGACGCGGGCACGGGCACGATCCCAGCGCGGCGCGGGCGGTCAGAGGCGGTCGGCGCGGGTGTGCAGCAGATCGTGCACGTTCTCGATGTCCGCTGGTGAGCTCCGCGAGGCGAGCCAGTACATGACGCCGGTGGGGATGAAGAAGAGCTGGAACGCGGCCAGCCCCACCGCGAAGTTCAGCGGCGGCGGGAACGCCGTCCGGAGCGCCTGGAAGGCGACCCCGACCAGGCCGTTGCCGGCCGCCCGGCCGACCCCGTTCACCAGGTTGCCCAGGCTGTAGACGGTGCCCCGGTGCTCCGGCGGGTTCACGTCGGCGATCAGCGCGAACCAGTTCGGCGAGTTGGCCGAGGTCAACGCGAGCGCCACGACAGCGGTGAGCAGGCTCAGGCCCACCGACGGCTCGGTGAACACACTGGCCAGCACCGCGCCCACCACCGCGCCACCGCTGGCACCGTCCGGCACGTCGATGGTCACCGGGACGAAGAACAGCACCAGGTAGAACGGCAGCGCGGCGAGGATGCCGACCGCTGCGACAAGCGCCCGACCGCCGGGGTTGCGCCGCTGCACCGCGTCGCCGATCAGACCGCCCACGATGGAGAGCACCCCGCCGAGCTGGAACAGCGTGGCGAAGACGCTCCCCACCACCACCGCCGTCGACGCCGAATAGCCCTGGGCCTCGGCCCGTTCGGCGAAGAGCACCGGCAGCCAGACCAGCGAACCGAACGCGGCCTGCGCGGTCAGGCCCTGCAGGATCAGCCACCGGTTGGTCCGGCGGGCCAGGATCCGCGGCAGGTCGGCGCGGCTGATCCGATAGTCGTACTCCGCGCCGGCGTCCAGCCGGTCGGCCAACTCCGGCTCGCTCTGACCGCGCCGGATGTCGTACGTGAAGAGGTAGGCCACTGTGGCGGCCAGGCCGACGCCGGTCAGGATCAGGAACGGTCGCCGCCAGTCGGTCGCCCCGAGCAGCCCGCCGACGAGCGTGCCCGCCAGGGTGCCGACCCCCTGGGAAAGGCCCCAGAAACTCATCACCAGCCCCCGCCGGGTCGGTGAGATCAGGTCGGTGACCACGGAGAACCCCACCGAGCCGACCGCGCCGAGACCGACGGCCGCCACCAACTGGGCGGCCAGGAAGGTCAGGTAGCCGCCGGCCAGCGCACTGCCGCCGGTGCCGGCCGCCCAGAGCAGCGTCCCCACCATGAGCAGGCGTTTGCGATTGGTCCGATCGCCGACGTACGCCCAGCCGACCGCGGCCACCGCGCTCACCAGGAAGCTGACCGCGGTGACCAGACCCAGCAGCCGCCCGGACACCTGGAACGCGTCGGAGATCGGGCCGTACAGCGGCGGGACCAGCCCGATCGCCACGTTGTCCAGGGAGGCGAGCAGCACGAACACCACGACGCTGTACAACCGGTGGGCCGGACCACCGCCCCGGCCCGGCGGGCGTGGGCCGGGCTGCGCCCGACCCCGACCGGGTCCGCCACTGGTCACCGTCATGCCGGCAGCCAACCAGACGCCGCCACGAGGGCCGGCACGCGGGTGGGGTGCCGGCCCACAGGCTCCGGCACCCCACCCGCGTCGATCCCGACGGTCAGCGCCGGTCGAGAACCAGTCCGCGAGCCGCCGCGTACTGGTCGCGGACGGCGGGAACCGGCTCGCCCGCGTACTCCTCGGTGCCCTCGATCGCCCAGGCCGGCGGCGTAGGGCCGCCCAGGGCGACCCAGGCGGCCTGCCGGGCGGCGCCGTCGGCGACGTACTCCCCGGCCGGCGGCACGACGACCGGGCAGCCGAAGACCTGCGGTGCGATCCGACGCACCGCCGCCGACCGGGCTCCGCCGCCGACCAGGATGACCCGGCGGACGGTGGCGCCCTGTGCGATGAGCGCGTCCAGGCCGTCGGCGAGCGCACAGAGCATGCCCTCCACGGCGGCCCGCGCCAGGTGCGCGGGGGTCGACGTACGCAGGGTCAGGCCGTGCACCGCACCGGTGGCGAGCGGCCGGTTCGGCGTCCGCTCCCCCTCCAGGTAGGGCACCATGACCAGCCCGTCCGCGCCGGCTGGCGCGGAGAGCGCCAGGTCGGCCAGCTCGTCCAGGCTGACCCCGAGCATCGCCGCGGCGGCGTCCAGCACCCGGGCCGCGTTGAGCGTGCAGACCAGCGGCAGGAAACGACCTGACGCGTCGGCGAAGCCCGCCACGGCACCGCTCTCGTCGGCGGCCGGCACGTCGGCGACGCTGAACACGGTGCCGGAGGTGCCGATCGAGACGACCACGTCGCCGGGGCCGGCACCGACGCCGAACGCGGCGGCGGCGTTGTCCCCGGTGCCCGCCCCGAGCAGCGCGCCGCCCGAGCCGCCCAGGTCGTCGGCCAGCTTGCCGGCCGACTCCGCCGGACCGAGCACCTCGGGCAGCACCAACTGCCGACCGAAGCCCCGCTCCAACAGGTCCGGCCGGTATTCACCGGTCGCCGGCGACCAGTAGCCGGTGCCACTGGCGTCCCCACGGTCGGTGCGCAACGCGCCCAACCCCGGTGCGCCGGCCAGCCGCCACGTCAGCCAGTCGTGCGGCAGGCAGACGGCGGCCACCCGGGCCGCCGCCTCCGGCTCGTGGGTGGCCAGCCACCGCAGTTTCGTGATGGTGAAGCTGGCCACCGGGACGCTGCCGGCGGCTTCGGCCCAGAACCGACGCCCGGCCGCGCCGCCGCCGGCCTCCTCGACGAGGTCGACGGCGGCGTCGGCGGATCGGGTGTCGTTCCACAACAGTGCCGGGCGGACCACCCGGCCGTCCTCGTCGAGGCACACCATGCCGTGCTGCTGGCCGGCGACCGAGATCGCCGCCACGTCGGCCAACCCGCCGGCCTGGTCGACGGCGCTGCGCAGCGCCTGCCACCAGGCTTCCGGGTCGACCTCGGTGCCGTCCGGGTGCGGTGCCCGGCCCTGCCGCAGCAGAGCCCCGGTCTCCGCGTCCCGGATGACCACCTTGCAGGACTGGGTGGACGAGTCAACGCCTGCGACAAACGGCATGGCGGGGCCTCAGCGGGCGCCGAGCAGGTGCTCGACGGCGAGCTGGTTGAGCCGGACGAAGGCGAAGCCCCGCGCGGCCACCGCGTCCACGTCGACGTCCTCGAACGCGGACCGGTCGGCCAGGAACTCCTGGTAGCCCTCGCCGTCGCCGAGCGTGGGCCTGCTCAGCTCGCCGACCTTGCTGGCGGCGAGCGCCTCGATGACCTCGGGGTCGGCGCGGAACGCCGCGGCCCGCTCCTTGAGCAGCAGGTAGGTGCTCATGTTGGCCGCCGCCGAGGCCCACACGCCGTCCATGTCCTCGGTCCGGGAGGGCTTGTAGTCGAAGTGCCGGGGGCCGTCGTACGCCGGGCCGCCGTTGGGGCCGCCGTTCTCCAGGAGGTCGACCAGGGCGAACGCGTTCATCAGGTCACCGTGGCCGAAGACCAGGTCCTGGTCGTACTTGATGCCGCGCTGGCCGTTGAGGTCCAGATGGAACAGCTTGCCCTGCCAGAGCGCCTGGGCGATGCCGTGGGCGTAGTTGAGCCCGGCCATCTGCTCGTGCCCGACCTCCGGGTTGAGGCCGACCAGCTCCGGGTGCTCCAGCTGGGAGATGAAGCCGAGCGCGTGCCCGATGGTGGGCAGCAGGATGTCGCCGCGCGGCTCGTTGGGCTTGGGCTCCAGCGCGAACCGCAGGTTGTAGCCCTTGTCGATGGAGTACTGGGTGAGCAGGTTGACGGCCTCGCGGTAGCGGTCGAGCGCGGCGCGGACGTCCTTGGCGAGGTCGTACTCGGAGCCCTCGCGACCGCCCCACATCACGAACGTGCTGGCACCCAGCTCGGCGGCCAGGTCGACCTGACGCAGCACCTTGCGCAGCGCGTACCGGCGGACGTCACGGTCGTTGCTTGTGAAGCCGCCGTCCTTGAAGATCGGGTGGGTGAAGAGGTTGGTGGTGACCATCGGCACCACCAGGCCGGTCTCGTCGAGGGCCTTGCGGAACCGGGCGATGTGCTGGTCCCGGGTGGCGGCGTCGACGCCGAACGGGATCAGGTCGTCGTCGTGGAAGGTGATGCCGTACGCGCCCAGCTCGGCGAGCCGGTGCACCGCCTCGACGGCGTCGAGCTCGGGCCGGGTGGCGTCACCGAACGGGTCACGGGCCTGCCAGCCCACGGTCCAGAGCCCGAAGGAGAACTTGTCGGCGGGAGTGGGACGGGGTGCCATGAGCAACCTCCGGGGTGGTGTTGTCGGCTATTTGTTCAGCCATTGAATTATTTGCCCGCCCTATGGCACTGTCAAGGGGTGAGCCTCACCCACGCCCCGGCCGGCGCAGTCCGTCAGGGCAGTCTGCGCGAACTCAACCTCGCGCTGGTCCTGGGCCGGATCGCCGCGGCCGACCGACCTCCGTCCCGGGCCGATCTGGCGACCGCTACCGGCCTGACCCGAGCCACGGTGTCCGCGGTGGTCGAGGACCTACTCGCCGGGCAGTTGGTGAGCGAGTCCGAACCGGCGCCCCGCGCCGGCGCCGGCCGCCCGGCCCGCGGCCTCGTCCTGGCCGACCAGGGACCGGCCGGGCTCGGCCTGGAGGTCAACGTCGACTATCTGGCGGTCTGTGTGGTGGACCTCACCGGACAGGTCCGGCACCGCACGGTACACCGGGCCGACCTGCGCCCGGTGGCCCCCGCCGATGCCCTGGCCCAGCTTGTCGAAATCGCCGGGACGGCCCGCGACCACGCCGCCGACGAGGGCCTCACCCTGGTCGGGGCCGCACTCGCGGTGCCCGGCCTGGTGGACGACTCCGGAGTGGTCCGGCTCGCGCCGAACCTCGGCTGGCGCGACGTGCCGGTGCCCGCGCTACTCGCCGCGCACCCGCCGCTTGTCGAGCAGGTGCCCGGCGTACCCGCGCTCGTGGTGGACAACGAGGCCAACCTCGCCGCCCTCGGTGAGCTGCACTCCCGGCCACCCGGACCGGCCAGCTTCCTGCACATCTCCGGAGAGGTGGGCATCGGCGCCGGCATCGTGCTGGACGGCGCCCTGTTCCGCGGCGTCCGCGGCTGGAGCGGCGAGATCGGGCATCTCCCGGTGCACCCCGAGGGCCGCCCGTGCCGCTGTGGCGGACAGGGCTGCCTGGAGCAGTACGCCGGTCAGGAGGCGATAGTGACCGCCGCCGGGCTCGCCCGGACCGAACTCCCCGCGGACACCGGGACAGCGCGACTTGCCGAGTTGGCCGCGGCCGGTGACCCGGACGCGCTCCGGGCGCTCCACGAGGCCGGGACGGCGCTCGGCGTCGCGGTGGCCGGTGTCGTCAACCTGCTCGACCTGGACACCGTGGTGCTCGGTGGCGGTTACGCGGCGCTGGCACCCTGGTTGTGTCCGCCGGTGCTCGCCGAGATCGCCAGTCGGGTGCTCACCGCCGCCTGGTCGCCGGTGACGGTCCGGCCGTCGACGCTCGGTGCGGAGGCCGCCGCGGTGGGCGCCGCCGGCTCGGTGGCCCGCCGGATCGTCGCCCAGCCCGCCGGCTGGTTGGGCCGCTCCGGTTGATCGACGCCAAGCGCTGGCTGGGCGGGTGTCCGAGGGGCTCGGTAGCCTTTCCAGCAGCAACGATCCGCGGCGAGGAGGCGAGCAGCAGCATGCGTACAGGTCGTCAGACGCGCGGTGACGTCGGACGGTGACCACGACCCGGCAACCCAGCGACACCACTCTGCCGGCCGACGCGAGACTTGCCCGCGAGCTGCTCGACGGGCTCGCCGAGGCCGTGCTGACCACTGACGGGACCGGTCGGGTCACCCTGACCAACGCCACGGCGCAGCAACTGCTCCCGGAGATCACCATCGGCACCGACCTGGCCCGCTGCCCGGTGGCCGCCCTGGCCCGGGCCTTCGCCGACGACGCCGCCCAGTTCTACGCCGAGCACCACGGCCGGCGGCTGCACGGCACCCGGCGGCAGCTCGCCGGCTCCCGGTACGCGTGGTACGTCCGCGACGTCACCGAGGAGCACGCCCACACCGCCGCGCTGCGGACCGAGCGCGCCCGCACCGCGTTCCTCGCCCAGACCGGCAGCCGGCTCGGGCTCTCCCTGCACCGGGACCAGGTGCTCCTGGCCACCACCACCCTCGCCGTGCCGTACCTGGCCGACCTGGCGGTGGCACTGCCCCGACCGGCCACCCCGACCGGGTCTCCCACCCGTTGGATCCGGTACGCCGACGGAGAGCCGACAGCGGTCGCCGGCCTGACCCCCGCCAGCCTGACCGGCACCGTGCCCGGCGTCGCCGCGGCGCTGGCCGGCGAGTTCGTCGAGCCGGGGCCCTGGCCGGATGCCGGCCCCGCCGACCTGGCCACCCTGCTGCCGCCCGGATTCGGCCCGGGCACCGTGCTGGTCAGCCCGTTGCTCAGCGCCGACAGATCGGCCGGCGCCCTACTGCTCATCCGCCGAGTCGGGCGGCCCGGTTTCGACGAGCGTGACGTCCAACTGGCCCGCGAGTTCGCCGCCCGGGCCGGCGCCGCGCTGACCAGCGCCGACCTCCATGGCGAACAGGCCCACCTGGCCCAGGTGCTGCAAACCAGCCTGCTCCCGCCCGAGCTGCCCACAGTGCCCGGCGTGGCCATTGCCGGCGGATACCGGGCGGCCGGAGACACCCTGCGCATCGGTGGCGACTTCTACGAGGTGTTCCCACACCCACGCGGAGCCCTGTTCGCGCTCGGCGACGTGTGCGGCAAGGGGGTGGGCGCGGCCGTGTTGACCGGCCGGGTCCGCCAGTCGTTGCGGACGCTGCGGCTTGTCGAGCAGCGTCCGCTGGAGCTGATCCAGCTACTCGACCGCGCCTTGGCCGACGCCCCGGACGCGGCACGGCAGAGCCAGTTGACCACCCTGCTGCTCGGCTCGATCGACAGCGGGCCCGGCGGGCTGGACATCCGGATCGCCGGTGGCGGCCACCCCGCGCCACTGCTTGTCACCGCCGACGGCACTGTCAGCACGGTCCCGGTCGGCGGGATGCCGGTCGGAGCGCTGACCGTCGCACGATTCGCCGAGACCCGGGTGCACCTCGCCCCGGGTGACCTGCTGCTCGCGTACACCGATGGGGTGACCTCGGCGCGCGGCCCGCGTGACCTGGCGACGTTCGGCGTGGCCCGGCTGCGCGCCGTGCTCGCCTCGGCGGCCGGGCTGTCGCCGGCCGCGCTCGTCGACCGGGTACGGCAGGCGGTCGACGAATGGCTGGCCGGCGAGGCGCACGACGACATCGCGATGCTGGCCGTGGGTGCCCCGACGCCGGGGTGATCGTCGCCTCGGCGAGGTGGTCAGGCGGTCCGCGCCACCGGCGGTCCGTCGGCCGGGCGGTCCCGGTTGCCGCCGATCGACAGTTCCGGCGCACCGGACTGGTCCGCCCAGGCCTGGCGGGTCTGCCGGTCCGGATCGATCGACCAGTCGTCCGAGCGCCCACCGGGCCGGTCCGGGTCGTCCGACCAGTCGTCCGAGCGCCCACCGGGCCGGTCCGGGTCGTCCGGCCAGTCCCGCGACTTCGGGGTGCGCTGCGCCCGCTGCTGGCGGGCGACCTCGTCGAACTCCCGCATGCCGTCAAGCAGCGCGTGGCGGCCCGCGGGGCTCATCCCGGCCAGCACGACGGCGAGCCGCGCCTGCCGGTCGGCCCGCAGCTCGGTGAGGAGCCGGCGGGCCTCCGGCGTGAGGTGCAGCGAGATCTCCCGCCGGTCGAAGCGCCCCGGCTCACGCTCAAGCATGCCGGCGGCGACCAGCCGGTCGCAGAGCCGGCTGGCGGAGCTGAGCAGCATGTCGAGCCGGGTGGCCAACCGCCGCAGGTTGATCCCGTCGTGCTGCTCGACCACCATCACCGCCCGTAGTTGGGCGCCGGAGACTCGGCCGGCCGTCCCCTCCCGGGCGGATTCCCAGATGCCGAGCAGGGCAGCGGCAGTCTCATCGAGCGCGGCAGCCATACTCGTCTCGGGGTCCGTCGAACTGTGCAGTTCAGCCATGGTGGCCCGAGAGTACTCCGAAACCACTGGTGGTTGAGCTTTCACCGAGGGAGCGACGATGAGTGAACCGGTCAATCAGGCACGACGCGCCCTGAACGAGACATCGGCGGACCGTCTCGTCGGTGGTATCGGCGAGGTGCTCGCCCGGTCGTACGCAATCACCGACGTCGAGCTCTACCAGGTCGACTACCGGCTCTCGGAGCTACTGCCACTCACCGAGGGTGACTCGATCACGAGCCCTGGGCATCCCGCCTGGCGTGCCTTCGACCACCAGTCGCCGATCCTGGCCGACGGCACCGCCTGGTTTCCGGTGACCATGCGTGGCGAGCGTCGCGGGGTGCTGTGCCTGGCGCCCGTCCCGGACGACCGGGAGGTCATCGCGGAGCTGGCCGACATCGCCACCGCGCTCGCCCACGAGGTGGCGGCGGTCTCCGCCGGCACCGACGTCTACCGGACGGCGCGGCGCACCCAGCGCCTCACCCTGGCCGCCGAGATGCAGTGGGACCTGCTCCCCGGCCGCAGCCGGATCCGCCCCTCGTTCAGCCTGGCCGGGCAGTTGGAGCCGGCCTACGCGGTCCGCGGCGACAGCTTCGACTGGTCCGACGACGGGGAACGACTCTGGTTGTCCACGATCAACGGCACCGGCGAGGGGGTCGCCGCCTCCCTGCTCACCTCGTTGGCCACCCACGCGCTCCGCAACGCGCGTCGGGCCGGGCTGCGCCTGGCCGACCAGGCCGCCCTCGCCGACCAGGCCATCTACGACCTGTACCGGGGCGAGCAGCACCTGTCGGCGTTGCTGATGGAGCTTGACCTGCGGTCCGGGATGATGACAGTTGTCGATGCCGGCTCACCCCGGCTGGTCCTGCTCCGCAACGGGGAGGTCACCGAGCAGCCCCTGGAAGCGCAGTTCCCCCTCGGCATGTTCGAGGAGACCGACTACCACGAGCAGAAGTTCCCGATGGAGCGCGGCGACCGGGTCTTCGTCGTCAGCGACGGCGTGGTGGAGGCCACCGGCCAGCACATGCGCTACGGCGAGACGGCACTTGACCGGTTCCTGCGGCGGACCGGGCCGATGGAGCCCCTTGACGCCGTCCGGTCCCTGATCGGTGACCTACGCGCCTTCGTGGCCGGTGACCTGGTCGACGACGCGGTGGTCGTCTGCCTGGACTGGACCGGCCCGCAGTCGTGACCGCCGGCGTCAGTACGCTCCGCGACCGTTCAGGACCGCACCGAAGGTCTTCCAGAGGATGGTGAGGTCGGCGGCGAGGGACCAGTTCTCCACGTAGTAGAGGTCGAGCCGGATGCCGTCCTCCCAGCTGAGGTCGGAGCGGCCACTCACCTGCCACAGTCCGGTCATGCCCGGCTTGACCAGCAGCCGCCGCGCCACGTCGCCGTCGTAGCGGGCCACCTCCGAGGGCAGCGGCGGTCGCGGTCCGACCATGCTCATCTGGCCCAACAGCACGTTCACCAGTTGCGGCAGCTCGTCAAGCGACCACTTGCGCAACAGCCGGCCGACGCGGGTGACCCGAGGGTCGTGGCGCATCTTGAACATCAGGCCGTCGGTCTCGTTGCGCGCGGTCAGCTCGGCGAGCAGCGAGTCGGCGTTCACCACCATGGTGCGGAACTTGAACACGCCGAACTCCTGCCCACCCCGGCCGACGCGGACCTGCCGGAAGAGCACCGGGCCGCGGCTGTCCAGTTTGATGGCCAGGGCGATGACCGCGATCAGCGGCATCAGCAGCGCCAGCGCCAGCGACGAGGCCGACCGGTCGACGAGACCCTTCACCAACTTGCGCGCACCACGGAACTCCGGTGCCTCGACGTGGATCAGCGGCAGGCCGGCCACCGGACGGGTGTGGATTCGCGGGCCGGCGACGTCGGTGAGCGCGGGCGCCACGACCAGGTCGACGCCGGTGCCCTCCAACTGCCAGCCGAGGCGACGCAGCCGGGTCGCGGTCAGCTCGCCGGAGGCGGTCACCGCGACGGTGTCCGCGCCGATGGCGGTGGCGGCCTCCGGGATGCCCCGGAACGACCCCACCACCGGTACGTCGCCCAGGCGCTGCGCCACCGGTGCCAGCAGCGCGTCCGGGATGCACGCGCCGACCACCTGGTACCCGGCGTACGGCTCGCGGCGCAGCGTGTGCACCAACTCCAACACGTGGGCGGTGTCGCCGACCACCAGCACCCGGCGGGACCAGCCGGCACCCATCGAGCGGGCCCGGTGCAGGCGCTTGCGGGCGGCGAACCGGGCCACCTCCAGCCCGACGGTGCCCACCGCGAAGGAGATGCCCAGGAAGCCCCGCGAGACGCCGAGGTCGGTGATGTAGCCGATGATGGCTATCGCGCCGGCCAGGCGCAGGCTCGCGGAACTGACCCGCCGGTACTCGTCCGCCCCGTAGCCGATCACCCGGTCGTCGTAGCAGCCGAGCGCCTTGAGCGAGGTCAGCCAGGCCAGCACCAACCCGGGGGCCACCAGCACGTACGGGATCTCGGAGCCGGCCGGTTCGCCGTCACCGAAGCGGGTGACGTAGCCGATGAGCAGCGCGATGATGAGCACGGTGGTGTCCAGGACCACCATGACCCGGATGTAGGACCGCTCGTCGGCACGCGCCACCAGCCCGGCGCGGTTGTCGTTCGGCTCCGCCGTCGTGGCGGGGGTCAACAGTGTCGCCGCGGTCACCGGCCCTCCCACTCTGCTCAGGATGGCCCCGGCCAACGGGTCGGACCGGAGGCGCACCGACTATGCCGGAACAGTCGACATCCTGCCTCCATAACTATGACCGCCGATTGCTTCGGACGTATTGCCGTCACTTTTCTTCAACCTGGAAGCCAAAAAGCGGCCCGCCTACCGGATCCCGGTAGGCAGGCCGCTGAGGGCCGTACGTCAGCTCAGCGCGGTGCCGGCGGACGTCGCGCGATGGCGCTGAGGAAGATGCTGCCGATCTCGCTCGGGTCCTTGGTGACGAAGACATCGCCACCGGCCACCTTGGTGATCGACTCAAGCTCGGCCTTGCTGACGCCCTCACCAATGCCGATCATGATGACCTGGACCGGCCGCTCCGGATCAGCGATCTGCTTGAGCTTGGCGAGCAGCTGCTGCTGGGTGAGGCCGTTGTCGTCGTCGTTCTTACCGTCGGTGAACAGCACTATCGAGTTGACCCGGCCGGGCTGCCAGTTTTCCTGCACCGCCTGGTACGCGGCCAACATCGTGTCGTAGAGGCCGGTGTCGCCGTCGGAGGGCTTGATGCCACCGAGCGCCGCCTCCAGCTGGGCCCGCTGGCCGGAGAGCGGGCCGATGCCGACCAACTCCCGATAGTCCCGGTTGCCGACCAGCTTGGTGGAGAAGGTCCACAGGCCGATCGACCAGGAGTCGTCGAAGAGGCCGAGGCCACGACGGGCCGCGTCGACGGTGACTTCCTCCCGGCTCCGGTTGTTGGCGGAGGGCACCGGGTCCTTCATCGAGCCGGAGACGTCGATGACGGCGAGCATCCGGCCGGACTGGGTGGCGATCGACCAACTGGAGACGACCCGCTGGATCGCTGCCGGGTCCAGCCCACCAGCGGCGGTGCCGCCGTTCGCCGCTGCGGTCGGCGCACCACCGGACGGACTCGGGGCGCCCTGCGGAGCCTTGAAGCCGTCACCCCAGTTGCCGTCCGGTGCGCGCAACGACTGCGCCGCGAGCCGGTTCCGGAAGGAGGGGCTGGTGAGCAACTCGAACAGCACCCGGGCCGCCGACGCCTTGGTCGGCTCGATGCCGGGCAGCACCGCGTAGGGGTAGTCGAGCGGCATCGGGGCCGGCTCCATGTAGAGCGCGGCCAGCGGCACCGGTGGCTTCTTGCTGTTGTAGGCGATCACGTCTTCTTCGGACAGCGCCGCCGCGCCGAGACCGCTGGCGATCGACGTCGCGTCGTTGGCGGTCGGGAAGCGGGCCAGCAGGTCGTTGCGCAGCGAGGAGCGGCCGGTGGCCAGTGCGCGAAGCGCGCCGACGGTGTTGCGTTGGGCGTCGCCGCCTGCGCCGTTGGCGGCGGCGGTCAACGAGAGCAGGCCGGACAGGCCGGCGGCGTCACGGGTCGGCTCGACGATCCCGGTGCGCAGCGGCGCGCTCGTGTTGTTCACCTGCTTGAGCAGGTCGGTCCAGTTGAACTTCTTGTCCGGCCAACCCAGCCGCAGGGCGATCGGCTCGGGCATCGCGACGACGATGGGGCTGCGCGCGATCGACGCGCCGTTGGTCGGCGCGAACGCTGTCGCGTCCTTCTTCAACCGCAGCAGCCAGGTCGAGGAGTCCGGCACCCAGACGTCCGGGCTGACGGCGGTGCCGCTGGCCTGCCCCACACCGGCCAGGACCGCGCCATGCTTGGCCGCCACCACGGCCGCCACGTCGACCGGGTCGGACGCGGAGACATCGACCTTGATGCAGGTCGGACCCACCGCGGCGCCGTCCTTGACCCACTGGGACGCAGCAGCGTCCACAGCGGGGGCCAGCTCGGAGGCGACCGCCACCGCGAGTCGGATCTCCCCCGAGCAGCTGGACTGGACCAGCTCCCGATAGCCGAACCACAGGCCGGTCGTGACGACGAGCACCGTCGCCGTCGCGGCGGCGGCTGCGAGGTGGAGTTTCGAACGCATGCGATGGCGGCCTGCTGACACGGTGACCATCTTGCGTACAAGGTGCCGTCTCTGCCACATCCGTTCGGCCTAAAGTTACGCAGGAGAAACAGATCACCAGCATTTGGCAACGGAGCGTGACGTGCCGGCCCCGAGGGGTTGCCGAATCAGCGTCCGTCTCACGTCCCCGTGACGGCCCTCACGGCAGCACACACGTCGGGCTCGGCACCGGCACCGGTTCCCCGATCGCCTCCGGAACGCCGGTGTCGATGTCGCGCCGGAAGACCCGCACCATGTCGGCCCGTTCGTCGGCGACGTAGATGTGCTCCCCGATCAGCGCGAAGTGCCGGGGCCACTCACCACCGGTCTCCACTTCGGTCACCAACTCGGGCAACTCGCCGGCCAGGGTGAAAGCCGACAGGGTGCCCACCCCCCGGTTGGCGACGTAGAGGAACCGGCCGTCCGGGCTGACCGCCACCTCCGAGGGCTGGACGTGACCGGGCCGCGCGCTCGCCTCGACCCGACCTCGCTGGTGCAGCGCGCCGTCGTCGGTCAGCTCGTAGGCGGTGACGGAGGCGTCCAGCTCGCCGACGAGGTAACACCGCAGTCCGTCCGGGTGCCGGGCCAGGTGCCGGGGCCCGGCACCGGGCGTCGTACGGATGCGTGGCGCACGCGGCACCAGTCGACCGCTCGCCCGGTCCAGGTCGTACCGGTAGACCGAGTCGGTGCCGAGATCCACAGCGAGCAGCGGCCCCCGGCCCGGCCCCGGGGAGACCATGTGGGCGTGCGCGTGGTCCTGCCGGTCCGGGTCGGGGCCGTGCCCCTCGTGCACCACCAGGTCGGTGCGCTCGCCGGGCACCCCCTGCGGGTCGAGCGGGAAGACCGCCACGCTGCCGCTGCCGTAGTTGGCCACCACCAACTGGTCGCCGTCGGGCAGCACCGCCAGGTGGCACGGCTCGGCGCCACCCGTCGACCGGCTGCCCAGCGGATCCAGCCCACCGTCCGGCCCGACCCGCCAGGCGCTGATCTCACCGGCCGTCAACTCGTTCACCGCGTACAGCACCGGGTGGGTGGGGTGCCGCGCCAGGAAGGAGGGGGACGGTGTGACAGCCACCGTGCCGAGCGGGGTCAGCGCCCCGGTCGTCGGGTCGCGACGCGCGGCGACGATGCCGCTGCCCCGCCCACCGCTCTGCGCGGTGTAACCCCCGATGTGGACGACCCCACCCTGAGCACTCACGTCCCACTCCTCCGCCGGCATCCTCCGCTGATCCAATCAGAGGCTGCCCGCATCGCCGGCCGGTTAACCGGCTTTGCCGCCCGGATCTCAGGCCGTCGGCACCGGCTCCCCGCGTTGCCGGGCGACATGCTCGACCAAGGAGATCAACACCAGCTTTCCGGACTGCCTGTCGCGGGCGTCGCAGAGCACCATCGGCACGTCCGGGTCGAGGTCGAGTGCCCGGCGTACGGTCTCCAGATTGAACCGCCGCGAGTCGTCGAAGCAGTTCACACCGACGACGAACGGGATGCCGCGTTGCTCGAAGTAGTCGATGGACGGGAAACAGTCGGCCAGCCGACGGGTGTCGGCGAGCACCACAGCGCCGAGCGCGCCGAACGCCAACTCGTCCCACAGGAACCAGAACCGGTCCTGGCCGGGGGTGCCGAACAGGTAGACCTGCAGGTCGTCGTTGATGGTGATCCGGCCGAAGTCCATCGCCACAGTGGTGGTCGACTTGCCCTCCACCCCGGAGACGTCGTCGGTGCCGACCCCGGCGCCGGTCAACACCTCCTCGGTCTGCAACGGGCGCACCTCGCTGAGGGCACTGACAAGTGTCGTCTTGCCGGCCCCGAAGCCCCCCGCGATGAGGATCTTCAGCGCCAGCGGGATGGTGGTGCTGGTGCCCGTATGGTCACAACGCACGGAGTCCACTGACCACCGCCTTGAGGATGTCGTCGTCGGGAAGAATTCCGGCGGCCGGCGGCTCGTGCACCGCGACCAGGCCCTCGGCCAGGAGATCACCGAGGAGTACCCGGACCACCCCGACCGCGAGGTCCAGCTCGGCTGCCAACTCGGCCACCGACACCGGCCGGAGGGCCAACGCGATCAGCCGTCGGTGCTCCGGGAGCAGGTGCGGATGGCCCGCCACGTCGCCGTCCGATGTCGCAAGCACGAATGCGACAAGGTCGAAACCGTCGACGGCGGAGCGTACCCGGCCTTTGGTGAGGGTGTACGGGCGCACCACCGGACCGGCCTCGCCGTCCAGCCACTCGTGTTGCGGCCCCGGCGGCTCAGCCCGCATCACCGGCTCCGGCCGACGATCGGGCCGGCGCGGCGAGGCTCTCCCCCACCCTGATGACGAGCATCGCCATCTCGTACGCGACCAACCCGATGTCCGCGTCGGCGTCGCTCACCACGGCCAGGCAGGCGCCCTGCCCGGCGGTGGTGACGAAGAGGTACGCCGACTCCATCTCCACCACCGTCTGCCGGACCGGACCGCCGTCCACGTGCCGGCTGGCGCCCCGCGCCAGGCTGGAAAAGCCCGCGGCGAGCGCACACAGGTGCTCCGCGTCCGAGCGCTCCAACTCGGCCGAGCAGCCGAGCAGCAGACCGTCGGCGGAGAGCACCACCGCCTCCCGGGCGGCCGGCACCCGTTGCACCAGCTCGTCGAGCAACCAGTCCAGGCCGGTGCTCTGCTTCGTCGAATGCCGCACTAGGCGTCCCTCTCAGTCGCGGTCGGGGGTTCGGGGGGCGACACCGGGGCGGCCGGATCGGTTGGATCGGTTGGCACTGCCGGCGTCGCCGCAGCGGTCGGGGTGGTGCCGGTGGCGCGGCCGCGCGCCGTGCCGGCCTGCAAGGCCGCCATCACCCGGCGCACCTCCTCGGGAGACCGGGGCGCCGGCGTGTCGGTGACGGCGGACCGCGGTTGGGCGGCGGGGGTACGACGTCGCACCCGGCGGGGCAGACCGTCGAGTTCGTCGTCCGCTGCCGACCCCGCGTCGCCCGGCCCGCCGCCCGCCGCCGGCCCCGAGTTCGGTGCGCCGGTGGGTGGGGCGGACGGTGCGACGACGGCGCGCGGTGCCGTGGGTGGGCGGGTGCGGGGCACGGCGCCCCGACGAGCCGTCCGGGCCAGCCGCCGGGCCGGGTCGGCCGACGCGGCGGGCAGCGTGGCGGGGTCAGGGCCGGCCGGCGGCTCGGCGGTGACCAGTTCGGCGGGGATCAGCACCACAGCGATCACCCCGCCCTGCTCGGACTGGCGCAACCGCACCCGTACGCCGTGCCGGGCCGCCAGCCGGGCCACCACGAACAGGCCGAGCCGGGCGCTCTGCGCCGGGTCGAACTCGGGCGAGCTGGCCAGCCGGGTGTTCGCCGTCTCCAGGGCCGCGGCGGACATGCCCAACCCCTGGTCGGTGATCTCCACGGCGTACCCGTTCGCGACCTGGTCCCCGGAGACGGTGACCCGGGTGTCCGGCGGGGAGAAGGCGGTGGCGTTCTCGATCAGCTCGGCGAGCAGGTGGATGACGTCGCCGACCGCCCGGCCCAGCACCCCGGCGGGCTGCGCGGCGGTGATGTCCACCCGGTCGTACGCCTCGACCTCGGAGATCGCGCCGCGGATCAGGTCGACGATCGCTACCGGGTTTCGCCAACCGCGGCCGGGCGCGGAGCCGGCAAGGATGACCAGGTCCTCGGCGTGCCGGCGGAGCCGGGTCGCCAGGTGGTCGACCTGGAACAGCTCGGCCAGCTCGTCCGGGTCCTCGGCGCGGCGCTCCATCCGGTCCAGCAGGTGCAGCTGACGGTGCACCAGGCTCTGGCTGCGCCGGGCGATGTTCAGGAAGACCTCGTTGAGCCCACGCCGCAGGGTGACCTCGTCCACGGCGGCCTGGACGGCGGTGCGCTGCACCTCGGTGAAGGCGCGGCCGACCTCGCCGATCTCGTCGTGGCCGTACTCGAGTGGCGGTGCCTCCCGGGCGACGTCCACCTGCTCGCCGCGACGCAGTCGGGTCACCACGTCCGGGAGACGGTGCTCGGCCAACTCGAGCGCGGCGGTGCGGACGCCACTGAGACGCTGGACCAGCGTGCGGCCGAGGCGCAACGCCACCAGCACCGAGACGACCACTGCGACAAGCCCGAGCACACCGGCGGCGGCGAGCCGCACCAGGATGCGTACCGCCATCGGCACGGAGCGGTCGGTGAGACCGTCGGCCTCGGCCAGCTCGAAATCGCGCAGCTGCTGCTGCACCGCGTCGTAGCTGGCCTGCCAGGCCGCCGCGTCGACCGGCGGTCGGCCGGACCGGTTGGCCGCGACCAGCGCGTCCTGCATCGTGCGCAGCCGGGTGAACGCCTCGCTCTCGGTCAACCGTTGGTACGCGACCCGGCCGGACTCGGGCAGGTCGGCCACGGCGTTGTCGGTGAGCCACCGTTGGTTGCCGATGGCCTGCACGAGTTGGGCGTGCTCCCCCTCGGCGAACCGTCCGGCGAACAACGCGCCGGCCAGCAGGGCGTCGCTCTGGCCGAGCAGTTCCCGGGACCGGCCCAACGCGGTGAGCGCCAGGGCCTGCCGGTTGAGGTCCGGGTCGTTGAGGGTCGCCATCGCGGAGAACGTCTGGAAGGCCGCGGTGACCATGCCGCTGTACAGGCCGATCGCGCCGCTGCGGTCCACCTTGCGGTCGTCGATGAACTGCCGCCCGGCCGGCAGCGCCGCCAGGGCGGTGAGCAGGTCGTCGATCCGCGCCTCCAGCGGGTCGTCGGCGGCGTCGCGCAGGGCTTCCCCGTCGACCCGGCGACGCAGCTCGGCGATGGCCCGGTCGGTGCGCTCCCGCTGCTCGGCCAGGACCGGGAGCTGGGCGGTGCCCGCGAGCTGCACCACCGAGAGCCGGCGTTCCCGTTGCAGCTCGGTGACCACGATCTCGCCGGGGCGACCCAGGTCGTAGAGCAGGGTGCGGGCGGAGAGCAGGTCCAGGGCGGGACCGAAGGTGAGCGTGGTCGCGAAGATCCACAGCGCCAGGAGCGCGGTCACCGGCGCGACGACCAACGCGGTCAGCTTCGAACGGATCGGCCAGTCGCGGGTTCTCATCAGACCTCGCCCGTACAGGGGTGGCAGGAGGGGTGCCGGCACCGCCGGGCAACGCGTCGGCCGGCGGTGCGCCCGGCGTGACGCCGGGCACCGGCGCGGGCGCCTTGGGCAGGATACGTAATCGGGGGCCGTTGCACTACCGCCCGTCGCACCGACATCGACGCTCCGAGATGCCCCGCACCGGGCGGCGGAAGGTCCGCTTTCTGGACTCGGTCAGGTCTGCGCCGCTCGGCGGGCTGCGGCCCTCGGCAGCTCCTTCTCCCGCTCCCGCACACAAGCCGGCCAGAAAGTACCTCGGATCGGGATTGGCGATCAGTGCGCGGAGGGAATACCAGGTGACGAAGGAGGAGCCATGTCGCCCACGCAGGTAATCGTCATCGTGCTCGTCGTGCTCGTGATCGTCGCGGTGCTGGCCGTGGCCGTCCGGTCGCTCGGCCGCCGTCGCGCGCTGCGCGACCGGTTCGGGCCGGAGTACGACCGGGTGGTGGAGGAGCAGGACAGCCGATCCGCCGCCGAGCGCGAACTGCGCGACCGGGAACGCCGGCACGCCGAGCTCACGCTCACCCCGCTCAGCCCGGAGTCCCGGGCCCGCTACAGCGCCGCCTGGGAGGAACTCCAGGTGCGCTTCATCGACTCGCCCGGCGAAACGGTTGGCGACGCCGACGCTCTGGTCACCCGGCTCATTGAGGAGCAGGGCTACCCGACCGGCGACTTCTCCGACCAGATCGCCCATCTCTCCGTCGAGCACGCTCGCACACTCACCAACTACCGCGACGCGCACGACATCCACCTGCGCAACTCCCGGGGCGAGGCCAGCACCGAGGAGCTGCGGCAGGCGGTCGTGCACTACCGGGCGCTCTTCGCCGATCTGCTCGGCGAGGAGCCGGTCGGCCACCGCGCGCCCGAACAGCGCCACCACCCGGACCACGACTCCACGAGCCGCTGAGGAGGTCACCGATGCGCCAGGAAGAGCAGCAGGTGAGCAACGACCACCCGGAGGCCGTCCGGTCCGCGCCCGTCCCGGTACCGCCCACCGGCGACCGGGCCGGCCGCTCGGACGTCCCCGAGGATGCCCTGGAAGACCGGGGCACCTTCGACAACCAGACCGCCGCCGACGAGCGGGCCGACTCGGACGAGCGGTTCGACGCCACCGAGCCGGTCGACGACACCGACCGGGCCGACCACACCACACGGATCGGCGACGCCGACCGGTTCGACGACGCGGAGCGGGATGCCGCGTACGACCCGGTCGACGACGAGCGCGCCGACGACTCCGACCCGCGCCACCGGCGGGACGACCGCTCCGCCGACGAGGGCGGCTTCCACGAGCCGGGGCCGCTGCCCACGGCGTTCGGCGCCACCACGGTGGCCGACGCGGTGGCCGCCTCGGCACTGGCCAGCCCCAACCCGCAGGATCAGCCGGACGCCCGGGCCGAACGGACGGCCCAGCCGGGCGACGGCGCCGAGGACGGCGAGCGGGAGGGCCTGCGGGCCGACCCCACTGCCGAGTTGCACCGCCGGGACGCCGCCCCGGGGACCGACCCGGACGCGGTGACCGCCGGCGCGGCCGGTTACGGCAGCGCGACACCCGAGATGGTCGACCCGGACGCCGACGGCGAGCCGGTCGACACCGAGGGCGACGGCACGTCGTTGGGGGCCGCCGGGACATCCCGGCCCGCCGGGTCGACAGTCGCGGCGGAGCCGGCGACACTCCTGGACACCGACACCGCACAGGGCTTCCGCGACCGCTGGCGGGACGTGCAGCTGCGTTTCGTCGATGATCCGCAGGCTGCGGCCGGCGAGGCGCAGTCGCTGGTGGAGGAGGCCATCCAGGCACTCTCCTCGGCGCTGGCCGCGCAGAAGACCACGCTCGGCGGATGGCAGGACGCCGGCTCGGCCGACACCGAGCAACTGCGGATGGCGGTGCGCAACTACCGGGACTTCCTGGACCGCGTACTGGGTCGCTGAACGACGCACCGAGGGGCGCCCCGGCCGGCTGGCTGGGGTGCCCCTCGCGCTGTGCGGCAGGTGCCGCCGCGGCGGCGGGTGAGCGACAGGCGCGCGACCCCACGCCGAATCGCCCGAACCGGACTCCACCTGCTTCGAGGCGTGAAACGTTTCGGACGGGGTAATAGGGCGCGCGCGTACCAACTGGCGCGGACGTCGGGTTGAGGGGTGGCGGGATGGACGGCGACGGTCTTCGGCTCGACATGAACGGCCTGGACTACCTGATTCTGGCGCTGTACTTCGTCACCGTCCTCGGGGTCGGCGTCGCCGCACGCCGGGCGATCCGGACCAGCGTCGACTTCTTCCTCTCCGGCCGGTCCCTGCCGGCCTGGGTGACCGGGCTCGCCTTCGTCTCGGCGAACCTGGGCGCGTTGGAGATCATCGGGATGGCCGCGAACGGTGCCCAGTACGGCGTCATGACCGTCCACTACTACTGGATCGGCGCCGTGCCGGCGATGGTCTTCCTCGGCATCGTGATGATGCCCTTCTACTACGGCTCGAAGGTCCGCAGCGTGCCGGAGTACCTGCGGCTGCGGTTCAACCGCCCCACCCACCTGCTCAACGCGCTCAGCTTCGCCGTCGCCCAGGTGCTCATCGCCGGCGTGAACCTCTACGCGCTGGCCCTGGTGATGCAGGCGCTGCTCGGCTGGCCGCTCTGGACCGCGATCGTGGTCGGCGCGGCGATCGTCCTTGCGTACATCACCATCGGTGGTCTGACCGGCGCGATCTACAACGAGGTGCTCCAGTTCTTCGTCATCCTGGCCGGTCTCATCCCGGTCACCGTGATCGGCCTGGTCAAGGTCGGCGGGGTGAACGGCCTGATGGACGCGGTACGCGACTCCAAGCTCGGCGAGGCGGGCCTGCACGCCTGGCAGGACACCGGCAGCACCGACAACCCGCTGGGCGCGCAGTGGATCGGCATCGTCTTCGGCCTCGGCTTCGTGTTGTCCTTCGGCTACTGGACGACGAACTTCGCCGAGGTGCAGCGGGCGCTGTCCGCGAAGAACATGAGCGCCGCCCGGCGTACGCCGATCATCGCCGCGTACCCGAAGCTGCTCATCCCCCTGGTCACGGTGATCCCCGGCCTGGTGGCCCTGGTGACGGTGAAGGGCCTGGGGGCAGAGAGCGGCGACCTGCAGTACAACAACGCCATCCCGCTGCTGATGCGCGACCTGCTCCCCAACGGCGTGCTGGGCGTCGCGGTCACCGGCCTGTTGGCCTCGTTCATGGCCGGCATGGCGGCGAACGTGAGCGGCTTCAACACCGTCTTCACCTACGACATCTGGCAGGCGTACATCCGCCGCGACCGGCCGGACGACCACTACGTGCGGGTCGGGCGGTGGGCGACGGTCGCCGCCGTGGTGGTCGGTATCGGCACGGCGTTCATCGCGGCCGGGTTCAGCAACATCATGAACTACATCCAGGCGCTCTTCTCCGTCTTCAACGCGCCACTGTTCGCCACCTTCATCATCGGCATGTTCTGGAAGCGGATGACCGCGCTCGCCGGCTTCTGGTCGCTGCTGCTGGGAACCCTGGTGTCGCTCAGTCTCTACCTGCTCTACAAGGGTGGCGTCATCGACTTCAACTCCGACCTGGAGGAGAGCTTCTGGGGTGCCGGTCTCGCCTTCGTCACGGCGGTGGTGGTCGCCGCGATCATCACCCCGCTCACCGCGCCCAAGCGCGACGAGGAGTTGCGCGGGCTGGTCTACGGCCTTGGTGGCGTCGACCTGAAGGGGGACGTGCTGGCCGGCGACGCGGTCTGGTACCGCTCCCCGGTGCTGCTCGGCGTGATCGCTGTCGCGTTGGCCGCCCTCTTCTACATCCCGGTCTTCTAGGAAAGGAGTCGGCAGATGAGCAACGACGGCCAGCCGGCACAGGACCCGTTGATCGACGAGACGCAGGCGGAGCAGCGCCGCTCCGCCGCCGCCCGGTTGTTCGACATCCGTCGGGTGATCGGTGGCCTCTTCGTGGCGTACGGGGTGATCGTGACGTTGATCGGCGTCTTCGACAGTTCCGCCGAGGTCGACAAGGCCCAGGGAGTCCGGATCAACCTGTGGGCCGGGTTGGTGATGCTCCTCTTCGGCCTGCTCATGCTGCTGTGGCAGTGGCGACGCCCGGCGGAGCCGCCGACCCCCAACGAGAAGCAACCCGGCACCTGACGGCCGTCGCGGGGCGGCACTCCGGCCCGTCGGCCTGAGCCTGCCCCTCCGACACGGGCCGGCCCATCGGCCTGAGCCCCGCCGCTGCGGCATAAGCCCGGCACGAGGGGGTACGCCGGGAAGCAGGCAACGTGTCGGACACAGGAGGCACCACCATGACCGATCGCGATCGGCAACCGCCGTTGGAGGACAGCCCGGAGGTGGCCGCGGCGGTGGATGACGACACCACAGTCGTGCAGTTTCGGACCGGCGGCGGCCCGGACCGGGACACCCCGGGGTTCGCCGAGCCTGGTGGCCGGCCGGACGACCTCGCCCCGGACACCGACGAGTTGATCGGCGACCCGTACGCGGCCGGCACCGGGGCGACCGGGACCGGCACCGGAGCCGGCGGCGACAACATCCGCACCGGCGCTGAGCAACAGTGGGAGCCGGAGGATCTGGTGATGGCCCGCGGGCAGGACCTCACCCCGGAGAACCTGGACAAGGCCCGCCGCGATCTGGCCGAGCAGGGTCGGTCGGCGATAGAGCGCACCGTGCCCTGACCGGAGCACGAGGGGGTCCCCGGCCCGACCTTGACGGTCGGACCGGGGACCGGGGGGACCTGCCGCCGGCAGTGCCTCACCTACTGCCGGCGGCGGGTGGCTACTGGCGCGATCCGGTCAGAGCGCCGGGTACGCGTTGCGCATGAGCTCCTGGAACTGGGCGGAGAACCATGCACCCGAGATCGGCGCGCCTCCCAGCGCCCCGGTCGGGTTGTTGCCGTTGCGGGCGTTACCGCCGTACGTCGGGTCGCACATCCGGTCGAAGCCCTTGCCCTCGTTGTTCGGGATCTCCGAGCTGGAGCCGTCCGACTCGCCCGGCGGCTTCACCCAGACGTACGCGTCGATGCCCGTCGCCGGGTTCGCCCGCGGCCGCTCGCCGAGACCCGCGCCAGCCTGGTTGCACCAGTTGCCGGCGTGCGCCCGACGGTCGATCCGACCACCGTTGACGTACGTGTCGACACTCGTTGTCGCACCCGGGCCGGTGGGCCGGTTGGCGCCGCCCCAGCCGTTGCGGGACGTGTCGATCAGCATGCCGATGTTGGAGTTGAAGCCCAACGACACGAGCTTCGTCCGGAACGCCTGGGCGAAGGACAGCTCGTCGACGTAGTAGTTCCAGTCGACCCACTTGGACTGCCGCACCGTCTGGCCGTTCACGTTGTCGGTGACCTTGAAGTACGGCTCGGTGAGCGCCGAGTAGTTAGCGGTGTTGGTGATGAAGCCGTGCACGTTGTTGACAGTGCTGCCGGAGGCGACCGCAGCGGTCTTCAGGATCTCGGCGGACGGGTTGAAGTTGCTGTCCCAACCGAGCCAGCCGTGGTGCCCGGCGTCGATGTAGTTGTAGACGTTGCCGATCGCGCCCAGCTTGGCCAGGGCGTAGCCGACACCGTTCACGTACGCGCCGTTGGCCTTGACCGTGTCACACATGACAGTGCCGCCGGCCTGTCCGGAGGTGTTGGTGACCAGGTTCGGCAGCGAGTCGATCTCGATGATGTTGATGATCCGGATGTTCCGGTACTTCGAGTCGCCCTGGATCGCGGCGATCGGGTCGATGTACTCGGACTTGTACCGAGGCAGCTCGTCCGGGCCCAGCTCACCGTTGGAGGCGAGCGCGGAGCAGTCCCGGCCGGGCAGGTTGTAGATCACGAACTGGATGTAGCCCGCACCCTGGCGCAGCGCCTCGTCCAGGTGGTCCTTCACTCCGAAGGCACCGTTGGAGCTGCTGTTCGGGGTGCCGTTGATCGCGGCGATCCGGTCCAGCCAGACGGCGGTGGGGTTGTTCGAGACCCGGCTTCCGCCCGGCTCCGCGTCCGCCTTGGCCTTCCACTCCGGGTTCACGTAGCCCGGGACTCCGGCGTACGGGTTGTCCACCTTCACTCCCGGCGGCGGGGTGGTCGGCGGCGGGCCCGTGGTGGGCGGCGGGGTGGTCGGCGGGGGCGTGGTGGGGGGCGGCGTGGTGGGCGGTGCGCTGGTCGGCGGCGGGGTGGTGGGGTTGCCACCGCCGTTGCAGACCACGCCGTTGAGGGTGAACGAGGTCGGCTTCGGGTTGCTGCCGCTCCACGCGCCGTTGAAGCCGATGCTCGTCGACGCACCGGTCGCGAGGGTGCCGTTGTAGGACATGCTCTGGGCGGTGACCTGGCTGCCGGACTGGGCGAACGTGGCCGACCAGCCCTGCTGCACCCGCTGGCTGGAGTTGGGGAAGGTCCAACCCAGTGTCCAGCCGTTGACCGGGTCGCCGAGGTTCTTGATGGTGATGTTGGCGGTGAAGCCGCCCTGCCAGTCATTCGTCGTGTACGCGATGTCGCACTGCGTCGCGGCCTGCGCCGCCGTGACCGGGATCGTTACCAACCCACCGGCGACCAGGGCACCCGCGCCGGCGAGCGCGAGGGCCCGGCGTTGGCCGGACAGCCTTCTCCACACATTCATGCCACTGATCTCCTTGGGCGAGACCGGGCCCAGGTACGGCCCGGCGGGACGGCCCGGTGGGCGTCCTGCACGGACGGCCGCCGGCGCCAACGGGATTTTTCGGGGACGCCCGACCCGGACGGGCGATGGTGGTGGTGCACGACCAGCGCGGTGGCGGGTCGATCGACGGCGGGACGTCGCCCCGGTGAACCGGGTGCCCTCGACTGCCTGCCTGCGCGGTGTGGCTCCCCGAACCGCGTGCGCCGATTCTTACATGGGAGCGCTTCCATGGCAATGGCTCGATGCCTGGGGCTGTGGTCGGCCGGCGGATCCGTTTCGGACGATACCCCCGAGCTCGCCCGAGCGGCACGTCAGCGGCCGTCCCCGGCACTATGGGATGGCCGTGGCGGGGCGGCACGACGAGCGCGGAACGCCGTGGGCCGCCCGCAAGGCTTCGCACCGCCTGTCACGACGCGACGTGCATTGAAAGCCGCGTAGCACCCCTTCACCTCTTACCCTGACCAAAGGTCAAAACGCGAATCTTTCACTTCATAAGTCATGAAACGGTCTAACGTCGGTCTTAGCTCGGTTGTCGCCGGGCTCAGGACAACAGGGATGGAGTGACGCAGGTCATGGCTAAGAAGATGCTCGGGAAGGTCGTTGCGGGCGCCGCGCTCGGCGGCGCGTCGCTCCTGGTGTTCGCACCGGGGATCGCCTACGCCAACGGCCACGACGACGGTGGGGACCACCAGGACGGCAAGGTTTACGCCAAGCCGCACGTCGTCAAGGCCGGCGAAGAGGTCAAGCTCCTCGAGATCTGCCCGGATCGGCAGGAGCACGCGTTCGTGTGGTCCAAGGTCACCGGCAAGGTCAAGCTCGACCCGGCCAAGAAGGACCGGGGCGAGGACCGCGAGTGGAGCGAGGAGGAGGACTCCTACGACCACGAGAACGGCAAGGACGACGAGGGCAAGGACGAGCACGGCAAGGACGACAAGGGCAAGGACCACGAGGGCAAGGACGAACACGGCAAGGACGACAAGGGCAAGGACGATAACGGCAAGGACGAGCACGGCAAGGACGAGGGCAAGGACCAGTCGCAGCCCGGTGGCCAGGGCGGCGGCGCTGCCGCCGACGCCTACGAGGACGAGGGCAGCAAGGACTGGAAGGGCGAGGAGCACGGCCAGGACGCGGACGACAGCCGCGACGAGAAGGACTGGGGCTCCAAGGACGAGGGCAAGAAGGACTGGGAGTCCAAGGACGAGCACGGCTCCGACAAGAGCTGGGAGTCGAAGGACGAACACGGCTCCGACAAGAG
>NZ_JBEZEY010000017.1:46737-136830 GCF_040649135.1 Micromonospora sp. NPDC049047
AGCTGGGACTCCCGCGAAGAGGACGAGTACGGCTCGGACAAGGGCTGGGAATCCAAGGACGAACACGGCTCCGACAAGAGCTGGGACTCCCGCGAAGAGGACGAGTACGGCTCGGACAAGGGCTGGGAATCCAAGGACGAACACGGCTCCGACAAGAGCTGGGACTCCCGCGACGAGCACGGCTCCGACGAGGACAGCTGGGAGAAGGAGCGCGAGTTCGTCTACTACGGCGAGGCCACTGTCGACAAGGACGCCAAGCCGGGTCGCTACGAACTCAAGGGTTCGTGCGGCGAGGGCGAGCTCGTCGTGCTGCCGCACGGCGGCGTCGACGGTGGTGACGGTGGCGCCAGCACCGGTGCCGACCGTGGCCTGGCCACCGGCGGGGCGGGCCTGCTCGGCGCTGCCGCGCTCGGCGGGATCGTGCTGATGCGTCGTCGGCGGACCGATGGTTCGCTCGTCTGACGTGACGACGACACGGGCCGGCGGCCGTCACGGGAGACCGTGGCGTGCCGCCGGCGCGGCCGTCGTCGTCACCATGGCCATGATCGGGGCCGGCATGATCGGCTTCGCCGTGCGGACCACGCCCCCAGCCCGCCCGCCACAGCCGCTGGCCCAGGCCGGCCCGGAGGTGAGCGGGCCGGCCGAAACGACCAGTGCCGTTCCGCCGGTCGACGGACAGTCGGTGGACCAGACGCAGGTGCCGGACGGGCTGGCCCGTTCCGCGCCGACAAGCATCGAGATCCCCCGGATCGGCGTCAACGCGACGATCCTGTCCCTCGGCACCAACCCGGACGGCACCGTCCAGGTCCCCCCGTTGGAGCAGGCCGACCAGGCTGGGTGGTACGAGCCGGGCGCGAGCCCGGGCGAGACCGGTAACGCGGTCATCGTCGGGCACGTGGACTCGGCGAAGCTCGGTCCGGCCGTCTTCTTCGACCTCGGTTCCCTCGTGCCCGGTGACTCGATCACCGTGCGACGGGCGGACGGTCAGCCGGCCACGTTCCAGGTCGACTCGGTGAAGTCGTACCCGAAGACCGCCTTTCCCACCGAGTTGGTGTACGGGCCCAGCGACCGGCCCGGTCTGCGGGTGGTCACCTGCGGCGGTCAGTTCGACGAGGCCGCCAAGAGCTATCGGGACAACATCGTCGTCTTCGCCACCCTGGTGGCCTGATCGGGGACGGCACGAAACACGAAACGCGGTCCGGCCGATCGGGGTGACCCGACCGGCCGGACCGCGTCCGGCGTACCTCGACTCAGGCGGCTGCGGAGGTGCGCACCAGGGTGCGGATCTGGCGCAGCAGCACCGACAGGGCGGCGAGATCCGCCCGGGACTCGTCGAACTCCCCCATCGCCCGCCGGGCGCGGTGGATCGAAGTCGCGTTCGACTGTTCCCACTGCTGCACCCGCTCGTGCGGCGGCAGGTCGTCCGGGGTGGAGTCGAGCACCTCCGCGGTGAGCGCGGCGAGCGCGGCGTACAGGTCGTAGCGCAGCGCCATCCGGGCCAACGTCTGCCAGCGGTCCTCCCGCGGCAGCAGGGAGATCTTCGACAGCAGCGAGTCCACCCGGAACAGGTCGGAGAGCACGAAGTAGACCGAGGCCACCTCGCTGACGTCCCGCCCGCTGGCGTTCGCCGTCTCCACCACGTCCATCAGACCGAAGCTGTACATCAGCCGGGTCGCGCGTTCCGCCAACTCGCGGGGCAGCCCACGCTCGGTCATCGAGTCCATGTGGGCGGCGATGCCCTGCCGCTCGTTGCCGTAGAACAGCTCCTCCAGCCCCGGCAACAGGCGGGTGACGCCGTCGCGCAGCCGGGCGATCTCGGCCGGTACGTCGATCGGCGAGCGCCGGTTGGAGACCAGCCACCGCACCGCCCGGTCGAGCAGCCGGCGGGTGTCCAGGTAGACGCTCGTCTGTAGCTCCGGCGCGACCTTGTTGTCGAGCGCCTCCACTGCGTCCCACAGGTCGCGCAGCCCGAACACCTCGCTGACCACCACGTACGCCCGGATCACGTCCGCCGCGCTGGCCGCCGTCTCCTCGACCACCCGGAAGATGAACGAGATGCCACCCCGGTTGATCGCCTCGTTGACCAGCACTGTGGTGACGATGTCCCGGCGCAGCCGGTGCCGGCCCATCCGGTCGGCGAACCGCTCCCGCATCGGCGTCGGGAAGTAGTTGACCAGGACCTCGGTCGTCCACTCCTCGTCGGCCAGGCCCTCGGTGAGGATCTCCCGCTCCAGGACGATCTTCACGTACGCGAGCAGCACCGCGAACTCCGGCGCGGTCAGGCCGGACTCGCTGCGGACCGCCAGCTCCTCGTCCGGCGGCAGCGCCTCCAGTGCCCGGTCCAGGGCACCGGAGCGTTCCAGCTCGTTGATCATCCGGCGGTGCACCGGGAGCAGCGAGGCGGCCTGCGCCTGGGCGTTGTTGATCGCCCGCGCCTGGTCGTAGTTGTCCCGCAGGACCAACTCCGCGACCTCACTGGTCATCCCGGCCAGCAGCTCGTCCCGCTCGGCAGTGGTCAACTCACCGTCGGCCACCGCCGTGTTCAGCAGGATCTTGATGTTCACCTCGTGGTCGGAGGTGTCCACGCCGGCCGCGTTGTCGATGAAGTCGGTGTAGATCCGGCCACCGGTCAACGCGTACTCGATGCGGCCGAGCTGGGTCCAGCCCAGGTTGCCGCCCTCGCCCGCGACCCGGCACCGCAGGTTGCGCCCGTCCACCCGGATCGCGTCGTTGGACTTGTCGCCCACCTCGGCGTTGGTCTGGCTGGACGCCTTGACGTAGGTGCCGATGCCGCCGTTCCAGAACAGGTCCACCGGGGCGGTGACGATCGCCTTCATCAGGTCCTGGGGCGACATCTGCGTGACGTCGTCGTCCAGGCCGATCGCCGCCCGGACCTGCGGGGTGATCGGGATGGACTTCGCGGTACGCGGGAAGATGCCACCACCTGCCGAGATCAGCTCCGGGTTGTAGTCCTCCCAGGAGGACCGGGGCAGATCGAACAGCCGCCGCCGCTCCGCGTACGAGGTGGCCGCGTCCGGCTCCGGGTCCAGGAAGATGTGCCGGTGGTCGAAGGCGGCCACCAACCGGATGTGCTCGGACAGCAGCATCCCGTTGCCGAAGACGTCGCCGGACATGTCGCCGACGCCGACCACTGTGAAGTCCTGGGTCTGGGTGTCCAGGCCCAACTCCCGGAAGTGCCGCTTCACCGACTCCCAGGCGCCCCGGGCGGTGATGCCCATCTTCTTGTGGTCGTAGCCGGCGGAACCGCCGGAGGCGAACGCGTCGCCCATCCAGAAGTTGTGCGCCTTGGAGATCTCGTTGGCGATGTCGGAGAACGTCGCGGTGCCCTTGTCGGCCGCCACCACCAGGTACGGGTCGTCGCCGTCGTGCCGGACCACGTCCTCGGGAGGCACGATCTGCCCACTGACGATGTTGTCGGTGACGTCCAGCATCGCGCCGACGAACTCCTGGTAGCAGGCTACCGCCTCGTCCCGGTCGCCCGGCTTCTGCTTCAGCACGAAGCCGCCCTTGGCACCCACCGGCACGATCACCGTGTTCTTCACCATCTGCGCCTTGACCAGGCCGAGCACCTCGGTCCGGAAGTCCTCGCGGCGGTCGGACCAGCGCAACCCGCCCCGGGCCACCGGCCCGAACCGCAGGTGCACGCCCTCGAACCGGGGCGAGTAGACGAAGATCTCGAACTTCGGGCGCGGCGCCGGCAGGTCCGGGAGGGCCTGCGGGTCGAGCTTGAACGCCACGTACGCCTTCGGCCGCCCGTCTTCCCGCCTCTGGTAGAAGCTGGTTCGCAGGGTCGCCTCGATAAGCGTCAGGTACGAGCGCAGGATCCGGTCCTGGTCCAGGCTCGCCACGTCGTCCAGCCCGGCCCGGATCTGCTCCACCAGCTCACCGCTGCGCTGCTGCCGCTGCTCGGTGGTCTCCTCGCCCGGCGCGAACCGGGTCTCGAAGAGCTCCACAAGCAACGCGGCGAGCTTCGGGTACGCGATGAAGGTCTGCTCCATGTAGTCCTGCGAGAAGACCGTGCCGGCCTGCCGCAGGTACTTCGCGTACGCCCGCAGCACCACCACCTGCCGCCAGGTGAGCCCGCCGCGCAGCACCAGCTCGTTGAACCGGTCCACCTCGGCCTCGCCACGCCAGGCCGCCGCGAACGCGTTCTCCACGTGCGGGCGCACCTCGGCCAGCTCGTGGTGCCCCTCGGGCAGCATCAGGCCGAAGTCGTACAGGTAGACCCGACCGTCGATCCGGTCCACCTCGTACGGGTGCTCGTCGACGACCCGCACCCCGAGGGAGTGCAGCACCGGCAGCACGGCGGAGAGCATCATCGGTTCGCCGTACCGGTAGACCTTGAACCGGACGTCCATCGCCTCGGCCAGGTCCGCGCCGGGCATCCGGGTGCCGGGGCGGGGTGCCAACTGCTTGCGGAACAGGTGCATCTCCAGCTGGCCGGGCTCCTCAAGCAGCTCCAGCTTCGCCAGGTCCTTCATCGCCTCGTACGGCGTGTGCCCGTCCTTGTAGCCCTCCGGGAACGCGTCGGCGTACCTGGTGAACAGGTGCTTGGCCTGCTCGTCGCCGAGCTTGCGCTCCAGCACCAGCCGGTAGTCGTCGTCCCAGAGTCGGGTCGCGTCGGCCAACTCCTCGGCCAACAGGTCGGCGTCGATCTCGCCGGGCGGCCGGGTCGGGTCGGTACGCACGATGAAGTGCACCCGGGCCAGCATCGACTCGGTGACCCGGGTGGTGTAGTCCACCCCGACACCGTTCAGCTCGCGCAGCAGGATGTCCTGCATGCGCAGCCGGTTCTGGGTGGTGAAGCGGTCCCGGGGCAGGTAGATCAGGCAGGAGATGAACCGCCCGTACGCGTCCCTTCGCAGGAAGACCCGCAGCTGCCGGCGGCCGGCCATCCGCAGTACGCCGATCACCGCGTGGTAGAGGTCGTCGGTCTTGATCTGGAACAGCTCGTCGCGCGGGTAGGTCTCCAGGATCTGGATCAGATCCTTGCCGGAGTGACTGCGCCGGCTCAGACCGGAGCGGTCCAGCACCTCGGCCACCTTGCGGCGCACCACCGGCAGCTCCCGGACGCTGGTCCGGTACGCGGCGGTGGAGAACAGGCCGAGGAAACGCCGCTCGCCGATCACCTCGCCGGCCTCATTGAAGATCTTGAAGCCGATGTAGTCGAGGTAGGCCGAGCGGTGCACTGTGGCCCGCGAGTTGGCCTTGGTGATGATGAGCAGGCGCTTCTCCAACACCTTCTCGTGCGCCTCGGGTGTCATCGACGCCAGCGGCCGGGCCTCCGGAGCGTCGGAGCGAAGGATGCCCAGACCGGTGCCGAGCACCGCCTCCAACGCCTTGCCGTCGACAGTGTCTTGGGCACCGCCGCCTGCGGTGTCCACCAGCCGGTACTCCCGGTAGCCGAGGAAGGTGAAGTGGTCGTGGGCCAACCAGCGCAGCAGCTCGACCGAGTCGGTGATGTCCTTTTCCGGCACCGGTGGCCGGTTGTCGGCGGTACGCGCGGAGGCCAGCTCGTCAGCGAGGGCGAGGGCACGCTGGCGCATCTTCGGCCAGTCCTCCACCGCCTCCCGCACGTCGGTGAGCACCCGCTGCAACTCGCGGCGCAGCCGATCCCGCTCGGCCGCGTCCCGGACCGGGTCGATCTCGATCCGCATCCAGCTCTCGATGATGTCGCCGGCGATCGCGTCGTCCGGCTCCACGTCCGCGGAGACCTCGGTGAGCCGGCCCAGCGGCTCGCGCCGGACCACCACCAGCGGGTGCACCAGCAGGTGCACGTCCAGGTGGTACGAGTTGAGCAGCGCGGTGACCGAGTCGACGAGGAACGGCATGTCGTCGGTGACGATCTCGACGACCGTGTGGTGCTGGTCGGCGTGCGGCTCGTGGATCCGCAGCTTCAACTCGCCGGGAACCCGCTGCTGGGCGAGGTCCCGGTGCGCCCGGGCCGCGTCGAGCATCTCCTCCGCCGTGAAGCCGACCAGCTCCTCGTCCGGTGCGAACCGCCAGAAACGGCCGACAAGTGTCGCCGCGTCGTGGTCGTCCCCCGCGAGCGCGACGGCCTGAGCCACCAGGCGCTCCGCGTTGGGAACGGGTTCGTCGAGCTCGGCGTCCTCCACGTCGTCGGCCAACGCCTCGGTGGGCAGGCCCAGATCGTAGATGGTGTCGATGCTCGACCCGGTCAGCCCGGTGACGCCCGTGTCGAGCCGGCCGTAGCCGTCCCCGTCGGTCGCCGAATCGAAGCTGTCGTCGTCCCGGCCGGAGTCATCCTGCCGGAGGTCGGGTTCCGGTTTGATCGCCGGACGCCGGTCCATCGGTGCCACTCCCCTCGACCCACCGCGTTGTGGGTCACTCTGCCGCCCAGCCTAGGCCCTGCCGTTCCACACCTTCGTCGGCGGACCACTGGCCAGACGTCCGGATCGGGACTTTGTCCTTTCACCCGTTGCGGGTCCGAGGTAGGCCGGCTGCGGGATACCCCGCCACGCGATGTTCATCACACCGGCCCGGCCCGTCTTTGAGCCCGGCCACCGCCCTGGGGGACGTTGGGGACGACGTCGGCGTACTACCGTGCGAAGGCGCTCCGAGATCGGAAGGACCAGCTTCATGTCTTCGTCGTACCCCCGGCCCCACCGGCCGAACCCCGTCCGCCGGGTGGTCGCCGCCCTCACCGCGGCGCTGCTCACGGCCGGCGTGTTGGCCGGCTGCTCGGGTGACGACGGGCCGGAGAAGACCCTCGACGCCTTCCTCGCCGGGTGGCGCAGCGGCGATCTCCAGGCCGTCGGTCTGATCGACCCGACCGGCAGCAAGCTGCCGGCGACAGACGTGAGTCGCGAGATCAAGGAGCTCTCCGGCGAGCTGGCGGCGACCCCGCCCACGCTTACCCGGCGCGGCGAGCCGGCGGTCACCGCGGACATCGCCACCACAACCGTGCAGGTGGAGTGGAACCTGCCCGGTCAGACCCGCTGGGCGTACGACCGGGAGGTCCGGCTCTCCCAGGGCGACGACGACCAGTGGCAGGTGATCTGGGAGCCGAAGGTGGTGCACGAGCAGCTCACCAAGGGCGACCGGTTGGCGCTGCGGCGCGACCCCAGCCCTCGCGCCGGGGTGCTTGACGCTGCCGGGCAGCCGATCGTGACCCCCCGGCCGGTGGTGCGGGTCGGCGTGCAGCCCGACGGGGTCACCGACCTCAAGAAGCTCGTGAAGGACCTCGACGCGGCGTTCAAGGCGATCCGTCCCGCTCTGGTCCCCGCGGTCGACCTGACCGACCTGCCCGAGCGGGTGACCAAGGCCGAGCCGGGCGCCTTCGTCGAGGTGGTGTCGCTCCGCGAGGAGGCGTACCGGCAGATCAAGCCCCGGATCTACGACCTGCCCGGCACCAAGTTCATCTCCGACAAGATCGACCTGGCGCCGACCCGGGAATTCGCCAGGGCACTGCTCGGCACCGTCGACCCGGCGCAGGCCGACGACCTCGCCGCCCACCCCGACCGGTACGTCGTCGGCGACCTGGTCGGGCACGGCGGGCTCCAGGGCCGCTACGACGAGCAGCTGCGCGGCGGCCCCGGGCTGACAGTGGTGGTCGAGCGTCCCGCCGAGGGCGGCAAACTGGAGCCCACCGGCGCCGAGTTGTTCCGCCGCGAGCCGCAGCCGGGTCAGCCGCTGAAGACCACCCTTGACGTAACCGTCCAGAACGCTGCGGACGGGGCCCTGCGCGCCGAGCCACGGCGCTCCGCGCTGGTGGCGCTGCGGATCAGCGACGGTGCGGTGCTGGCCGCGGCGAACGGCCCCGGACCGGCCGGGGAAAACCTGGCCTTCACCGCTCAGGTCCCGCCGGGCTCCACGTTCAAGATGGTGAGCACGCTGGGCCTCCTTGATCGGGGCGCGGTCACGTTGGACGGGCCGGTGGCCTGCCCGAAGACCTTCACCGTGGACGGCCGGTCCTTCAAGAACTCCGACAACTTCGAGCTCGGTTCGGTGCCGTTCCGCACCGACTTCGCCAAGTCCTGCAACACGGCGTTCGCCTCGTTGGCACCGAAGCTCGGCGGCGACGGGCTGGCCGCCGCCGGCCGCTCGTTGGGCCTGGAGGGTCAGTGGGATCTTGGCACGGACGCCTTCACCGGCAAGGTGTCGACCGGCGGCAGCCTGGCCGAGCAGGCCGCAGCGTCGTTCGGGCAGGGCACCACGCTGGTCAGCCCGCTGGCCATGGCCGGTGCCACCGCGGCGGTCGCCCGGGGCCGCTTCGAGCAACCGAAGCTGCTGATCGAGCCGGCGCCGGCCAAGCCGGTCGCGCCGGGCGAGCAACTCAAGCCAGAATCGGTAGCGGCCCTGCGGGCGATGATGCGCGAGGTGGTCACCACCGGCACCGGCAGCGCGCTGAAGGATGTGCCGGGCGAGGTGTACGGCAAGACCGGCACCGCCGAGTACGACGACAACCCGGCCCACACCCACGCCTGGTTCGTCGGTTGGCGGGGCGACGTGGCGTTCGCCGTCTTCGTGGAGAAGGGTGGCGCCAGCACGGCGTCGGCCGTCCCGATCGCCGAGCGCTTCCTCCGCGCCCTCCCGACCCCCTGACCCCGACCGCTGCGCCCCGACCCCTGCGGCCCTGACCGCTGCGGCCTTGACCGCTGCGGCCTTGATCGACTCGCGTTCTTTGAAACTGCCCTATCCGACGCGATCGGACACCGCGATTTTCATTGAACGCGAGTCGATCAGCAGCCAGCGGTCGCGAGCGGGTCAGGCGGTGTCGGCTTTGTGGAGATCTGCTCCCTTTTCCCGGGCTGAGTTCGGGCCGGAAGAGTCCTGGGCGGGCGGCGAGTTTCGCCGGAGCAGACCCGGGCCGGCCGAAGCGGGCGGGCCGACCGGTTCGCGCTCGGTCGCAACCGGGATCACGGCCGCCGCCCCCGACGGCTCGACGTAGGCAGGTCCGGGCACACCCGACTGCTCCGCCTCGACCGCGCGGGTGCCGTCGGCATCGGCCATTTCGGCACCGGGGCTGTCGACGCCGGCAAGCCTCGCAGCGCCACGCCCATCCCGCCGCTGCGCAAGCCCCTCCACACCGTCGAGCCGCCCCACACCACCGGACCGCTCCACGCCACTGGACCTCTCCACCCGCTCGGTGGGGGCGGCGCGCCGGGGGTTGGGGGTCGGCCGGGACGACAGCAGCCGGGGCGGCACGGCCTCCGGGGCGGTCACCGGGGCCAGACCGGCCACGACAGTGTTGACGATCTCGGCCGCGTACGAGCCGTCCGGGTCGTAGTCGGGGTCGAAGACGGTCAGCTCCACGCCGAGGCAGTGCGGGGTGTCGACCAGGCCGGCGAGCAGGATCTCCAGCTCGGCGAAGGCGATCCCACCGGGGTCGGGGGCGTCGACGGCGGGCATCACCGCGGGGTCGAGCACGTCCACGTCGATGTGCACCCAGTAGCCCGCGCAGTCGGCGAGTTGCTCGTGCGCCCACTGCGCCGTCCGGGCGGCGCCTTCGGCGCGCAGCGCCGGCACCGGTCGGGTGGTGATCCCCGCGGCCTGCAGGTCGAGCCGGTATTCGTCCTGGGCTCGGATGCCGAGCACCACCACGTCGATGTCGCGGAAGTACGGCCGGCGACCCTCGATCGCGGCCAGGTCGGCCTGGCCGCGACCGGTGACGAGGGCCAGGTCCTCCCCGGCTGCCGCTCCCACGTAGGAGGCGTTGCCGGGGTGCCGGAAGTCGGAGTGCCCGTCGACGAAGACCAGCCCGATCCGGCCGCCGACTGCCTCACCGAGGCGGTGCATGGCCAGCGCCGAGCCGAGCAGCACTGAGCAGTCGCCGCCCAGCACCACCGGGAACTCACCCCGGTCGATGATCGAGCCGATCCGTTCGGCGAGGGCGAGCGAGTAGTCGGCGATCTCCCGGGCGTGGCACACCCCGTCGCCGGGCCGCCAGTCACCCGGGTCGTACCGAGCCGGGGTGACGCAGCCCGCGTCGCGGGCGCGGAGCCGGGCCAGCAGTTCGTGGTCGCGCAGCGCGCCGGGTGCCTTGGCGCAACCCGGGACCGACGTGGACGTCGGTGGCCGCAGACCGAGATTTGTCGGCGCGTCGAGGACGGCGATCCGGCGCATCATGAGCTCCCGTCCTCGTTTGTCGGGCGGGCCGGCCGGAACGCCGGCCCGCGCTGGCGTGCTTCGAACTCAGAACAGGGCGCTGGCCAGGGCCCGGCGGGCCGAGGCGACCGCCGGATCGTCGGGGCCGGCGATGGAGAAGAGCGAGACCAGGTGCTGGCGGGCGGTCTCCCGGTCCTCTCCGGCGGTGCGCCGGACCAGACCGACGAGCCGGGCGTACGCCTGCTCGGCCAGGCCGCTGAGCACCTCGATGTCGGCGGCCAGCAGTTGCGCGGCCACGTCGTCGGGGGCACTCTCGGCGGCGGCCAGCGCGGCGGCGGGGTCCGCGCCGGCCACCCGGCGGGCCACCCCGACCTGGGCCAGCCCGGCCGTCGCCGCGGCGTCCGCCGGAGCGTCGGCGAGGATCTTCTTGTACGCCTGCTCGGCGGCGTCCAGGTCACCGCTCATCAGCGCGTCGTCGGCCTCGTCGAGGCGGGGGTCCTCCGGTTCGGCGACTGTCACGCCGCCGGCCTTGAGCACGGCCTGGAGCCACTGGCGCAGCTGCGGCTCGGGCACCACACCGGAGAAGGCGTCGACCGGCTGCCCGCCGACGACCGCGTAGACCATGGGGATGCCCTGGACCCGGAACATCTGGGCGATGCGCGGATTTTCCTGCACGTCTACCCGGGCCAGCACCCAGGTGCCGCCGCCCTCGGCGTTCAACTGCTCCAGGACCGGGGCGAACTCGTCGCTCTCCGGGAAGCCGGCCGCGCCGAAGAACACGACGACGGGCATGGCCATCGACCGTTCGAGCACCTCGGACTGGATTGTCGCTTCGGTGACGTCGACGATGGCGGTGCTTCCGCCGGCGGCGGGGGCGCCGGGGGTGCCGTTGGACGGGCCGCCCTGCGGGGGCGTGCCGGGGCGGGAACTGGCTGGTGCGGGGCCACGCAGGTTGCTGAGGTCGACCGCGCCGCGGGTGAAGATCGACGAGGTGATCCGTGGGTCGCTCATGGTTACCTAGTCTCGCACGTGACCCGCCGTTCTCAGGTCACCCACAACCCCGACGTTGCAACTCTCACCCTGCCCTTCCACCCCGCCCGGCACCCCCGCCCGGCACCCCACGCCGCAACCTCGCGATCGTGCACTTCCGGCCCGGCGGGACGCGGCTTTCAGGCCGTTCGCCGGGACCGCAGGTGCACGATTCGCGGGGGTTGCGGGGCGGGGGGAAACGCGGGGGTGGGGTGGTCAGAAGCGGGCGGGTTCGCGGTGGGTGCCCCATTCGGCGCGCAGGGCGTCGCAGATCTCGCCGAGGGTTGCCTCGGCGCGAACGGCGTCGAGCATCGCGGGGATCATGTTCTCGTCGGTGCGGCTGGCGTCGACCATCCTGGCCACCGCCGTCCGGACCGCCGCCTCGTCCCGGGCGCCCTTGCGCGCGGCCAGCACCCGGCGCTGCTCCAGCTCCACCTCGTGCGAGATGCGCAGGATCTCCAACTCCTTGGCGACGGTGCCGGTGTGGCAGTTGACCCCGACGATCTTCTTGTCGCCCTTTTCGAGGGCCTGCTGGTAGACGAAGGCCGACTCGGCGATGTGCCCGGTGAACCAGCCGTCCTCGATGCCGCGCAGGATGCCGGAGGTCATCGGGCCGATCTGGTGCGGCCCGTCGCCGCCGAGCTGCCGGATCCGGGCGAAGATCTCCTCCGCCTCGGCCTCGATCTTGTCGGTCAGCGCCTCGACGTACCAGGAGCCGCCGAGCGGGTCGGCGACGTTGACGACGCCGGTCTCCTCCATCAGCACCTGCTGGGTACGCAGGGCGATCTCGGCGGACTCGTCGGTGGGTAGCGCCAGGGTCTCGTCGAGCGCGTTGGTGTGCAGCGAGTTGGTGCCGCCGAGCACTGCCGCGAGGGCCTCGACGGCGGTACGTACGACGTTGTTCACCGGCTGCTGCGCGGTGAGCGACACCCCGGCGGTCTGCGTGTGGAACCGCAGCCAGAGTGCCTTCTCGCTGGTAGCGCCGTAGACGTCGCGCAGCCAACGGGCCCAGATCCGGCGGGCGGCGCGGAACTTGGCGATCTCCTCGAAGAAGTCGAGGTGCGAGTCGAAGAAGAAGCTCAGCCCCGGCGCGAAGACGTTCACGTCCAGGCCGCGGGAGAGGCCCAGCTCGACGTACCCGAAACCGTCGGCCAGGGTGTACGCAAGCTCCTGCGCGGCGGTCGAGCCGGCCTCGCGGATGTGGTAGCCGGAGACCGACAGCGGCTTGTAGCGCGGGATCTCGGCGGCGCAGTATTCCATCAGGTCGCCGATCAGGCGCAGGTGCGGCTCGGGGTCGAAGAGCCACTCCTTCTGCGCGATGTACTCCTTGAAGATGTCCGTCTGCAGGGTGCCGTCCAGCTTGGACAGGTCGGCGCCCTGCCGTTCGGCGGCGACCAGGTACATGCAGAACACCGGCACCGCCGGGCCGGAGATGGTCATCGAGGTGGTGACGTCGGCCAGGTCGATGCCGTCGAAGAGCGCCTGCATGTCGGTGGCGCTGTCGATCGCGACACCGCAGTGGCCGACCTCGCCGAGTGCCTGCGGGTCGTCCGAGTCGCGGCCCATCAGCGTCGGCATGTCGAACGCGACCGAGAGGCCGCCGCCGCCGGCGCCGAGGATCATCTTGTAGCGCTCGTTCGTCTGCTGGGCGTTGCCGAAGCCGGCGAACTGCCGGATCGTCCAGGTCCGCCCCCGGTAACCGGTCGGATAGAGGCCCCGGGTGTACGGGTACTCGCCCGGCCAGCCGATCCGCTCGAAGCCCGGGTACGCGCTGCCCTCGGGCGGTCCGTAGACCGGCTCGACCGGCATCCCGGAGAGCGTGGTGAAGTCAGCGTCGCGCTTGCGGGCGGCGTCGTAGCGGGCCTGCCAACGCGCCCGTCCGGCGTCGATCTCGTCGGCGTCCATGAGCAGGGCTCCTCCTCGGGTCCTCGACTGGCAGGTCGAGTGTAGGGCCCATACCTGAACGATCGCTAAGTCCCGTCGTACCGACGGGTAACCGTCACCGGAGCCACCGCCTGGCGCACGGGCCGTCGTGGTCGGCCCGCAGCAGGCAGCGCCGGCCGCCGTCGAGCCGCAGGTCGCAGAAGACCCGATGGCGTACGCACTAGGCGTCCTCGGCCGAGAGGGTGGTCTCACCGGGTTCGGCCTGGGCGAGTACGTCGGCCCACCGCGCCACCACCCGGGCCAGCCGTACCGCGCCGCCCAGGTCGGTAGCGACCACCGGCAGGTGGATGACGAAGATCTCCCGGCAGGATCGACCCTGGCCAGTGAGGCGCGGATGGCTCAGGAGCACAGCATCGGCCGCGACGCGGTACGTATGGCGGTCTCACTTCTGCGTTCTGAGGACCTGGTCACCACCAGCCGGGGCCAGAGCACCAGGGTTAGTGAGACCCCGCGGCGCACCACTGTCGAACTCGCCGCCGGCAGTTCGGTCAGTTCGGTCATCGCCCGGATGCCGAGCGGCATCGAGCGGCGAGCGATGCAGCTCGACGATGGCGTGCCGATCCTCGAGGTCCGGGACGCGACGGGCGAGGTGAAGGTGCTACCCGGCGACGAGGTCGAGGTTGACCCGGCCGGGCCAGGGCTGACGGCCGGGTCGTCACTGTCTCGACGCGCGGTCAGGCGGCCGGGCCGCCCATCGCCACGTCGTCGACCCGGATGTTGACCTCGTCGACCCGCAGCCCGTACGCCTCGACGGCCTCGGTCACCCGTGCCCGTACCTCGCTGGTGACCTGGGGCACCGGCTGGCCGGCGTCGATGACGAGCACCAGGTTGACCACTGCCGCGTCGCCGGTCACGTGGGCCGAGCAACCCCGCCGGGCGTCGCCCACCTGATCCAACCCGACCCGGTCGAGCACCGAGTTGAAGAATCGGGCCACGTCCCCGCCCAACTCCGCCACCCCGGGCACTGCGCGAGCCGCCGCGACCGCGATCTTCTCGATAACCTCGTCGGAGACGTGCGTCGTACCGCCTGCTGGAACCGACACCGCGCCCAACTCCTGCGTCGCCTCGTGGTTCACGTCCCGCTCCCCTGCTCGCCGCGTCACCGCCCAGCCCGAACACCGTCGGGCGGGTGCGAGCGTACCGATCTGGACGCAGCGACGGGGGCCCGCGGTCGCAAGTAGAGCCGCCAACTCCCTGACGATCAATCTCAAGCGCTCGATGAGTGCAGGTGTTAGGCGCCGCCGGGAGCGGCCGGTGCCCTCGGTTGATCGATCATGAGGTTATTACCACCGATGTCGGCGTGTCGGCGCTACAACTTCATGATCACCCGAAAGCGAGCGCCGGGCACTGCCTCACCGAGGCGGTCCAGGTCTACGAGCTACGCGATCTCGCTGCATGAGGCCCGCTGCACCGCTCCCAGTGAAGCGCCGCCTTCCTGTTCAGCGGGCGAGTTGGGCGAGCAGGGTGTCCGCCGCCGCGTACGGGTCGAGGCCACCGGCAGCGACGGAGGCGGCGAGCGTGCTCAGCTCCGTACCGTCGCGCAGGGAGCCGATCCGGGCGCGGAGGATGCCGAGCGCGATGGCCTCGATCTCGGCGGCGGCCCGCGCCTCCTGGCGGCGGCGCAGCTCGCCGTGCTCGACCAGCCAGCCGCGGTGCTTGTCGATGGCGGCGGCGATGTCGTCGATGCCCTCGCCCCGGGCGGCTACCGAGCGGACCACCTGCGGTCGCCACTGCCCCGGCCCACGCTCACCGAGGGCGATCATGCCCTGGATGTCGCGGACGGTGGCGTCGACGCCGTCCCGGTCGGCCTTGTTGACCACGAAGACGTCAGCGATCTCCAGGATGCCGGCCTTGACCGCCTGGATCGCGTCGCCCATCCCGGGCGCGAGCAGCACCAACGTGGTGTCGGCAAGCGAGGCGACCTCGACCTCGGCCTGCCCGACGCCGACGGTCTCCACAAGCACCACGTCACAGCCGGCGCCCTCCAGCACCCGGACCGCCTGCGGCGTCGCAGCGGCCAACCCGCCGAGGTGGCCCCGGCTGGACATGGACCGGATGTAGACGCCCGGGTCGGTGGCGTGGTCCTGCATCCGCACCCGGTCGCCGAGGATCGCCCCGCCGGTGAACGGGCTGGACGGGTCGACCGCCAGCACGCCGACCCGGTGCCCCTGCGCCCGCAGCGCGCGGACCAGCTCGTTGGTGGTTGTCGACTTGCCCACCCCGGGCGAGCCGGTCAACCCGACCACCTGGGCCTGCCCGGCGTACGGCGCCAGCGCGGCGGCGACCGCCGGCAGCAGCGGGTCGCCGTTCTCCACAAGCGTGATCAGCCGAGCCACCGCGCGGGGGTCACCCGCGCGGGCCCGCTCGACAAGCATCGGTACGTCCCGGGAGCGGCGCACCGACGTGGTGCCCGCCGACGGGACCTGCTCGGCCGCCTCGCTCACCGGTCCGACACAACCTTGCCCGGCACGTGGATGATCAGCGCGTCGCCCTGACCGCCGCCGCCGCAGAGGGCCGCCGCGCCGGTGCCGCCGCCACGCCGCTTCAGCTCCAGGGCGAGGGTGAGGACCAGCCGCGCGCCGGACATGCCGATCGGGTGGCCCAGCGCGATCGCGCCGCCGTTGACGTTGACCTTGTCGGGGCTGATCCCGAGGTCCCGGGTGGACTGGATGCCGACCTGGGCGAACGCCTCGTTGATCTCGATGAGGTCCAGGTCGGCGACGCTCAGGCCACCCTTCTTCAGGGCGTGGTTGATCGCGTTTGACGGCTGCGAGTGCAGGGAGTTGTCCGGGCCCGCCACGTTGCCGTGCGCACCGATCTCGGCCAGCCAGGTCAAGCCCAGCTCGGTGGCCTTGGCCTTGCTCATCACGAGCACGGCGGCAGCGCCGTCGGAGATCGGCGACGAGCTGCCGGCGGTGATGGTGCCGTCCTTGGCGAAGGCCGGGCGCAGCTTGGCAAGCGACTCGACGGTGGTGTTCGGGCGGATGCCCTCGTCCTCGCTGATCACCAGCGGGTCACCCTTGCGCTGCGGGATCACCACCGGGGCGATCTCGTCGGCGAAGTGGCCGTTCTTCTGCGCCGCGGCGGCCCGCTGGTGGCTGGCGGCGGCGAAGGCGTCCTGCTCCTCGCGGGTGATGCCGTGCTTCGTGCCGATCCGCTCGGTCGACTCGCCCATCGAGCAGCAGTCCCAGGCGTCGCTGAGCCCGTCGTGCGCCATGTGGTCCTTGACCACCACGTCGCCGTACTTGTAGCCGGTGCGTTGACCCATCAGCAGGTGCGGGGCGTTTGTCATCGACTCCATGCCACCGGCCACCACGATGTCGAACTCGCCGGCCCGGATCAGCTGGTCGGCCAGGGCGATCGCGTCCAGGCCGGAGAGGCAAACCTTGTTGATGGTCAGCGCCGGCACGGACATCGGTACGCCGGCCTCGACCGCCGCCTGCCGCGCCGGGATCTGGCCGGCGCCGGCCTGCAGCACCTGCCCCATGATCACGTACTGGACCTGGTCGGGGCTGACCCCGGCGCGCTCCAACGCGGCCTTGATGGCGATCCCACCGAGCTTCGTGGCCGGGAGGTCCTTGAGGTTGCCCAGCAGCCGACCCATCGGGGTCCGTGCGCCGCTGACGATCACCGAAGCCATGCCTGCCTCCGAGGGGGTGCCGTGCTGTACGCCTTAACGAATGTTCGGCCAGACTAGCGTCATGACTGAGAACTCCTCCGCCGAGCCCGGTGCCGACTCCGTCACAGACATCGGGCTTCGCAAGATCGACCACGTCGGGATCGCCGTGGCCGACCTGGACGCCGCGATCGACTTCTACCAGCGGACGTTCGGGATGCGCTGCGTGCACGTCGAGACCAACACCGAGCAGGGCGTCCGGGAGGCGATGCTCGCCGTCGGGCCGACCACCGAGGGCGGCTGCGTGCAACTGCTCGCCCCACTCACCCCGGAGTCGAAGATCGCCAAGTTCCTGGACCGCAACGGGCCGGGTGTGCAGCAGGTCGCGTACACGGTGGTGGACATCGACGCGGCCTGCGCGGCGCTGCGCGAGCGGGGCATGCGGCTGCTCTACGACGCACCACGGCGCGGCACCGCGGACAGCCGGATCAACTTCGTCCACCCCAAGGACGCCGGTGGCGTCCTCGTCGAACTGGTCCAGCCCGCCCCCACCGCCCACTGACGCCCGCCCGGCAAGATCCGCATCACGTAGCCCGCGCCCGTCGAAGCCGTCGGCCGCGCACGTCAGTGCGCGGTTGGCGGGGCGGCCGGACACCTTCACGCATCGGCGGATGCAGTTTTTCACAGAGGACTTCCCGGCCTAGCTACCGTTCAGTAACGTCCGCCTCCACCGGAGCTCGACCGGGGTCGGATGTGTCGAATGCCGACATGGCGGTCGTGCCCTACCGGCGCCGACGATGGCAGCACCCGGGCCCGCGCGGGTGCGGACGAACCGGAGGTCACCGTGCAGGACATCCTCGAAGCGATCATGGCGGCGGAGGAATCGAGCGATCCGGACCGCGAACTCACAGGCATCGCCGGGCTGCCCGTACCGGAGAGTTACCGAGGCGTGGTGGTCCGCGCCGAGGAGGCCCGGATGTTCGACGGCATGGCCACCCGGGACAAGGACCCCCGCAAGGCGTTGCACGTCCAGGAGGTGCCGACGCCGGAGCTGGCGCCGGGCGAGGCGTTGGTAGCGGTGATGGCCAGCGCGATCAACTACAACACCGTGTGGACGAGCATCTTCGAGCCGCTGCCCACCTTCAAGTTCCTCCAGCGCTACGGCCGGGTCTCCGAGCTGACCCGCCGGCACGACCTCCCGTACCACGTCGTCGGGTCGGACGCGGCCGGCGTGGTGCTGCGCACCGGTCCCGGGGTGACCCGGTGGGCGCCCGGCGACGAGGTTGTGGCGCACTGCCTCTCCGTCGAGCTCGAGGACGCCGCCGGGCACGACGACACCATGCTCGACCCGCAGCAGCGGATCTGGGGCTTCGAGACCAACTTCGGTGGGCTGGCCGAGCTGGCGGTGGTCAAGGCCAACCAGCTGATGCCCAAGCCACGGCACCTGAGCTGGGAGGAGGCGGCCAGCCCCGGGCTTGTCAACTCCACCGCGTACCGGCAGCTCGTCTCGCACCACGGGGCCAACATGAAGCAGGGCGACGTGGTTTTGATCTGGGGGGCCTCCGGCGGCCTCGGCGGGTACGCCACCCAGATGGCACTCAACGGTGGCGCGATCCCGGTGTGCGTCGTCTCCTCGCCGGAGAAGGCGGAGCTGTGCCGCCGGATGGGCGCGGAGCTGGTCATCGACCGGGCGGCGGAGGGTTTCCGCTTCTGGAAGGACGAGGAGACCCAGGACCCGGACGAGTGGAAGCGCTTCGGCGAACGGATTCGCGAGCTGACCGCCGGCGAGGACCCGGACATCGTCTTCGAGCACCCGGGGCGGGAGACGTTCGGCGCCAGCGTCTACGTGGCCCGGCGCGGTGGGACCATCGTCACCTGCGCCTCCACCAGCGGCTTCCAGCACCAGTACGACAACCGCTACCTCTGGATGCACCTCAAGCGGATCGTCGGCAGCCACTTCGCCAACTATCACGAGGCGTGGCAGGCCAACCGTCTGGTCGCGCTCGGCAAGGTGCACCCGACGGTGTCCCGCACCTACTCACTCGAGCAGACCGGTCAGGCCGCGTACGAGGTGCACCGCAACGCCCACCAGGGCAAGGTCGGCGTGCGTTGCCTCGCGCCCACCGACGGCCTGGGCGTGCGCGACTGGGAGCTGCGGGCCCGGCACGAGGACGCGATCAACCGGTTCCGGGGGCACTGACCGGCACCGGCGGACCGGAGGCACCGACCAGCCGGACGGATGAACGCGTGATGACCAATGCGGCGATCGACATTGTTCTTCCGCTCCCATTACCGGGAAACCCACCCGGATCGAACAAAGGGCCTCGGGGTAACCCCGGGGCCCTTTTCCGCGTCACGCTGCGTGGCGTCCGACCCGCCCGGGACCTGCCAAGATCGCCGATTGGTCCCGCCCCGCCGATGGTGGGAGTTGACCATGTAAAGAGGCCACGAAAGCTGCGCACCGCTCTTGCGAAGCACCCTGGGGCGTCTGCCAGTATGTCCCAATGCCCCAGCAGCAGTCCTCCCCTCTCGCGTTCTTCGATAACGCGAACTCGCAGCCAGACTTCACCGTCGGCCTGCGCGGTTACAACACCCACCAGGTCGATGACTTCCTCGGCCGGATGACCGCCGCGCTTACCCAGTCCGAGCAGGCCCGCGCCGAGGCCGAGCAGCGGATGAACGACGCCCAGCGTCGACTCCGCCAGGCCGAGCAGCGCATGGGCGCGCTCGAGCAGAAGCTCACCGAGACGAACAAGCAGCTCGAAGAGAACAGCCGGCCCACCCTCTCCGGGCTCGGCACCCGCGTCGAGCAGATCCTCCGGCTCGCCGAGGAGCAGGCCAACGACCACCGCAACGAGGCCAAGCGCGAGGCGGAGGGCATCCTCTCCGCAGCCCGCCTCGAGGCCCGCGAGATCACCGACAAGGCACGTGCCGAGGCGGCGGCCATGAAGGCGAGCGCCGAGCGCGAGGCGGGCAACCTCCGCACGACCGCCGAGCGCGAGGCCGCCGAGGTCCGGGTGCAGGCCCGCCGGGAGGCCGACACGCTGCGCGCGGACGCCGACCGGGAGACCAAGCAGCTGCGCACCGTGACCGCGCACGAGGTCGCCGAGCTGAAGTCGACTGTCGAGCGGGAGGTCGCCACCCTCCGGGCCACCGCCGAGCGGGAGATCACCCAGCAGCGGGCGAAGGCCGCCCGCGAGGCTGAGGAGAAGCGCGCCGAGGCGACCAAGCTGCTCACCGACGCACGGGACAAGCGCGACAAGGACCTCCAGGCGCTGGAGCTCCAGCTGGCTGAGCGGCGGGAGAAGTCCGAGCGCGAGGAGTCCGAGCGGCACGCCGCCCAGGTCGCGCAGACCCAGAAGATGGTGAGCGAGGCCGAGCAGCGTGCTCGGGCCGCTCAGGATCGGGCGAAGGAGATCGAGCAGCGCGCCGAGGCTCGCCGGGTCGAGTCGGAGCGCAACGCCGCCGAGACTGTGGACAAGGCCAAGGCGCACTCCGAGAAGATGCTCAACGAGGCCAAGTCCGAGTCGCAGCGTCTGCTCTCCGAGGCCCGCACCGAGGCGGAGCTGACCACGCAGGCCGCCCGCCGCGAGGTCGAGGACCTCACCCGGCAGAAGGACGCGGTCACCTCGCAGCTGGGCCAGATGCTCTCCGGGCTCGCCGGCATCGTGCCGGGGATGCCGGCGGCTGCTCCGGCGGCCAAGCCGGAGGCCAAGAAGACCGAGGGCGGTCAGGATCGGGTGCCGGCGGAGACCGCCGGCTGACGCGAGGCGTCAGGTCGGGGCATCGACGGCGCGAGGTGACACCGGGTAACCGGTGCAACCTCGCGCCGTATGCGTTTCCCAACCGTCGGTGTCCCTCGCTCATGACGGAGTGAAGTAGGTCGCACAAGGCGCGTCCGTATCGCCCCAGCCGGCCCGGTTGCGTGTGAGGATGGGGGCATGTCGCACGGCGAGGAACTGTTCGCTCTCGGCGGGGACGTGACGACGGAGCCCAGCTTCGAGTCCGCTCTGCGGGGGTACGAGAAGAAACAGGTTGATCGGTATGTCGCGCGTGCCGAGCACGAGATCGCGACCCTCGCCGCCGAACGCGAGCAGGCCTATACACAGATCCACAAGCTCGCCGGCCAGGTCGAGGTGCTCCAGCGTGACCTGACGCAGGTGCGCAAGCAGATGAACGTGGTCGACCCGGCCTCGCTCCGGCACCTCGGCCCACTTGTCGACTCGATCGTGACGCAGGCCCAGGAGTTGGCCGACAAGCTGGTGGCCGATGCGAATGTGGAGATCGACGCCCGCCGCGCCGCGGCCGAGCACATCATCGAGGAGGCCCGCGAGCAGGCCGCGCGGGCGCTGAAGGACTTCGAGATCGCGCTCGCCGCGCGCCGCTCGGAGGAGGAGCGGCAGAGCGCGGCCCGGCGGGCCGAGGCCGAGGCCACTCTGCGGTCCGCCAAGGACGAGTCGGCGCAGTTGCGCAAGGCGGCGCAGGACGCGCTGGCGAAGGCGCAGCAGGAGGCCACCCAGCTGCGGGACAACGCCAAGGAGATCCACGCTCGGGCCCAACAGGAGTCGGCCAAGCTGCGTGAGACGGCCCGCGAGGCGTTGGCGAACGCCCGGCAGGAGGCCAGCGACCTGCGCGAGGCCGCCAAGGAGGTGCACGCCAAGGCCCTCCAGGAGGCCAAGCGGCTCACCGACACCGCGACCGAGGCCGGTCGGGCGAGTCACGCCAAGGCGCAGCAGGAGGCAAAGCAGATCATCGATGATGCGTCGATGGCCGGGCGGGCCACCCGCGCGAAGGCGCAACAGGAGGCGGAGCGGCTGACCACGCAGGCCGCCGAGGCGGCCAAGCGCAGCCGGGCCGACACCGAGGCGTACGTGCAGCGGATGCGCGCCGAGACCGAGGCGTACGTGCAGCAGACCCGGGCGCAGACCCAGCAGGAGCTGGGCGCGTGGCGGGCCGGTGTGGAGCAGGAGGTCAACTCGCGTCGGGAGGCTGCCGACCGGGAGTTGGCGCAGCGTCGGTCCACTGCCGAGCAGGAGTTCGCCAAGCACCGCGACGAGCTGGACAAGCAGCACACGTCCCGCCAGCAGGAGTTGGAGTCCGGGTTCGCCAGCCGTCAGCAGGAGTTGGAGGCGGGTTACACCACCCGCCGCGACGAGTTGGAAACCGAGTACACGAGCCGCAGGAACGAGCTGGAGACCGACTACTCCACGCGTAAGAACGAGATCGAGCAGAGCGCGGCCGGGATTCTTCAGGCGGCCGAGCAGGAGGCGGCGGCTCTGCGCCAGCGGTCCGAGGCGGAGGCGGCCGAGCTGCTGAGCCGGGCCGAGACCGAGGCCGGCGCCAAGCGCCGCGAGGCTGACGAGCACGTCGCGGCGTCGCGTCGGCAGTTCGAGGAGTACGCGGCCACCACCCAGCAGCACCTGGCCACCACCCAGCAGCACCTGGCGGCCACCCAGCAGGAGTCGGCGGCCGGTCGACAGCAGCTCGCCCAGGTGATGCTGGAGATCGCCCAGGCCCAGCAGCAGCTCGCCGACCTGCGACAGGAGACCTGGAAGGCTCGGCAGGAGTCGGACGAGCTGCAACGGCAGATGGCCGAGCTGCGGTTGCAGAGCGTGGCGGGCCCGGTCGACGGCCCGACCGCGCCGGCCGCCGCTGACGGTGCGGGCCGGAACACCACCGACGACGGTGCCGAGGGCGCGACAGTCTCCAGCGCGGCGACCGTCGACGCGGGCACCGTCGACGCGGGCACGTCGCCCGGGTCGGGTGCGGCCACCGGCGTCAAGACCGAGCCCGCCGACACCCGTCAGCCGGTGAACGCCGGGGCCGAGGGCGCCGGGCAGTCCACGACCCGACCGGTGGCCGAGCCGGTGACCACAGTCGATGGAGGTGCGGCGAGCGCCGGGGTGGACGGGGAGCCGACAGTGGCCGCCGTTCCGGGCGAGGGCGGCCGGGGCGCCAAGCCGACCAAGATCACCAGCACCGGTGAGAACGGTAAGCGGCCCAGCAAGCCCACCACCGACGAGCGCAGCGCCAAGCCCAGCAAGGTCACCATCGACAAGGACTGACGGCCGGCGTCGCCAGCCGCATGATCGACACGACATCAGTGACTTCGGGGTGTCCGGGTAACCCAGACACCCCGATTTCCTGAAGGGCGAGTGGATCAGGGCTGCTGGTCGGGTGGTGGGTCGATGACCGGGCGACGGAACGGCCCCCACGCCACGAAACGTTCGAACAGCTCCCGAGGCGCCGGCCCGGCGTAGGGATCGAGCTGGTACAGGTCGTGTGCCGCCTCGTGGTAGAGCCCGGCGAGGTAGATGGTCAGCGCCGCCGGATCGGTGGCGAACTCCGCCTTGAGCAGCAGCCGGGCGTCCGCGCAGGGCCACGGTAGGCCGTCTGCCCGGCAGCACCACATGGGTCGCAGCGGGGTGTGCGGCGTCCGCGCGCCGCAGGGTCGAGGAAACACGGGGTACGGCCCGAGCCTCGGCTGGGGCAACCCCGACACCGGTGTACGCGCCCTCCCGCCCGAGCGGGGACCCAACGGTGTGCAGCCGGTCGACGGCGGCGACGCGGCGACGACAGTGACGGGCAGCGACCGGCCGGCGGGGCGAGACGGGGGCATCAGATTGTCTCCTCGACTAGGCACGGTCGGGCCGTTGTGGAAACGGCAGGCCCGCGCGGTGGGAACCGGAGTGGTCCGGGACGACCCGGTAGGTGACAGTCTGCTGAGGGCACCGCTACGGTCGGAAGGCATCGCCGGGTCCGGTGGGGTGACTGCGGTGACGGCATGACCCGCCGGGTCGACCGGTGGAGAGGACCCTCGACCTGCGGAGGCACTGTGGAAGGCGACGCCGCGCCGACGGCCGACATGATCCGTGCGCAGCTGCGGCGGCTGCGGACCGCCGCCGGGATGAGCCAGGAGGATTTCGGCCGGCTGGTGCACTACTCCGGCTCGATGGTGTCCGCGCTGGAGCTGGGCCAGCGTCCGCTGGACCGGCTCTTCCTGGCCCGCGCCGACGAGGTCCTGGCCACCGGCGGTCTGCTCGTCTACCTGCTCAAACTCGCCGAGCGCGACGGCCAGCCGAGCTGGTTCCGGCCGTGGCTGGACGCCGAGCGCAACGCCCGCCAACTGCGCTGCTTCCAACCCACGCTGATCCCCGGCCTGCTACAGACCGAAAACTACGCCCGCGCGGTGCTGCGCGGCGACGAGTCCCTTAGCGCCGACGGCTTGGACCGGTTGCTGGCCGGCCGTATGGACCGCCAGTCGCTGCTCGTTCAGGCCGAGCCCCCGCAGTTCGTTGCCGTCATCGACGAACTGGTGCTGAGGCGCACCGGGGAAGAGTTCGTCGGCCTGATGGTCGAACAGGTCACCCACCTGGTCTCCTGCGCGGAACAGCCCAACGTCAGCGTGCACATCGTGCCCGCCGAGGTCGGGCTGCATCCAGGGCTGTCGGGGCCGTTCGTCTTGGCCCGGGGCGCCGACGGCGGCTGGGTGGGGCACCTGGAAAACCAGCTTGGCGGCACCGTTGTGGACACCGAGGATGGTCTGGCTACGCTGCTCGCGAGATGGGAAAGCGTGCGGAACGATGCCCTGTCCCGCCGGCAGTCCATCGAGCTGATGAAGAGGATCGTGACGACATGGAGCTGAAGAGCGCTGAATGGCGCAAATCAACCCGCAGCGGCGTTAGCGGGGGCGACTGCGTCGAGGTGGCGGACAATCTGCCCGGGGTCGTGGGGGTTCGGGACAGCAAGGACCCGACCGGTCCGGTGCTGATGTTCGCGCCGGCCGCGTGGCGGGCGTTCGTCGCTGTCGCCGCTCGTCCGACGGCCTGAGCCGGGGGTTCTGTTGCCACAGCACGATCCGTCGACTGACGACCCGGACGCGACGTCCGGTGCCCCGTCGGCGGAGACGCCACCGCCGGTGCCGGTTCCCGCTCCGGGGTTCGACCCGGACGAGCCGCCGGCGGTCCCGTCCGGGAAGTTCGGCACTCCTGGTCGTCCGTTACGCCGCAGCAGTTTCCTGATCGGGTTCACCGGGGCGCTCGGCGTGCTGCTGGCGTACACCCTCTATCTGGGGATTCGCAATGCCGGCGGCATCCTGGTGCTTGTGGTGATCGCGCTGTTCCTGGCGGTCGGCCTCAACCCGGCGGTGGTCCGGCTACGCCGCTGGGGCGTGCCGCACGGCCTGGCGGTGGCGGCTGTCGCGTTGACAGTGGTGCTGCTGCTCTGCGGTGGCGTGGTGGCGCTGGTGCCGCCGATCGTGACGCAGTCGGGGCAGTTCATCGACCAGATCCCGAGCCTGCTCGACGAGCTGCGCCGCAATCCGACGGTCAACGACCTGGTGGAGCGGTACGACGTGGTGGAGCGCGTGCAGAGCGCGGCCAACGCGCAGACCATCGGGCGGGCGCTCGGCGGGGTACTGGGCGGCGCCCAACTGATCTTCGGCACGGTGTTCCGGACGCTCACCGTGCTGGTGCTGACGATCTACTTCCTGGCCTACTTCAACAAGCTGCGCGGTCTGGGCTACTCGTTGGTGCCCCGGTCCCGGCGGGAGCGGGTGCAGCTGATCGGCGACGAGATCCTGGCCAAGGTGGGTGCCTACATGGTCGGCGCGCTGAGCATCGCGGTGCTGGCCGGCGCGACCACCTTCGTCTTCGCGCTGATCGTCGGGCTGCCGTACCCGTTCGCGCTGGCCGTGGTGGTGGCGGTGACCGATCTGATCCCGCAGATCGGTGCCACCCTGGGCGCGGTGATCGTGAGCCTTGTCGGCTTCGCCGCCGACCTGCCCACCGGCATCGCCTGCGCGATCTTCTTCCTCATCTACCAGCAGGTGGAGAACTACCTGATCTACCCGAAGGTGATGCGGCGCTCGGTGGAGGTCAACGAGGTGGCCGCCCTGCTGGCCGCGTTGCTCGGGGTGGCGCTGCTGGGCGTCGTGGGCGCGCTGATCGCCATCCCCACGGTCGCCGCGCTGCAACTGATCCTGCGCGAGGTGGTGCTGCCCCGTCAGGAGACCCGCTGAGGGTCAGCCGGCCTGACCGGCGGCCGGCCCGGGGACTGGTGTGTCCGCGAACGACGCCACCGTCCGGTCGGCGTACGCGCTGACGTCGCCGGACTCCATCGGGCCGTCCCAGGTCGTCGGGAGCGGCACCTCGACGGCCGGGTTGACCCGCCGGACGATCTCGTCGAGCACCGTCTCCGCGTCGCCCACCCAGAGGTGCTTGGCGCCCGGGACCCCGACCACCTCGGCCTGCGGCACGGCGGCGAACCGCTCCCGCGCCTCGGTCGGCCGCAGGTAGTCGTCGAACTCGGGCACCAGCGCCGTCAGCGGCCGACCCGAGGCGGCCCAGGTGGCCAGGTCCTCCGGGGCGGAGAAGCGCAGCGGCGGGGAGAGCAGGATCGCCCCGGCGACCGCCGGGTCACAGCCGTACTTCAACGCCAGGTCGGTGCCGAACGACCAACCGACCAGCCAGATGTTGGGCAGCTCGGCGAACTCCGCGTACTCGATGGCGGCGGCCACGTCGTAGCGCTCCCCCACCGCGCCGTCGAAGGCTCCCTCGCTGGTGCCGCGCAGGCTGCTGGTGCCCCGGGTGTTGAACCGCAGCACGGCCAGGTCGGCCAGGGCGGGCAACCGCCAGGCCGCCTTACGGAAGACGTGGCTGTCCATCATTCCGCCGTGGGTGGGCAGCGGGTGCAGGCAGACCAGGGTGGCCACCGGCGGCCGGTCGGCCGGCAGTGCCAGTTCGCCGACCAGCCGCAGACCGTCGGCGGTGTGCAGCTCGATGTCCTCCCGGCGGCCGGGCAGGATCGACGACGCGCGGATCGCTGTGCTCACCGCCCAAGTGTGTCGTGAAGTGAGCGCCGCCGCCCGCCCAGGCACGAACAGGGTGATCCAGGTCGCTCGGTCAGTAGCGCGGGGTGCCCCGGCCGCGCTGCACCGCCGGCCCGCGCCGGTCCCGGGCCCGCCAGCAGCCGCTGTGCCAGTGCCGCCGGTCGGTCAGGTCACCCAGGCCGTCCGCCGGCCAGGCCACCAGGTGCGCCACCCCGGGTCGGATCTCCTGGTCACAACCGGGGCAGCGGTACGTCTTGACGGACGCCCCCGCGCCGATCCCACGCACCTGCCAGGCGCCGTCGGTCCACTGCTGCACCGAGGCGACGCCCTGCCGGACACGGTCGGCGTCCAGGTTGGCGTTCTCGTCCCGGCGAGGGCGGTTGCGACGGGGGCTCACAGTCACCAAGCGTACGTTCCGTCGGGCGGGACGACCTTCCGGCCGGCCCGCCCGACGGTCGAGGTCACTCCCAGGTCTGCGACCTGGTCGGGTCCTCCGACAGTTTCACGTCCGCCAGCACCAGCGTCGCGTCCGCCTCGGTGAAGCTTTTCGGCCAGTTCATGGGAGTTCCTTCGCCGGCGGGCCACGCGAAATCGGCGAGCACCGTCGTCTTGGGGATGCCGACCAGTTCCAACCTCGTCCCCCTCCCCGAGAGCAACGCCGGCCGGCCGGCGATGGTCCGATCGGCGTTGGTGTAGGTACCCCCCTGACTCACATACCGGTACTCCACCGACATTCTCTCCGTCGGGGCTCGCACCACGTCGAACCGGGCGGTGACCACTCTCGGGTACGAGTCGACGTCGACCGAGCAGCCGGTGACCTTCGCGCCCTCGGGCAGGGCACCGAGCCGCAGCGGCGCGGCGCACCGTCGGGCCTCCTTCCACCGCAGGGCCTCGACCGCCTTGGTCAGCACGGCCCGGTTTCCCTGCAACATGACGGCGCGGGCGTACAGGCCCGGCACGGGCTGCCACAACATGACGAGCGCGCCGGCCACACCGCTGGCCGGGCGGATCGCGCCGTCGAACACCGGGCGTCCCGACTCGGTCACGTCGAACGAGGTGCCGTCGACGGTGACGCTGCCGGAGAACACCTCCACGTTGCGACTCACGTCGATAAGCACCTCCTCACTGCCCGCCACGCTGAGCCGTACCCTCTCGGCGTGATCTCGGATCACCTCCCAGCCCAGGTAGCGCGCCCGCGCCGGGTCGACGCCGAAGTGCAGCACCTGCGGATCGGCACCCACCAGCGTCGGGTCGGCGGCGGCGCCGGGCACTCCGTCGGCGCGCGGCAGGACCACGGAGGGCGTGGACGTCGCAGTGGTCCAGGGCAGGCGGCCGGTCAGTTCGTCGAGGTCCGATCCGGTAACTCCGACGAAGCCGAGCGCCCCGACGAGGCACAGGGCGGTGCCCATGGCGGCCCGGCGGTGCACCTGTCTGCGGCGGCCCCGAGCACGGGAGGCTCGCAACAGCCGGTCGGTGTCCACGCCACCCTCGGCATGCTCCCGCAGGGTCTGGGCGATCTGTTCGTCGAGGTCGATCACGACCGGCTCCCGTTCGTGGCCGGGGCACCGCAGCGCTCCCGGAGGTTGGCGAGCGCCCGCATCGCGTGGGTGCGGACGGTGACCGGCGAGCAGTCCAGGATCTGGGCGATCGTCGCGTCGTCGAGGTCCTCGTAGAAGCGCAGCACCAGCACCGCCCGCTGGCGTTCGGGCAGGCCGAGGATGAGCCGCCACATCTCGTCCCGGTCGGCCGCCTCGCGGCCGAGGTCGCCACGCTGCGCCCGGTCGGCGAAGGTGTCGACGACCAACTCACGGTTGGACCGGCGACGCCACCAGGAGTTGTTGGCGTTGACCAGCATTCGACGTACATACACGTCGGGTCGGTCCGCCCGCGAGATCTTGCGCCAGTGCACGTACGCCCGGGACAGCACCTCCTGGGTGAGGTCTTCAGCCCGGTGCTCGTCACCGGTCAGCAGCCGCGCCAGCCGGATCAGGGCCGGGCCGCGGCTACCGACGTACTCCTCGAAGGTCACATCCCTCAGACGCGGCCGGGCCCCTCCGGCGTTGACCCCGTCAGCGGTGCGAGTGGTCGCGGAAACCGCGACGGGTCTTGCGGCCCAGGTAGCCGGCGGTGACCAGGTGCTCCAGCAGCGGCGCGGGCGCGAAGCCCGGCTCGCGCAGCTCCAGGTACAGCTCGCGCTGGATCGCCAGCGCGACGTCCAGGCCGACCACGTCGAGCAGCTCGAACGGGCCCATCGGGTAGCCGCAGCCGAGTTTCATGGCGTGGTCGATGTCGTCGGCCGTCGAGTAGCTGGCCTCGAGCATCTTCACCGCGTCGTTCAGGTAGGGGAAGAGCAACGCGTTGACGATGAACCCGGACCGGTCAGCGCAGACCACACCGGTCTTGTCGAGTGCGGCGCAGGCGGCACGGGCGGTGGCGATGGTCTCCGGGGAGGTGCGGATCGTGCGGACCACCTCGACCAGCGGCATGACCGGTGCCGGGTTGAAGAAGTGCAGTCCCACCACGTCGGCCGGTCGGTGGGTGGCCATCGCCACGTCGATCACCGGCAGCGAGGAGGTGGTGGTGGCAAGCACCACGCCCGGCTTGCAGATCTCGTCGAGGCTCGCGAAGAGCGCCTTCTTCACGCTCAACTCCTCGATCACCGCCTCGACCACCAGGTCCACGTCGGCGAGGTGGTCGAGCGTGGCCGACCAGCTGATCCGGCCGAGCGCGGCGTCGCGGTCAGCCTCGGTGAGCCTGCCGCGCACCACGCCCTTGTTCAGCGACGTCTTCACCGCCTCGCAGACCGTCGCGGACTTCTCCGCGCCGCGGGTCACCGAGACGACCTCGTAGCCGGCCTTCGCGAAGACCTCGATGATTCCGGTGGCCATCGTTCCGGACCCCACCACGCCGACCTTGGCGATCACTCGCGCGCCGTCGGCGAGCCCGCCGTCCGACGTCAGCGGCGTCACCTCATCCGGTACGACCACCGGCGAGCCGGGCCGCTCGTAGGTGTAGAAGCCCCGGCCGGACTTCCGACCGAGCAACCCGGCGGTCACCATCTGCTTCAGCAGCGGCACCGGGGCGTGCCTGCGGTCCCGCCCGCCGCGCCGGTACATGGTGTCCAGGATCTCGTACGCGGTGTCCAGGCCGATCAGGTCCATCAGCGCCAGCGGGCCCATCGGCAGGCCGCAGCCGAGCTTCATGGCCGCGTCGATGTCCTCCCGGGTCGCGTAGTGCGCCTCGAACATGCCGACCGCGTGGTTGAGGTAGCCGAAGAGCAGCGCATTGGCGATGAAACCGGCCCGGTCGTTGATGGTGACGTCGACCTTGCCGAGCCGGGCGCAGAGCGCCTCGACGTCGGCGACGACCTCGGGCGAGGTGACCACGGTGCGGACCACCTCGACAAGCTTCATCACCGGCGCCGGGTTGAAGAAGTGGATCCCGATCACCTGGTTGGGCCGGGTGGTGGCCACCGAGATCTCGGTGACGCTCAGCGACGAGGTGTTGGTGGCGAGGATGGCGTCCGGCCGGCAGACCCGGTCCAGCTCGGCGAAGATCCGCTGCTTGAGGTCGAGGTGCTCGGGCACCGCCTCGATGACCAGGTCGACGGAGTGCAGCGCGGGCAGCCCGACAGCGAAGTGCACGCGCTCGTGCAGGGCGTCGCGGTCCGCCGCGGCGAGCTTGCCCTTGGCGACCGCCCGGTCGGTGGAGGCGGTGAGGGTGGCCCGGCCGCGGTCCAGCGCCGCCTCGGAGATCTCGACAGCGACCACGTCGATGCCGTTGCGGGCGAAGACCTCGACGATGCCGGCACCCATGGTGCCCAGCCCCACCACACCCACGGTGTTGAACTCGCGCGCCACGACCGGCCTCCCCAGACACTCCACACGACCCTGAACGGCCGCTAAGGCTTTGCGCGCGAGTCTGCCACGTGACGTCCGGTTGTCGAGACGCCGTGGCACATGTCACCGCCGACGATGCGGGACCGTCGCTAGGCGGCCAGCCCGTCGGTGAGCGCCATTAGCTCGGCGACGAATTCCGCAGGCCGTTCCAGGTGCGGGCTGTGCCCGCAGCCGGGCAACACCACCTCTTGGTACGCGCCGCCGGCCGCCGCGTACCGATCCAGCACCGACCGGGTCTGGCCGACCATCGGCTGGGGTGGGCAGGCCGCCTCGCCCGGCCAGCCGGGCACGAGACCGAGCGAGCCCAGGTACGCCAGGTCGAACAGCGAGGTGTCCGAGACGATGACGTCGGCGTCGCCGCGTACCCAGGTGACCGGAGGCTTGTCGGCGACGGCCACCAGCTCGTCGGCGAGCCGGAACCAGGTCGGTGCGAGCGCGTTGAGCACGCCACGTTCGCCCGGCGCGGTGCCCGGCCAGTTCGTCGAGGGCACCGCCGTGCCCGGGTAGTTGTCGTCGCCGGTGGCGGTGGAGAGCACGGTGTCCAGCAGCAGGTCCTCGTCGGTGCCCAGGGTCGCCGGGTCGGCCACGTAGGTGGCGCGCAGGACGGCGCGCGGGCTGGCTGGGGTGTCCGCGCTCCGGTCGCCGGCGGCGAGCCGGGCGACGAAGTCCGGGTTGGCCGAGCCCGCGCCGGTGCCGGCGAAGTCGGCGGTGGTCGGGGTGCCGGTCAGGTCGCGGGTGCCACCGAAGCCGTACGGGGAGACCGGTGCCGCGAGCAGCAACGCGCCCACCCGGTCCGGGTGGTCGACGAGGAGGCGCATCGCCACCCCGCCGCCGAGGGAGTGCCCGACCACCACCGGGCGGGTGCCGTCGCTGTCGAACAGGGTCGGGTCGTCGAGCAGGGCGGCCACGTCGTCGGCGAAGTCGCGCAGGCCTCGGGTGGCGTCTACCGGGGCGGTCTCGGTGTCGCCGTATCCGCGCAGGTCGGGGGCGACCACCCGCAGGGTCGGCGGTAGCCGCCGGACCAGCGGCTCCCAGAACAGCGCCGACGAGCAGTTGCCGTGGATCAGCAGCACCGGGGTGCCGTCCGGCGGTCCGGCCACCCGTACCGCCTGGGTGATGCCGTTCGCCGGGACGCTGCGCTGCTCGGTTTCCATCCGCGCGATGGTGCCAGGCCGGCCGGTGCGGGTCCAGGTGCGGGACCGCCACCCCGGGTGCGGCCCAGGTGTGGGCCACGCCCGGGTCGGCGTGCCCCGGTCAGCGGCGGGCGCTGGGCGGCGCGGCCAACGGCAGCGGCAGTGTCGGTCGAACGTCGCGCCGGGACGGGCCGAAACTGAGCCCCACCGGATCGGTGTGGGCCACCCCCGGGTCGAACAGGCGCAGCTCGGTACGGCCGAGTCGGATCACGTCGCCGTCGGAGAGCCGCTCGACGTCGGTTATCCGGCGATCGTTGAGCCAGGTGCCGTTTGTCGAGCCGAGGTCGCGCAGCGACGGGCCCTCCGGGGCCAACCACACCTCCGCGTGGCGGCGGCTCAGGTGCGGGTCGCTGATGACGACGTGACCGGTCGGTGCCCGACCGACCACCTGCGGCTCGACCCGAAGTCGAAAGCTCGCTCCGCGCATCGGCCCACCCGCCACAGTCAACAGCGGCATAAGTTCCGGATGTTCCTCCATGGACAGTCAGCCCTCCACCCCACACCGTTACTCCGCGCGTCAGCCTGCCATCAGACGGTAGTCATCGATACCGACCGGCCGGTCAGCTCCTCGTCACCTCCCGGCTACCCACCGTTCGACGGTTCGGGCGGGTCGTTTTCGTCATCGGCATCGTGGCCTGCACTGATAAACGATCAGGCGAAGCGCTACGGCTCCGGCCCGGTTGGTCACGATCCGGACCTACCCGTGAGTAATCTTCGGGTCTAGACTTCCGCCATGACGGCTGTGCATGTCCCCGGTCTTCCGGTCATCGAGGCAGGTCGGCTGGTCTCCACCAGCCCGGCCACCGGTGCGGAAGCCGGCCGGTTCCCGGTCGCTACCGACGCCGACGTCCGGCGGGCCGTCGAGAACGCCCGCACGGCCGGCGGGTGGTGGGCCGGGCTCGACTTCACCGACCGCCGCGAACGGATGCTGCGCTGGCGTGCCCTGCTCGCCAAACGCATCGAGGAGCTGGCCCAGCTGGTGCATGTCGAGGGCGGCAAGCCGACCGCCGACGCCATCGTCGAGATCGTCACCGCGATCGAGCACATCGACTGGGCCGCCCGCAACGCCAGCCGCGTACTCGGCCCGCGCCGGGTGCGGTCCCGGCTGATCCTCGCCGAGTTCTCCGGCCACCTCGAATACCAGCCGCACGGTGTCGTCGGCGTGATCGGGCCCTGGAACTATCCGGTCTTCACCCCGATCGGTTCCGCCGCGTACGCGTTGGCCGCCGGCAACGCCGTGGTGCTCAAGCCGAGCGAATACACCCCGGCCGCCGGCCAGTGGCTGGTGGACAGCTTCGCCGAGGTGGTGCCCGAGCACCAGGTGTTCACCGCAGTGCACGGGCTGGGCGACGTGGGGGCGGCGCTGTGCCGCTCCGGGGTCGACAAGGTGGCCTTCACCGGCTCGACCGCCACCGCCCGGAAGGTGATGGCCGCCTGCGCCGAGACGCTGACCCCGGTGCTGATCGAGGGCGGCGGCAAGGACGCCATGATCGTCGACAGCGACGCCGACCTGGACGCCGCGGCCGAGGCGTGCGTCTGGGGCGGCATGACAAACGCGGGTCAGACCTGCATCGGCATCGAGCGGGTGTACGCCGTCGACTCGGTCTTCGACGCCTTCGTCGACAAGGTGGTCGCCCGGGCCGGTCGGTTGACCGTCGGGCCGGAGGGCACCGACATCGGGCCGATCACCATGCCCCGGCAACTCGACGTGATCCGCCAGCACATCGACGCGGCGATCGCCTCCGGCGGGCGTGCCGTGCTCGGCGGCCCGAGCGCGGTCCAGCCGCCGTACGTGCACCCGACGGTGCTCGTGGACGTCCCGGAGGAGTCGGCCGCCGTCCGTGAGGAGACCTTCGGCCCGACGCTCACCATCAGCCGGGTCCGCGACGCCGACGAGGCCGTCAGCCGCGCCAACGCCCTGTCGTACGGCCTCGGCGGTTCGGTCTTCGGCCGGCGGCGGGCGGTGGCCATCGCGAGGCAGCTGCGCTCCGGAATGGCCGCGATCAACTCTTCACTGACCTTCGCCGGCATGTCCACCCTGCCCTTCGGTGGGGTCGGCGACTCCGGCTTCGGGCGGATCCACGGGGCGGACGGGCTGCGCGAGTTCGGCCGGGCCAAGGCCGTGACCCGCCGTCGGGCCCGCTCGCTGCTGCCCTCGATGACCTTCGAACGGACCCCGACCGACGTGGCCCGACTCGTCAAGGCCATCAAAATTATGTACGGAAGGTGAGTGTCAGATAACCGATCTTCACTAAGGATCGGCGTATCCACATGTTTATGTGCGATGTCAGCGGCGGTACATTACGTTAAATGGGCCCCAATCGATTGCGCTACCGCCTTGTCGACAGCGACCAGTCGTGGAGTGCGCGGCGGCGCCGGCACCGCTCGGACTGGTTGGCGCGCACCTTTCCCGACATCGGCGACATGCACGTGGTCGACCTGGGCGGCCGGCTCGGCACCTGGCACCGCGCGACCGTCCGGCCGGCCCGGGTGACGGTCATCAACCTGGAGCAGCCGCCAGCCGTCGTGCCGGACTGGGCCCACGTCGAACAGGCCGACGCCTGCGAGCTGCCACCGCGCCTCACCAGGAGCGACTACGACCTGGTCTTCTCCAACTCCGTGCTGGAGCATGTGGGCGGGCACGAACGCCGGCTGCGCTTCGCCGCCACCGCCCGCGCGATGGCCGACCGGCACTGGGTGCAGACGCCCTACCGCTACTTCCCCATCGAGCCACACTGGATCGCGCCCGGGATGCAGTTCCTGCCGGTGCGACTGCGCACCGCGCTCGCCCGCCGTTGGCCGCTGGGCCACAAGCCGACCCGCAGTCACGAGGCCGCCATCCACCAGGTGCTCTGGACCGAACTGCTCGACCGCTCGCAGATGCGCCACTACTTCCCCGACTCGACAATGCTTGTCGAGCGGGCGTTCGGCCTGCCCAAGTCGCTGATCGCGGTGCGTACCGGCGGGTGAGCCCGATCAGAAGAGCGTCAGTTCGTCCTTCTCGATGCCCCGCAACTGGTCGTAGTTCACGACCACGCACCGGATGCCCCGGTCGGCGGCGAGCACCCGGGCCTGCGGCTTGATCTCCTGAGCCGCGAAGACCCCGGCCACCGGGCTGAGCAGCGGGTCACGGTTCATCAACTCGAGGTATCGAGTCAGCTGCTCCACACCGTCGATGTCGCCGCGCCGCTTGACCTCCACGGCGACCGCACCGGAGTTGGCGTCCCGGCAGAGCAGGTCGACCGGGCCGATCGCCGTCATGTACTCGCGGCGGACAAGCGTGAACCCCTCGCCCAACGCACCGGGGTTGGCGGCCAACAACTCCTGCAGGTGCGCCTCCACCCCGTCCTTGCGCAGGCCCGGGTCCACGCCCAGCTCGTACGAGGTGTCCTGGAAGATCTCCTCCAGGGTGATCCGCAGCTCCTCGCCGGCCTTGTTGACCACCCGCCACACGCCGGGGGCCTCCTCCAACCGGCACGGCGGGCTCATCCAGTTCAACGGCTTGTACGCCCGGTCGTCGGCATGGATCGACACCGACCCGTCCGCCTTCACCATCAGCAACCGGGTGGCCGGCGGCAGGTGAGCCGAGAGCCGTCCGACATAGTCCACCGAGCACTTCGCAATGACCAACCGCACCCGACGAGGGTAGCCGAGGACCCAGCGGTCGCCACCGAGCGGCACTGGCGCGTCGATGCGATGCTGAGACCGTGTTCGAAGTCCTCACCGGCACCGGCCTCGCCGCCTCGGCGGGCCTGAACGCCTACATACCCCTTCTTGTCCTCGGCCTGCTCGGCCGCTACACCGACCTGATCGACCTGCCAAGCGGCTGGACCTGGCTCGGCAACGGCTGGGTCATCGTCATCCTGGCCGTGTTGCTCGCCGTGGAGACGGTGGCGGACAAGGTGCCGGTGGTCGACCACATAAACGACGTGGTGCAGACAGTGGTCCGTCCCACCGCCGGTGGCCTGGCCTTCGGTGCCGGATCCTCGTCGGAGACGGTGACGGTCAGCGACCCGGGGAGTTTCTTCTCGTCGCACGAGTGGGTGCCGGTCGCCACCGGCGTGCTGCTGGCGTTGGGCGTACACCTGCTCAAGTCCGCCGCCCGGCCGGTGATCAACGCGACCACCGCCGGGTTCGGCGCCCCGGTGGCCAGCACCGCCGAGGATGCCACAAGCGTTGTGGTCTCCCTGGTGGCGATCGTCCTGCCGGTGCTGGTGCTTGCTTTCCTGCTCGGCCTGGTGGCCTTCTTCTACTGGTTCCTGCGACGGCGCTCGGAACGCCGCCGGGAACGCGAGGCGGCCCGCGCCGCCGGCTTCCGGGTCTGAGCGCAGGTGCCGGTCGGGCCTGGCATATCGGGGTCGGCCGGGCCGACAAAAGCCTAGGATCGGGGCAAAGACCTAGAGGAGGTTGGCATGACCGCAGCGTTGGAGATGCCCCGAGTCCAGGAATGTGTCGTCGCCGCGTGCGCGTACAACCAGGCGGGTGACTGCCACGCCTTCGCGATCACGATCGGCAGCATGGATCACGCGCACTGCCACACCTTCGTCGAGTCGCCGGTACGCGGCGGGGTGGATGGCCTGACCGCCCAGGTCGGCGCCTGCCAGCGGGCCGACTGCCGGCACAACGAGCAGTTGGAGTGCCACGCGTCGGCCATCCGGGTCGGCCCGGACAACGACCTGGCCGACTGCATGACGTACGCCAGCCGCTGACCCGCCGACGGCCGGATCAGGGCAGGTCGTTGGCCCTCCGGATGACGGTCACCAGGTCGTCGATGATGTCGGTGAGGGCGAAGTCCTTCGGGGTGAAGACCCGGGCCACCCCGGCCGCCCGGAGCGTGTCCGCGTCACCGGCGGGGATGATGCCGCCCACGACCACCGGTAGGTCCGCCCGCCCGGCGGCGCGCAGCCCGTCGAGCACCGCGGGCACGGCGGCCAGATGCGAACCGGAGAGCACCGACAGCCCGACCAGGTCGACGTCCTCCTCTACCGCGGCGGCGACGATCTGTCCCGCGGTCAGCCGGATGCCCTGGTAGACGACCTCGAAACCGGCGTCGCGGGCGCGTACCGCGATCTGCTCCGCGCCGTTGGAGTGCCCGTCCAGTCCCGGTTTGCCGACCAGCAGCCGCAGCCGGCCGCTGCCCAACTCCCGGGCGGTGGCGACGACCCGTTCGCGGACGGCGGCGAGGCGCGGGCCCCCGCCACCGCCGCCGGTGGCACCGGCCAGGCCGGTGGGTGCCCGGTACTCGCCGAAGACCTGCCGCAGCGCGCCGGCCCACTCGCCGGTGGTCACCCCGGCCCGCACGCACGCCAGGGTGGCCGGCATCAGGTTGGTGGTGGTCGCGGCGTCCGCGCGGAGCCGGTCGAGTGCCGCGTCCACTGCCGCGCCGTCCCGATCGGCACGCCATCGGCGTACGCCCTCGACAGCGGCGGCCTCGACCGCGGGGTCGACCTGCTCGACGGCGTCCGCTCCGGCGGCGGTGAGCGGCGAGGGCTCGGTCTCGGGGTAGCGGTTGACCCCGACCACCACGTCGGCACCGGACTCGATCCGGCGGCGGCGCTCGGCCAGCGAGGCGACGAGCGCGCTCTTGAGGTAGCCGGTCTCCACGGCCGCCACCACGCCGCCCAGTTCCAGCACCTTGTCCAGTTCGACCCGGGCCCCGGTGACGATCTCGTCCACCAGCGCTGTCATCACGTGCGAGCCGGCGAACAGGTCCGGGTATTCGAGCAGATCCGACTCGTACGCCAGGACCTGCTGCATCCGCAGCGACCACTGCTGGTCCCAGGGGCGGGGCAGGCCGAGCGCCTCGTTCCAGGCGGGCAGCTGCACGGCGCGGGCCCGCGCGTCGCGGGACATCGTCACCCCGAGCATCTCCAGCACGATGCGCTGGATGTTGTTCTCCGGCTGCGCCTCGGTGAGGCCGAGCGAGTTGACCTGCACGCCGTAGCGGAACCGTCGTTGCCGGGCGTCGGTGACCGCGTACCGGTCCCGGGTGATCTCGTCCCAGAGCACGCCGAACGCGCGCATCTTGGCGATCTCCTCGACGAAGCGCACACCTGCGTTGACGAAGAACGAGACCCGCTGCACCACGTCACCCATCCGCTCCGGCGGCACCTGGCCGGAGTCCCGGACCGCGTCGAGCACGGCTACCGCGGTGGCCAGCGCGAAGCCCACCTCCTGCACCGGCGTGGCACCGGCCTCCTGGAGGTGGTACGAGCAGATGTTCACCGGGTTCCACCGGGGCATCGTCGTCACCGTGTGGGCGATGACGTCGGCGGTGAGCCGCAGCGACGCGGCCGGCGGAAAGATGTAGGTCCCCCGGGACAGGTACTCCTTGATGATGTCGTTCTGGGTGGTCCCGGCGAGCATGTCGGCGGTCCAGCCCTGCTCCATGGCGACGGTGCCGTAGAGGGAGAGCAGCCACATCGCCGGGGCGTTGATGGTCATCGAGGTGTTCATCTCGGCGAGCGGTATGCCGTCGAAGAGCGCCCGCATGTCGCCGAGGTGGGCCACCGGCACGCCGACCCGGCCGACCTCACCGGCGGCCAACTCGTGGTCCGGGTCGTACCCGGTCTGGGTGGGCAGGTCGAAGGCGACCGAGAGGCCGGTCTGCCCCTTTGCCAGGTTGCGCCGGAAGAGGGCGTTGGACGCGGTGGCCGACGAGTGCCCGGCGTAGGTGCGCATCACCCACGGGCGGTCCCGCTCGGGCAGCCGCCCCGCAGATGCCGTCTCATCCATGCCTGGAGCTTAAGTTACCGTTCAGTAAAACGGGTTGTGGAAAACCACACAGGTCCATGTCGGGGATGTCCGGGTGCGAAGTACGCGCAGTGGTGCGCACCGCTACACCCCGGACACGACGCCGGTCGGGTCAGGACGCACACTTGACGGCATGGATGACGAGCTGGCCATCTCCGTCCGTGGGCTGCGCAAGGCGTACGGCGACAACGTCGCGGTGGCGGGCGTGGACCTCGACGTACGCCGGGGCGAGGTGTTCGCGTTGCTCGGCCCGAACGGCGCCGGGAAGACCACCACCGTGGAGATCCTGGAGGGTTACCGACACCGGGATGCCGGTGAGGTCTCGGTGCTCGGCACGGACCCCGAGAAACCGGACACCGACTGGCGCTCCCGCGTCGGCATCGTGCTCCAGGGCACCGGCGAGTTCGACGAGCTGACAGTGGCCGAGGTGATCCGGCACTTCTCCGGCTTCTATCCCGACGCCGACGACCCGGGCAAGGTGATCGAACGGGTCGGGCTGGCCGACAAGGCGAAGGCGCGTACGCACACCCTCTCCGGCGGTCAGAAGCGCCGCCTGGACGTGGCGCTGGGCATCATCGGTCGCCCCGAGCTGCTCTTCCTCGACGAGCCGACCACCGGCTTCGACCCGGAGGCCCGCCGCGAGTTCTGGGAGCTGATCCGCGACCTCGCCGCGGCCGGCACCACGATCGTGCTCACCACGCACTATCTGGACGAGGCGGAGGCGCTCGCCGACCGGGTCGGGGTGATCGCCGGCGGCCGGCTGGTCGAGGTGGCCGCCCCGAACCGGCTGGGCAACCGGCAGGAGGCCCTTGCCACGGTCTCCTGGCGTACCCCGGACGGGACGCCGGAGCTTGCCCAAACCGCGACGCCGACGGCCCTGGTGGCCGACCTGGCCGCGCGTTATGGCGGCGAGGTTCCCGGGCTCACGGTGACCCGACCGACCCTGGAGGACGTTTACCTCACCATGATCGGACACGCGCGATGACGACCACGACGAAGCCGGCCACACCGCTCACCATCACCCGCGGCCGGCTACCACGTGCTGGCGCGCTCGCCCTGCGCCAGGGCCGACTGGAGATCACCCAGTTCCTGCGCAGCCGGGAGTCTGTGGTCTTCACAATGGGCTTCCCGATCATCATGATCCTGATCTTCGCGTCGATCTTCAGCGGCGAGATCGGTGGCGGGGTCAAGTACACGCAGTACTTCATCACCGGCATGATCGCGACCGGCCTGATGACTGTGAGCTTCCAGAACCTGGGCGTCTGGATCCCGATCGAGCGCGACCGCGGGGTGCTCAAGCGCTACCAGGGCACGCCGATGCCGAAGTGGGTGTGGTTCGCCGGCAAGGTCCTCATGGTGGTGGGGATCGGCATCGCCGAGACCGCGCTGCTGCTTGCCGTCGCTGTGGCGTTGTTCGACCTCGACCTGCCGGGCACCGCCGGGAAGTGGCTCACCTTCGGCTGGGTAGCCGTGCTCGGCGTGACCGCGTGCACCCTGTGCGGCATCGCCATCTCGTCGCTGGCCCGCACCGCCCGCAGCGGCTCGGCGGTGGTCACCCCGGTCGCCCTGGTGCTCCAGTTCATCTCCGGGGTGTTCTTCGTCTTCACCGACCTGCCCACCTGGATGCAGCAGGTGGCGGCGCTGTTCCCGCTCAAGTGGATGTGCCAGGGGCTGCGGTCGGTCTTCCTGCCGGAGAGCTTCGGCGCCCAGGAACCGGGCGGCTCGTTCGAGCTGGGCCGGGTCGCGCTGGTGCTGGCCCTGTGGTGCGTGATCGGTCTGGTGCTCTGCCTGACCACGTTCCGCTGGACCACCAGGCGCGACGGCTGACCGACCGGCCGGGGCGGGATGCCGCCCCGGCCGACCTCCCTCAGTACGTGTAGAAACCCTTGCCGGTCTTGCGGCCCAGGTCGCCGGCGGTGACCATCCGCTGGAGCAGCTCCGGCGGAAAGAACTTCTCGTCGGCCGTGTCGGTGTAGATGTTCTTCGAGGCGTGCAGCAGCACGTCCACGCCGGTCAGGTCGGTGGTGGCCAGCGGGCCCATCGCGTGCCCGAAGCCCAGCCGGCAGGCGGTGTCCAGATCCTCGGCCGACACCACGCCGGACTCCACGAGCTTGACCGCCTCCATCACCAGGACAGAGATCAACCGGGTGGTGACGAAGCCGGCGATGTCCCTGTTGACCACCACCACCGTCTTGCCGATCTCCTCGGCGAACGCCCGCGCGGTGTCGAGCGTCGCGTCGCTTGTCGAATAACCGCGCACCAGCTCGCAGAGCTGCATCATCGGCACCGGGGAGAAGAAGTGGGTGCCGACGACCGCCTCGGGCCGCTCGGTCACCGCGGCGATCTGGGTGACCGGGATGGCCGAGGTGTTGGTGGCGAGCACCGCGTCCGACTTGCAGATCTTGTCCAGGGCGCGGAACACCTCGTGCTTGATCTCCAGCCGCTCGAAGACCGCCTCGACCACGATGTCCGCGTCGGCCGCCGCCTCCAGCTCGGTGGTCGGGGTGATCCGGGCCAGCGTCGCCTCGACCTCGGACGCCTCGATCTTGCCCTTCTCGGCGAACTTCTCAAGTGACTTCCGAATGCCGCCGATCCCCCGGTTGGTGGCCGCGTCGTCCAGGTCGCGCAGCGTCACCTGCCAGCCCGCCTGCGCCGCCACCTGGGCGATGCCGGAACCCATCAACCCCGCCCCGACGACCGCGAGTCGACCCGCCATCTACTTCTCCCTCGCTGCGATTGAGTGCCTCACTGCACCCTAGCCGGCAGACCTGAACGATGACTAAGTGCTCGGCACGAAAGGATGTCTGGCGCCCCCCAGGGCGACCGGTGACGGATTCACGACTCCGTTCTCCGAACAAACTCCCTCGCGGGTGCATCGAACCCTACGACAACAAACACCAAGCGGAACAAGCCAGGAGCTCACGATGCGTGCCACGTCCGTTGCCGGAACCCTCGCCTGCCTTCTCCTCGTCGCCGGGTGTGCGACACCCGCGCACCAGGACGGCAACGCCGCCCCGGCCGGCTCACCAGACCCCACGACCAGCGCGGCCACCACCGGGACGCCCGCGTCGTCCACGCCGCCCACGCCGTCCGCGTCGTCCACGCCGTCCACGCCGTCGGTGCGGCCGTCGAGCAGCGCCACCACCAGCGCTCCGCTCGTCCTGGGCCCGGATGGCATCGGCTCGCTGAAGCTCGGAATGACCCGTCAGCAGGCCACCGCGACAGAAATGCTGCGCCCGTTCGCCACCACGGGCCGCTGCGGTACGGCAACCCTGCGCGCCGCCCCGTTCGAAGAGGGAGCCGTCACCCTCTCGCCGACCCTGGGAATCGCCGCCATCAGCGCGTGGTCCGGCATCAAGACGCCCGAGGGTCTGCGCATCGGCATGTCAAGCGCCGAGATGCTCCGGATCTACCCGGCGTACCGGCCCGCCGAGAACGCGGACGCGGCAAACGCCCGGGGCTACGCAACGACCCCCGGCAACAACAAGGCCTCCTACCGCATCGCGACGAGGAACGGCAAGGTCACCGCGCTGGCCCTGCAGCTCAAGAACCAGGACTGCTACGAATAGACGGATCGGACCCGGCCGGCCTGCGGCGCCAGTGAGCTGGACAACCGCAGGTCGGCCAGGATCTCGTCGGTCAGGTCGGCGGCGCCTACCTGCTTGATCTGTAGGTAGACGCCGAAGCCGCGCTGCGGCACGCCGAGCACCACCTCGCTGAAGGAGACCGCGGCGCCGCACGAGGTCCAGCGCCGCACCCGGGCCTGGTTACCACCCACGTCCAGGGTCCGGTCGGGCTGCCTGACGCAGGAGGTGTGGCTGGGCAGCGCGGGTGCCGCGCCGCCGGCAAGCAACGCCTTGCTCGCACCGACGAACACCCCGGGTATGTCGCTCGCCGGGTCGGGCCAGGCGCCGAGGTCCGGGGCGATCACGAGACCCGGCGCCTGGCCAGCGGGGAGTCGCAGCACCGAAGGATCCCAGCCGGCGTCCTTCACCTCGCCGGCCCAGCTCGACGGCACCGCGACCGACAGGGCACCAGAGACGTCGTACACGCGTACCCAACCCGACCGGGTCGCCAGTGTGGCGTTGGAGCCCGCCGTCGCCAGCACCGCGGTCAGTGCGACCCCGACCCCGACAACCCTTCCCGACCACCGCACGAAACGGCCACGGCCCCTGTGTCGTTCCATCGACGCGATGACCCGGTGCAGCTCGTCGAGCAGGACCGCGGCGGACGCCCACCGTTGCCGGGGATCGTGATGCAGCGCGCGTCGCACCAGATCGTCCACCATGGACGGCACTCCGGGTCGCACCTGGGACGGCCTGGGCACCGACCGCCCACCCCGGCCCGCGCGGCTGACCTGCTCGGGCGGGCTCCCGGTCAGCATGTGGTACAGGGTCGCGCCGATCGCGTACACGTCGGCGCGGATGTCCAGGCCGCCGCCAGGAGTGGCCTGCTCCGGCGGCATGTAGCCGGGTGTGCCGGCGGCGATGGTGAAGCCTGACGCGTTCGCGAGCGCCTTGGCCAGGCCGAGGTCGGCGACGAGCACCCGATCCCGATCCGCCCCCGGCTGAAACAGCACATTGGACGGCTTGAGATCACGGTGCAGCACACCGGCCTCGTGCAGCACCGTGACGGCACCGGCGATGTCGGCCGCGACGAGCAGGGCCTCCCGTACCGGCATCGGCCCCGAGACCAGCCGATCCGCGAGGGTGCCACCGGCCGCGTACGGCATCACCAGGTACGGCCGACCGTCGGGCAGCTCACCGACGTCGAGAACACGCACGAGCAGGCTGGAATCCGTCCGCCGCATGATCCGCGCCTCCTGCTCGAAGCGCTCCCGCAGATCGGCGTGGTACGACCAGTTGTCGGCCAGCACCTTGATCGCCACCGACGCGTCCAGGGCGTCGTCCGCGCCGAGCCACACGGTGGCGAACGCTCCGGAACCGATTCGTCGCAGAACGCGATATCGGCCGATCTTGTCGGGTACTGACACGCCCGTATTATGGCCCCCAGGACGGGGACGAACGGGGCCGGAGCATGTCAGACGATCTTGAAATTGAGGAGCTTGCCGGCCGTGCCGCCACGGGCGACGCCGCCGCTCTCGACGCGCTGCTGATCAGGGTCGGCCCGCAGGTCCTGCGGCAGTGCCTGCGCCTGCTCCCGTGCCGGCAGGACGCCGAGGAGGCGTGCCAGGACGCCCTGCTGCAGGTCGCACGCAAGATTGACAGCTTCGCGGGACGCTCGAAGTTCTCCACCTGGCTGTACGTCGTCACGGCCAACTGCGCCCGGCAGACGTACCGGAGCCTCAAGCGCCGGGCCGACGAGCAGTCCACGGGAGTGCTGCCCCTCGACGCCGCCGACCCGCGCACGACGAGCGTGATCGCGGGCTCCCGGCTCGACCTGCTCGACGCACTGGAACGGCTTGAGGCGCACCGACCCGAACTGGTCGCCCCACTGGTGATGCGTGACCTGTGCCAGTTGACCTACGACGAGATCGCCGACCATCTCGACATTCCGGTCGGCACCCTGAAGTCACGCATCCACGACGCGCGACGGCACGTACGCGCCTCGCTGCGGGCCGCCTGACAGCACGAGCGCCGCGACAGGCACCGGTCGCGTGGTCCGCGGGTCTCAGATCTCCAGCGCCGGTTCCTCCGGGGTGGTGCCCCGCTCGACCGCCACCCCGAGCGCGCGGAGATCGGCCACGAAGTCCGGGTAACCGCGGTCGACGTGGTGCACGTGGGAAACCTCGGTGACCCCCTGTGCGCACAGCCCGGCGATGATCAGCCCAGCGCCGGCGCGGATGTCGGTCGCCTGCACCGGTGCGCCGGAGAGCCGGTCCCGCCCGCGGACCACCGCGTGGTGCCCGTCGGTCTTGATGTCCGCGCCGAGCCGCATCATCTCGTTCGCGAACATGAACCGACCGTCGAAGATGTTCTCGGTGATCAGCGAGGCCCCGTCACTGACCGCGGCCAGCCCGATCGCCATCGGCAGCAGGTCGGTGGCGAAGCCGGGATACGGCAGGGTCACCACGTCCACCGCGCGGGGCCGGTCGTCCATGCGTACCCGGAAGCCGTCACCGCGCGTCTCGACCAGGCCGCCGGCCGCCACCACCTTGTCCAGCGCGACCTCCAGGTACGCCGGGTCCAGCCCGGTCACCGTCACGTCGCCGCGGGTCATCGCCGCCCCGAACGCCCAGGTGCCGGCGACGATCCGGTCCCCCACCGTGGCGTGCCGCACCGCGTGCAGACCGGGCACCCCGGTGATCCGCAACGTGGAGGTGCCCGCACCGGAGATCCGCGCGCCCATCTGGCTGAGCATCGTGCAGATGTCGACGATCTCCGGCTCCCGAGCGGCATTGTCGATCGTCGTGACGCCCTGGGCCAGCACCGCCGCCATCACCAGGTTCTCGGTCGCGCCCACGCTGGGGAAGTCCAACACGATGTCCGCGCCGTGCAGCCCGTGCGGGGCCTCGGCGATCACGAACCCGTGCTCGCCGGAGATCTCCGCACCCATCCGGGTCAGCCCGGAGATGTGCATGTCCAGGCCACGCGAGCCGATCGCGTCGCCGCCGGGGTGGGCCACCCGCACGTACCCCCGGCGGGCCAGCAGCGGGCCGAGCACACAGATCGACGCGCGCAACCGCCGGACCAGGTCGTAGTCGGCCTCCGCGCCCGGTTGCTCCGGTACGTCGATGGTCACCGAGCGGGACCGGGCCACCCCGCCCCGGGCCACCATCGGGTCGACCGGGTCATCCGCGTCGAACCGGACGTCGCAGCCCAGCCGGCGCAGCACCTCGCCCATGATCGCGATGTCGGTGATCCGTGGGACGTTCGTGATCACACTGCGGCCCGGGGCGAGCAGCGCGGCGGCCATCAGCTTCAACGCCGAGTTCTTCGCCCCCACCACGTGCACGGTGCCGGTGAGCCGGGCGTCGCCGTGCACCCGGATGACGTCGACATCGTTTACCGCCGGGTCGCCCGCGTCGCCGGCGCCCACCACCACCGGCCAACCGGTCGCGCTCTCCGGCGGCGCCGGGATCGTCAGGTCGGGTATCCGTAGGCTGTGCGTCATGGCCGTCCACCTCACGCGCATCTACACCAAGGCCGGCGATGCCGGCATGACCAGGCTGAGCAACAACGAGCAGGTGCCGAAGACCGATCCTCGGATCGCCGCGTACGCGGATGTCGACGAGTGCAACGCCGCGATCGGCGTCGCACTCGCACTGGGAAACCTCGAAGCGGAGCTTCGCGACGTGCTGGCGTCGGTGCAGAACGATCTGTTCGACGTCGGCGCCGACCTGTCCACCCCGGTCGAGCCGGAGCCGAAGTACCCGCCGCTGCGGGTGACCGAGGAGTACGTCGAGCGCCTCGAAGGTTGGTGCGACGAGTACAACGCACGCCTCAGCAAGCTCGACTCCTTCATCCTCCCCGGCGGCACCCCCGGCGCGGCGCTGCTCCACGTGGCACGGACCACCGCCCGGCGAGCCGAACGCGCGGCGTGGGCGCTGGTCAGCCACGATCCGGACCGGACCAGCACCCTCCCGGCAAAGTATCTCAACCGGCTCTCCGATCTGCTCTTTATCCTGTCAAGAACGGCAAATCCGGCAGGAGATGTGCTATGGGTGCCGGGCGGCAAGCGCTGACCGTCGGTGCACCGCACCACGTCGAGGTCTGAATTCCCACTCTGGCCGCCGCCACGCGTAACCAAGACAGCCGGCCGGCTCGCCCACCAGCACGCCGACCGCCGGCCCGTCAGCCCTGGGCGGCTGGGCCCGTCAGCCCTGGCCGGCTGGGTCCAGCCGGGCGTCAGCCCTGGCCCGGCACGCCGGGCGCGGCTGGGGCATGATCCACTCGTGTTCATTGAAACCGCGGCATCAAGTCGCCAGGACACCCCGACATCATGAAAACCGTGTCGATCAAGGCCGCCTGGGAGCCGGGAGCGGCTAGACCCAGCCGCACCAGCAACGGTAGGTGACGAAACCCCGCGCCGACGTGACACAGAGTGCCCCCGACGGGTTTCCGGGGAGCCCGCCCGGCGCAGGGATCAAGCTTGACCGCCCGGAGCCGGGTGGGCTCCCCGGAAACCCGGACCGCAACCGAAGACAGCCGCATCCGCCCGCGCAAACCCGGGGTTGCCGGCGGCGGCGCGGCTGTTCGTGGTCGCGGGTCCGGGCTTCCGGCTGTGGGTGCGGCTGTTCGTGGTCCGGGTTTCCGGCGGCGGTGCGGCTGTTCGTGGTCCGGGCTTCCGGGAGCGGGTGCGGCTGTTCGTGGTCGCGGTCCCGGATAGCCCGGCCGCAACCACAGACGCCGGGATCGGCCAGAGGCGACGCTCAGGCAGCCGGCCAGTCCTGGGAGGCCATACGCGGCGAGACCGCCCCCGGAGGGGCGGCCTCGAGCCAGGAGAGGAAACCGGTGACGGTAGACCGCGCCATGGCGATCTCCACCGGTGCGTGGTGACTGGTACAGCGGAGGATCACCCAGTCGGCCGGCATGGAGAGGCGTTCCTGACCCTCCGGCAGCCGGCGGCGTTCGACCGCCAGATCTTTGCGGGAGAGCACCCGCTTGGGTCGGATCGCGAAGCTGAACATTCGGTACCACCGCAGCTCGTCACCGGCGAACCGGCCGAAGCCGGGCGACCAGCCACGGCCGTCGAGCATGGTGGTGACGCGGACGCTGAGCCGGATGATGCCACCGCTGCGGGTGACCAGGGCTCGCCGGACGAAGAGGGTGAGCAGCGCGCCGAGGATGACGACTACGCCGATCCCGATTCCTTCGACGATGTCCATCCCCGGTGTGGCTCAGCGGCTCTGCGCGGAGACCGGGGTTGCGCTCTCGGCCAACACGGTGACGCCGTCGGCGCTCACCGAGAGGAAGCCGCCGGCCACCTCGTAGGAGACCTGCTCACCGCCGGCGAGCTTGATCCGGACCTGACCGGGCTCCGCGAGCTGGCCGAGCAGCGGGGCGTGCCCCGGGAGAACGCCCAGCTCGCCTTCGGTCGTCCGGGCGACGACCATCTCGGCGTCACCGGACCAGACCTTCTCCTCGACGGCGACGAGCTCGACGTGAAGCTGCTTTGCCACGCTGTCTCCTTGCTGCGGCTACGGATTGCCGAAAGTCTAGCCTGACGCGCCCGGGCTCCCAACGCGGGTGGGCGAACCCGCGCCACGACTACTTGGTCTTGTTCACGAAGTTCGGATGCTCCAGCAGGAAGGGGTCGAGCTGCTCGTTGTGCAGGGCGGTGAAGAAGTCCGGGACGTCCGGTTGGAACTGCTCACCGAGGTAGGCGCCCCGGCTGTTTTTCAGCTCACCACCCTGGAGCTTGATCATCTGGATGGTGTTGGGGCGGATGTCCTTGAGGGCGAGCCCGAAGTCGACGACGCTGCTGCCCCGACCGTTGAAGATCAGCGACTGGCCGGCGGCGCGGAGCACCTTGTCCAGCTTGAGCGGGTTGGCCACCACGTCGGCGCTGAACGCCTGGCCGACCATGGCCTTGACGAACTGCTGCTGGTGGCGCTGCCGGCCGTAGTCGGAGTCCGGCACACCGTTCTTCGGGTAGCGCTGCCGGACGTAGTCGAGCGCCTGCCACCCACTGAGGTGCTGGTTGCCCTTCTTGTACACCGCCTGCGGGCCGACGTAACCCTCGCCGTACGTCTTGCCCGGCCGCGGCTTGCCGTCCGGCTGCTTGTGCTCGGACTTGACCTCGCGCTCGATGTACATGTCGACGCCACCCATCGCGTCGACGATCTTCTGGAAGCCGGTGAAGTTGATGATGGCACCGGCGTCGAACCGCTTGATGCCCGTCACGTTCTGCACGGTGGTGGCGAGCAACTCGAAGCCCCGCGCCGCGTCGGGGTTGGCCCCGGGCACCTTGCTGCCGTACGACATCGCTGCGTTGATCTTCGTGGTCTCGCCCGGGAAGTTCGCCTTCTTGAACGGCGGGATCGGCACGTAGAGGTCGCGCGGCAGGGAGAAGAGGTAGGCCCGGTCCATCGACGCCGGCACGTGCAGCACCATGATCGAGTCGGCCAGCGGGGCGGCCGTCGGCGTACGGGGGTCGATGCCGACGAGCAGGATGTTGAGGGGACCCTTGATGTCGCTCTTCTTCGGCTGGGCGCCCGCCGCCTGGTCACCGAAGAGGTCCGCCTTGCCGACCGCACCCTCGTAGCGGGCCATCAGGGCCTCCGTGCCGACCAGCACCGCGCCGCTGAGCACGACAAGCACGGTGCCGAACACCGTGCAGAGCCTGGCCCAGCGCGGGACGCCGCGCCAGACGGAGGACTTGCGGCCACGCTTGCCGGCCTTACCCACGAGCAGCTCCGTTCGTTACGCCCACAGAGAGGAAGACGGGCGCACGTCGTCGAAAGGTTGCAGAGATCAACGCTCGTTCGGGTGAGCGTGCGGATAGAACGTATCTCGGGTTCTTCGCTCTGGACGACCCCGAGTAACGGACCGCGACGATGGTAGGACGTGAAAGTGAACAAAAGACTGCCCCGGCATTGCCGGGGCAGTCTTTTTGGTACGGGGCGAATGGGGGCTTCTCAGCCCTTCATCAGCTCCTCAGCCTTCTTCTCCAGGTCCTCGAGACCGCCGCACATGAAGAACGCCTGCTCGGGGAAGTGATCGTACTCACCCTCGCTGATCTTCCGGAACGCCTCGATGGTCTCCTTGATCGGGACCGTCGAGCCCGGCACGCCGGTGAACTGCTCCGCCGCGTAGGTGTTCTGCGACAGGAAGCGCTCGATCCGCCGGGCCCGGGCCACGGTGATCTTGTCTTCCTCGGAGAGCTCCTCGATACCGAGGATGGCGATGATGTCCTGCAGGTCCTTGTAGCGCTGCAGGATCCGCTTAACCTCGGTGGCGACCTGGAAGTGCTCCGGACCGACGAACTCCGGGGCGAGGATCCGGGACGAGGACGCCAGCGGGTCCACGGCCGGGTAGATGCCCTTGTCGGAGATCGACCGCTCCAGGTTGGTGGTCGCGTCCAGGTGGGCGAACGTGGTGGCCGGGGCGGGGTCGGTGTAGTCGTCCGCCGGCACGTAGATCGCCTGCATGGAGGTGATGGCCTGGCCCCGGACGGAGGTGATCCGCTCCTGGAGCTCGCCCATCTCGTCGGCCAGGGTCGGCTGGTAACCCACGGCGCTCGGCATGCGGCCGAGCAGGGTGGACACCTCGGAACCGGCCTGCGTGAAGCGGAAGATGTTGTCGATGAAGAGCAGCACCTCCTGCTTCTTCACGTCCCGGAAGTACTCCGCCATGGTCAGCGCGGAGAGCGCCACCCGCAGCCGGGTGCCCGGCGGCTCGTCCATCTGGCCGTAGACCAGCGCGGTCTTGTCGATGACGCCGGACTCGGTCATCTCGGCGATGAGGTCGTTGCCCTCACGGGTGCGCTCACCCACGCCGGCGAACACCGAGGTACCACCGAAGTTGCGGGCAACACGGGTGATCATCTCCTGGATGAGCACCGTCTTGCCCACGCCCGCGCCGCCGAACAGGCCGATCTTGCCGCCCTTGACGTACGGGGCAAGCAGGTCGATGACCTTGATGCCGGTCTCCAGCATCTCGGTCTTCGGCTCCAGGTCCGCGAAGGCCGGGGCCTTGCGGTGGATGCCCCACCGGTCGTCGGCCTCGAACGTCTCGCCCTCTTTGAGGTTGAGCACCTCGCCGATCGCGTTGAACACCTTGCCCTTGACCGCGTCGCCCACCGGCACCGTGATCGGCTCGCCGCGGTCACGCACCTCAGCACCGCGAACCAGGCCGTCCGTCGGCTGCATCGAGATCGCGCGGACCAGGTTGTCACCCAGGTGCTGGGCGACCTCCAGGGTCAGCGTCTTCTCACCGCCGGACAGGTTCACGTTGACGTTGAGCGCGTTGAAAAGGGCCGGCATGGCGTCGCGCGGGAACTCGGCGTCGACGACCGGGCCGATGACCCGGACCACGCGACCCGTGGCCGTCTTGGTCTCTACTGGTGCAGTCATCACACTTCACTTCCCGACGCGGCCAGCGCGTTCGCGCCGCCGACGATCTCGCTGATCTCCTGGGTGATCCCGGCCTGGCGTGCCGAGTTCATCTCACGCGTGTACTTGTCGATCATGTCTTCGGCGTTGTCGGTGGCGCTCTTCATCGCTCGCCGCCGTGCCGCCGACTCGCTCGCCGCCGACTCGATCAACGCCGCGTAGATCCGCGTGTTGATGTACCTCGGCAGGAGCGCGTCGAGCAGCGCCTCCGCCTCCGGCTCGAACTCGTACGCCGGCAGCAGCCCCTCGGAGCGCGGCCGGTCCTCGACCTGCATCGGCCCGAGGATCTTGGCAACCGGGGTCTGCGTCATCAGCGAGTGGAACTCGGTGTAGACGATGTGCAGCTCGTCGACGCCGAGCACCCCGTCCGCACCGGCCCCGCCGTCGACGTCGTCCGCACCTGCGGTGAACGCCTTGATCAGCGTCTCACCCACCATGCGGGCGTCCTCGAACGAGGGCTGCTCGCTGAACCCCGTCCAGTTCGCCTCGATCGGCCGGTCGCGGAACCGGTAGAACCCGACGCCCTTACGCCCGATGACGTAGAGCACCGGCTCCTTGCCGTCCGCCCGGAGCCGCGCGATGAGCGACTCCGCCGTCTTGATCGCGTTGGAGCTGTAGCCGCCGGCCAGGCCACGGTCGCTGGTGACCAGCAGGACGCCCGCCCGCCGCACCCGCTCACGCGGGGTGAGCAGCGGGTGGTCGATCCGCGCGTTGGACGCCAGCGCCGTGAGCACACCGGTGATGGCCTGGGCGTACGGCAGGGACGCCTGCACCCGGGCCTGGGCCTTGGCGATCCGGCTCGTCGCCACGAGCTCCATCGCCTTGGTGATCTTCTTCATCGACTTCGCCGAGCGGATCCGTTGACGAAGAACGCGTACCTGGGCCGCCATCGGATCAGCTCTCGGCCGGGCGGTCGGTCGTGCCGTCGCGGAAGCGGGTCACCGTCTCGCGGTTCTGCTCACCCTCCAGCGGCGCGGCCGGCGCGTCGTTGACCTTGCGCTCGTCCGCCTTACCGAGGAAGACCTGCTTGAACTCGGTGATCGCCGCGTCCAGGGAGTTGACGATGTCGTCGCCCCACTGGTTGTCGGCGATCGACGCCAGCACACCCGCGTGCTTGTGCCGCAGGTACTGGAGGAACTCCGACTCGAAGCGCCGGATCTCCCCCACCGGGATGTCGTCCAGCTTGCCCTCGGTGCCGGCCCAGACCGTGACGACCTCTTCCTGCACCGGGAACGGCGAGTAGTTCGGCTGCTTGAGCAGCTCGACCAGCCGGACACCGCGGTCCAGCTGGGCCCGGGATGCCTTGTCCAGGTCGGAGGCGAAGGCGGCGAACGCCTCCAGCTCGCGGTACTGGGCCAGGTTGAGCCGCAGCGAACCGGCGACCTTGCGCATCGGCTTCACCTGCGCGGCGCCACCGACCCGGGAGACCGAGGTGCCGACGTTGATCGCCGGACGGACGCCCTGATTGAACAGGTCGGTCTCCAGGAAGATCTGGCCGTCGGTGATCGAGATGACGTTGGTCGGGATGAAGGCCGAGATGTCGTTGGCCTTCGTCTCGATGATCGGCAGACCGGTCATCGAGCCGCCACCCAGCTCGTCCGAGAGCTTCGCGCAGCGCTCCAGCAGGCGGGAGTGCAGGTAGAAGACGTCACCCGGGTACGCCTCGCGGCCCGGCGGGCGACGCAGCAGCAGCGACACGGCCCGGTACGCCTCGGCCTGCTTGCTCAGGTCGTCGAAGACGATCAGGACGTGCTTGCCGCCGTACATCCAGTGCTGCCCGATGGACGAGCCGGTGTACGGGGCGATGTACTTGAAGCCGGCCGGGTCGGACGCCGGGGAGGCCACGATGGTGGTGTACTCCATCGCGCCGGCCTCCTCCAGCTGGCCCTTGATCGAGGCGATGGTGGAGGCCTTCTGGCCGATGGCGACGTAGATGCAGCGAACCTGCTTCTTCGGGTCGCCGGTCTTCCAGTTGTCCCGCTGGTTGAGGATGGCATCCAGGGCGACAGTGGTCTTGCCGGTCTTGCGGTCGCCGATGATCAGCTGCCGCTGACCCCTACCGATCGGCGTCATCGCGTCGATCGCCTTGATGCCGGTCTGCAGCGGCTCGAACACCGACTGCCGGGACATCACGTTCGGAGCCTGCAGCTCCAGCTCGCGGTAGCCCTCCTCGGCGATGTCGCCGAGACCGTCGATCGGCTGGCCGAGCGCGTTGACCACGCGGCCGAGGAAGGCGTCGCCGACCGGAACCGAGAGCACCCGGTCGGTGCGCTTGACGCGCTGCCCCTCCTCCAGCTTGGCGGAGTCACCCAGGACGACGACGCCGATCTCCCGGACGTCGAGGTTCAACGCCACGCCGAGCGTGCCGTCCTCGAACTCCAGGAGCTCGTTGGTCTTGGTCGAGGGAAGGCCCTCGACGTGGGCGATGCCGTCGCCGGTGTCGGCGACGGTGCCGACCTCCTCGCGGGAGACGTCGGACGAGTAAGAGGAGACGTAGCGCTCCAGGGCGCCGCGGATCTCCTCCGTCGAGATGGTCAGCTCGGCCATCCTCTGCTTCCTTAAAATTCAGGGGCCCGGGATACCTAGTACCGACCGGTCCGAATGGCGTCTGTCAATCCGGGCGCTGAGCGGCGCAGCCGCCCCGACGCTGGGCGGCGGAGCCGCTCAGCCGCTGGGCGGCGAGCCGTTCAGCGCTTCGCGAGCGCGTTGCGGGTCTCGTTGAGGCGACGAAGGATGGTGCCGTCGTACAGGTCGGAGCCGACCCGCACGCTCACGCCACCCAGGACGTGGGGGTCGACCGTCTGCTTGACGGAGACCTCTCGACCGTATATCCCGGCGAGGCTCGCACCCAGCCGGCGCTCCTCCTCGTCACTCAACGGGGCTGCCACGGTGACGTACGCCACCTGACGGTCCCGCCGTGCGGCGGCGAGTTCCACGAGCCGGGTGAGCGATCCGCTGAAGGAGCGGCCCCCGAACCCGCCGAGCGCCGCCTCGACGAGGCGGACGGTGATCGGGTGGGCCTTGTCGGCGAGCAGTTCACGGACCAGGGCGGCCCGGTGCTCGATCGGAGCCGCCGAGTCGGCCAGCGCGTTGCTCAGCGCCGACTGACCCATGACGACCTGACCGAAGCGGAACAACTCGTCCTCGACCTCGCCGAGGTCGCCAGCCGAGTCGGCGCTGGCGAGCAGCGCCTCCACGCCGAGCCGCTCGGCGCCGTCGAGCAGCTCCGACGGTGCCGACCATCGGCCGGAGACCAGCGTGGCGAGCAGGTCCAACGCTTCCGCGTCGATCTTGCCGCGCAGCATGTCGCCGAGCAGGCCGGCACGGTCCGCGCCGGACCGTGCCGGCTCGGACAGCGCCCGACGCAGCCGCGGCTCACGCCGCAGCAGGGTGGCCACGGAGAGGATCCCGGCGGCGGCGTTGGCCACCGCCAACGGCTCCGCTCCGCGGACGTACGTCTCCAGCTGCTCCGCCGCGGCCTGGTACGACTCCCGGCTGGCGGCCTGCATCAGCGGGCCCCCGTGCTCTCGAGGCCGCTCAGGAACCGGTCGACGGTGCCCTTGCGTCGCGCCTCGTCGGCAAGCGACTCACCAACGATCTTGCTGGCCAGGTCCACCGCGATGGTGCCGACCTCCGCACGCAGCTCGCGCACGATGGTGGCCCGCTCGGCGGCGAGTGCGTCCTTGCCCGCCTGGATGACCCGGTCGGACTCCTCCCGCGCCTTGGCGAGGATGTCCTGCCGGATCCCCTCGGCGTCGGCCCGAGCGTCGTCACGGATCTTGGCGGCGTCGGTCCGAGCCTCGGCGAGCTGGGCACGGTACTGCTCGAGCAGCTGGTTCGCCTCGGCCTGGGCGGCCTCGGCGCGCTTGATGCCACCCTCGATCGCGTCGACCCGAGCCTGGAACGTCTGCTCCATGCGCGGGAAGACGAACTTCATCAGCACGAAGCAGAGGACGATGAAGGCGATCGACCCAACCACGACCTCCTGCCAGAGCGGGATGATCGGGTTGTGGGTGGACTCACCACCCTCAGCGGCGAGGAGAAACATGGGTGACCTCCCGGTCGAGGGGCGAGATTAGAGCTGGCCCTGCCAGATGAAGCCGAAGGCGATGCCCAGCAGCGCGAGCGCCTCGATGACGGCGAAGCCGATCCAGACGTACGGCAGGGTCATCCGCGACGACTCCGGCTGACGGGCGGTCGACTGGATGTAGGCGGCGAAGACCAGGCCGACGCCGATACCCGGACCGATGGCCGCGAGGCCGTAGCCGATGGCGGCGGTGCTGCCAACGACACCTTCTGCGGCGGCGACGTAATCCATTAGTGGTTCCTCCTGGTTATCACGCGTGTCTCTCACGCGGGACGACAACGGTTGGTGCGGTGGATCAGTGCTCGTCGGCGAGCGCGCCCTGCACGTAGCTCGCGGTCAGGACGGTGAAGACGTATGCCTGCAGGCAGATCACCAGGAACTCGAGGAAGGTGAGCGCGATGGTCATCACCCAGGAGAGCACCGAGACCGGCGCCAGCCAGGCGTTGGCGCTCAGCATCGCGAAGCCGCCGAGCGTGAAGACCAGCAGGAGCATGTGCCCCGCGAACATGTTCGCGAAGAGACGGACGGCCAGCGAGAACGGCCGGACGATGAAGGTCGAGAAGAGCTCGATCGGGATCAGCAGCGGCAGGATGAACCAGGGCGCCGGCGGAACCAGGGAGTTCTTGAAGTACTTGGCGAAGCCGTGCTTCTTGATGCCGACGTAGTTGAACAGCACGTAGCTGATGATCGCGAGGAACGCCGGGAAGGCGATGTGCGAGTTCGGCGAGATCTGGAAGAACGGCACGATCGCGAAGAAGTTCGTCAGCAGCACGAAGCAGAACAGCGTGGTGAAGTACGGCGCGAACCGCACACCCTGGTGCCCGATCATGTCGACAGCGATGTTGTTGCGCACGAAGCCGTAGATCGACTCGGCGAGCCACTGCTTCTTGGTCGGCACCAGCTGCGGCTTCCGGTACGTCGCCAGGAAGAAGATGATCAGGACGCCGACCGCGACCCAGACCATCGCCGTGATCTTGGTGAACCAGTACGAGTCGTGCGCACCCCAGGGCAGGATGCTGGGCAGGTAGAAGTCCTCCACGCTGGGTGGGAATGCCGCCTGGCCCGCTGCCAGAACGTTCGCCTGTCCGAACACCGCGTCCCTTCCTAAGTAGGCGTGCCGAGTCGGCGGACGACCAGGATGATGCCCCCGGCCATACCGAGCACGACGCCGATCCCGGTGGCGACGCCGCCGGTGTCGAGCCACTGGTCAACAAGCCAACCGATGAAACCCCACACGAGCATGCCTCCGATGAGGTAGCTGAGCGCGGTCCAACCCTGGCCGGCACCGGACGGATAATCGTCCGGGTCACCGGCAGGACGGGGGGTTTGGTCATCAGCCATGACGGGGCGAACGATATCAGCCGGGAAGACGAGGCTGTGCCTCACCCCCCGCACAACCATCGTTGTGTGGGCATCTCGTGGGCGCCGTCGTCTGTGGGCACGCTACTCCCCTTCCGCCCGTCGGAAAATGACCGGAGGCCGACACATTCCCGCGCGTCCGAAACGTGGGACGCCCGACGGGTCAGCCGTGCACCCGACGGGCGTGCACCGTGGTCAGCCACCAGATGTGCACTGCCGTCCACACTGCCACCCCGGCGACGATGCCGAGGCAGAGCGGCACCAACCCCGCCCAGCCGGTGGACGCCACCGCCACCAGCACCCCACCCAGCAGGCTGAACTTCAGCACGTACAGACCCAGGCCGAGCGGCAGCAGCAACTGCGGGTTGACCTGGTCGGCCCGGGCCAGCACCACAGTGGTGAGCGTGTAGCTGAGCACCGTGACGCCGACCCCGGCCGCCGCGCCGATCGCCGCCGTCGCGCCGCCGGTCACCGCACCGACGACCGCCGCGACAACGGCCAGCGCCAGCGACGCGCCGAGGAGCACCGGCAGGTGCCGCAACCGCCACCGCCGGTCGGCGGCGGGCTCGACCACCCCGGGCTCAGCCACGGGGGTACGCCGGGAAGGCCGCGGCCAGTTCGGCCACCTCGGCGCCGATCCGGGTCAGCGCATCGGTGCCACCCGGTGCCCCCGGGTCCGTGCGCACCGCGCGGGCGATCAGGGCGGCCACCTGCCGCAGCTGCCCCTCGCGCATCCCCTGAGTGGTGACGCTCGGCGTGCCCACCCGGATGCCGGAGGCCACCAGCGGCGGCTGCGGGTCGTACGGGATGGCGTTCTTGTTGAGCGTGATCGCGGCGGCGTCGCAGCGGGCCTCGGCCTCCGCGCCGGTCACCCCCACCTCCCGCAGGTCGATCAGGGCGAGGTGGGTGTCGGTGCCACCGGACACCGGGCGCATCCCCTCGTCGGCCAGCCCGGCGGCGAGCGCCTGGGCGTTGCTGACCACCTGCTTGGCGTACGTCTGGAACTCCGGCTGGGCGGCCTCGCGCAGGGCGACCGCCTTGGCCGCTACCGCGTGCATCAGCGGGCCACCCTGGGTGAAGGGGAAGACCGCCTTGTCGATCCGCTGGGCCAGCGACTCGCGGCAGAGGATCATGCCGCCGCGCGGGCCGCGCAGCACCTTGTGGGTGGTGGCGCAGACGACGTCCGCGTACGGCACCGGGGACGGGATCGCCCGGCCGGCCACCAGGCCGATGAAGTGCGCCGCGTCCACCATCAGGTACGCGCCGACCTCGTCGGCGATCTCCCGGAACCGGGCGAAGTCGATGAGCCGGGGGTACGCGGTCGCGCCACAGATGATCAGCTTGGGTCGGTGCGTGCGCGCCAGGTCGCGTACCTCGTCGTAGTCGATCAGCTCGGTGTCCGGGCGGACCGGGTAACCGACCGGGTGGAACCACTTGCCGGAGAAGTTCACCCGACTGCCGTGGGTGAGGTGCCCACCGTGCGGCAGGTCCATCGCCAACACCGTGTCGCCCGGCTGCACCAGCGCCGCGTACGCGGCCAGGTTGGCGCTCGCCCCGGAGTGCGGCTGGACGTTGGCGTGCTCGGCCCCGAAGAGCTCCTTGGCGCGGGCGATGGCGATCTCCTCGGCCCGGTCCACCTCTCCACAGCCGCCGTAGTAGCGCCGGCCCGGGTAACCCTCGGCGTACTTGTTGGTGAGCGTCGAGCCGAGCGCGGCAAGCACCGCCGGCGAGGTCAGATTTTCGCTGGCGATGAGCTGCAGGCCACCGCGCAACCGCTCCAGCTCGCCGAGGACCACCCCGGCGATCTCCGGGTCGGTCGCGGTGAGCTGCGCGAAATCCGGCCCCCAGAAGGTGCTCGTCTCGGTCTCCACAGCGAACGAGTCTAGGTGGCCGCAGACTGGGACCTGTGAGATGCCTCGTCACCGGAGCCACCGGATACATCGGCGGGCGGCTGACGCCGCTGCTGCTCGCCGAGGGGCACATGGTGCGTTGCCTGGCCCGCAAGGCGGTCCGGCTGCGCGATGTGCCCTGGGCCGCGACGGCCGAGATCGTCGAGGGGGACCTGAGCCGACCCGACACGTTGCCTGTCGCCTTCGCCGACGTGGACGTCGCGTACTTCCTTGTGCACTCACTCGGCCGGCCCGACTTCGAGGCGGCCGACCGGGCGGCGGCGACGAACTTCGCGGCGGCGGCCCGCGCGGCCGGCGTACACCGGATCGTCTACCTGGGTGGGCCGGAGCCGGCGGCCGACGAGGAGGTCCCCTCCCCGCACCTGCGCTCCCGCGCCGAGGTGGGTCGGATCCTGCTGTCCAGCGGGGTGCCCACGGCGGTGCTGCGGGCTGCGGTGATCATCGGGTCCGGCTCGGCGTCGTTCGAGATGCTGCGCTACCTGACCGAGCGACTACCCGCCATGGTCACTCCGCGCTGGGTCGGCAACCGGATCCAACCCATCGCGGTCCGCGACGTGCTGCACTACCTGGCCGGCTGCGTCGCGCTGCCGCCGGAGGTCAACCGGGGCTTCGACATCGGCGGACCGGACGTGGTGACCTTCCGCGAGATGATGCAGCGCTACGCCCGCGTGGCCGGGCTGCGCCGGAGGATCATCGTGCCGGTCCGCCCGCTCACCCCGTCGCTCTCCTCGCACTGGGTCGGCCTGGTCACCCCGGTGCCGAACGCGATAGCCCGCCCCCTGGTGGAGAGCCTGATCCACGAGGCGGTGGTGCACGAACACGACATCGCCCGGTACGTTCCCGACCCGCCCGGCGGGCTGACCGGCTTCGACACCGCGGTGGCGCTCGCGCTCGCCAAGGTCCGCGACGCCCAGGTGGAGACCCGCTGGTCGAACGCGAGCGGCCCGGACGCCCCCGCCGAGCCGCTGCCCAGCGACCCGGAGTGGTCCGGCGGCAGCGTCTACACCGACGTCCGGGAGACGGTGGTGGACGCCCCGCCGGCGGCGCTCTGGCGGGTGATCGAGGGAGTCGGTGGCGAACACGGCTGGTACTCGTTCCCGCTCGCCTGGTCGATCCGGGGCTGGCTGGACCGCCTGGTCGGCGGGGTCGGGCTGCGCCGGGGTCGACGCGACCCGCACCGCCTCCAGGTCGGTGAGGCGCTCGACTTCTGGCGGGTCGAGGAGATCGTCCCCGGCGAGCTGCTGCGGCTGCGCGCCGAGATGCGGGTGCCCGGCCGGGCCTGGCTGGAGATGCGGGCGCTGCCTGGCGAGGACGGCCGCAGCCGCTACCACCAACGCGCCGTCTTCCTGCCCCGTGGTCTGGCCGGGCACGCCTACTGGGGCTCGGTGGCACCGTTCCACGCCGTGGTCTTCGGCGGGATGGCCCGCAACATCGCCCGCAACGCCGAACAGCCCCCCTGACCCACCCCGGCCTCAGTTGCCGGTGCGGGCCCCGGTGAGCTGGAAGGCCGTTCGTTCGCTCGGCGGGACGAAGTCGCGTACCGGCTGGCCGCGCAGGGCGGTGGCGAGCACCTCGCCGACCGCGTCCACCATCTGGGCCTGCACGGCCTGGCCGACCGCGTCCCGGGGATCGTCCGGGTTCGCCGCCATCGAGGCGACCGCGAGCTGCGGTGTGAACGCCACCACCGTCTCCGTCTCGTACCGCTCCGAGCTGCCGGTCTTGCCCGCCACCGGTCGGCCGAGCCGGGCCCGCAGGCCGGGTGCGGTGGCGCCGTCGCAGCGCCCGTACATCGACTGGTCGCCGACCGGGCAGCGCGCCGCGTCGGTGGCCGCCCGAGCCACGTCGACGTCGAGCACCTGCCGGCAGTCCGGCTTGGCGGCGTCGACCGGCCGACCATCCGCGTCGGTGACCGACACCACCGGCAGCGGCGCGCACCAGGTCCCCTCGGCTGCCACAGTGGCGTACGCGGTGGCCAGGTCCAGCGGGGTGGTAGCGGCGACGCCGAGGGTGAACGGACCCCAGTCCTTCGCACCGTAGCGGGCCAGTCGCGCGTCGTCGTCGGCGCGCAGCACGATCCCGAGCCGCTCGGCCATCTCCACCACCCGGTCGGCACCTACCTTCTCGGTGAGCCAGGCGAAGTAGGTGTTCACCGACCGGCCGAACGCGGTCCACATGGTGCGGGGGCCATCCATCGAGGATGGGCTGGCGTTCGCCGGGCACCAGTGGCCGTCGCAACTGGCCTCCCCGGTCACCGGGAATCGGGTGAGCAGCTGGGTGGGGGCCACGAAGTCGGTCGACAGCGGCAGGCCCGCCTCAAGCGCGGCAAGCATCGTGAAGAGCTTGAACGTCGAACCGCCCTGGTATCCGTCGATCGCGCCGCCACCGCCGATCAACTGGTTCACCGTGTTCGGGCGGTTCTTCTGCCCCGTCGGGTTGTCCCGCACGCTGTAGACCCGGTTCACCGACATGGCCAGCACCCGCCCGGTGCCCGGCTGCACCACAGCTGTCGGCACCGCCTCGGCGGCCGACGGTTGATAGATCTTCAGCACCTGCTCGGTGGTGGCCCGCTGCACCCCCGGGTCCAGCGACGACACGATCGAGAACCCGCCGCGCCGCAGTGCGCGCTGCCGCTCGTCGGCGGTCGCCCCGAACGCGGACTGGCTGCTCCACCACCTGGTGAACCAGTCGCAGAAGAAGCCCCAGTCGTTGTGCTCGTCGGGTACGCCGGTGCAGTCGTTCGGGGTCTCGCTGGGCCGCAGTTGCAACGGTTCGGCCCGTGCCGCAGCCGCCGCGTCCGCCGGCACCTGCCCGGACTCCACCAGCCGGGTCAACACGTACGACCGTCGTGCCAGCGCGCTGTCGGCGTCGCCGTTGATCGGGTCGTCGCTGTCCGGCGAACGGACCAGGCCGGCCAGCAGCGCCGCCTGGGCCAGCGTCAGCTCGGCCGGGGACCGGGAGAAGTAGCGCTTGCTGGCCGCCGCGATCCCGTACGCCCCGGCGCCGAAGTAGGCGATGTTGAGGTAGCGGGTGAGGATCTGCTCCTTGTCGAGTTCGCGCTCCAACGCGAGCGCGTACCGCATCTCCTGGAGCTTGCGGGCGGTGGTGACCTCGGTGGCGGCCACCCGCTGCGCCTCGGTCAGCCGGGGGTCGCTGCTGAGCACGTTGCGGACGTACTGCATGGTCAGCGTGGAGGCCCCCTGCCGGGTCTTCCCGTCGCGGCTGTTGACGGTGAACGCGCGTACCACGCCCCGCAGGTCCACCCCGCTGTGCTGGTAGAACCGGACGTCCTCGGCGGCCACGATGGCCTGGCGCATCACCGGGGCCACCTCGTCCAGCGGCACGTCCACCCGGTCCTCCTGGTAGAAGGAGGTGATCAGGGTGGTGCCGTCGTTGGCGTAGAGGTTGGAGCGCTGCGCGGTGGGCGGCGTGCGGAGCGTGTTCGGCAGCTCCGAGTACGGCGTGGACAGGGCGCTGAAGCCGATCCCGAACACCAGGGCCACTGGCAGGGCGGCTGCGGCCAGCACCAGCCCGGCCAGCACTCCGGCGATCACCACGGTCAGCAGTTTGTCGAGATGGGCCCGGATCATCAGCTCTCCCCGCAGGAGCCGGTCACGCTAGGACCCGTTCAGAATGACCCGGAATGCCGCTTTCGCCCCGGGTTTTCCCCAAACCCGGAGGAAACTCGCACCGCGCTCAGGGCAGCAGCGCGCCGGCCAGCGGGTGAACCGTCTCCTCGATCTCGTCGGCGACCCGGCTGAAGCACTGGTCACCACGACCCCAGGGGTCGTCCAGATCGTCGGTCGGCAGCGCCGAAGCGCCCAACCGGGCGTCGTGGGCCGCTGCCACCAGGGCCACCCCCCGGGCGTACACGGCCTCCGGGGTCGCGTCACCCGGCGGCAACGCGGCGGCGTCCACCGCCGCCAGCAGCCGACCGAACTCGCCGAGCACGAACGTGCGGGCCGCCGCGTCCGGCCGCAACGCCACCACGTACTCCTGCTGGTCGGCGGTGGCGGTCAGGACCAGGTCGGCGGCGTCGATGTGGTCCGAACGCAGCTTGCGCGCGGCGAACCCCTCGACGTCCCCACCACGGCCGGTGACCTGCCGGGCCGCCGGCGGATTCATCTCCTCACCCGCGTGCCAACCACCGGTGCCGGCGCTGTGGCTGTGCACCAACCCGTCGGCCTGGGCCGGATCCTGCCCGCGCCGGGTCAACCGCTCCCGCACCGCGAGAGCGAGCAGCCGCTCCGCCATCGGAGAACGGCAGATGTTGCCCATGCAGACGTGCAGCACCGTGAACGGGGGCACTCAGACCGCCCGACCGTCAACGAGGTCCGGCACGACGTCGCGCAGCTTCTCCAAGGGGATCGCCCCGGCCCGCAGCAGCTGCGGCACCTCACCGGTCAGATCCACGATCGTGCTGGGCACCGGGTCCGGGCACGGGCCGGCCTCCAGGTAGGCCCGCACCGAGTAGCTCAGCTGGTCCCGTGCCTCCTCGGCGGTCACCGCGGCGGGCTGGCCGGTCTTGTTCGCCGACGAGACCGCCATCGGGCCGGTCTCCCGCAGCACCTCAAGCGCCACCGGGTGCAGCGGCATCCGCACCGCCACCGTGCCCGTCTTGTCACCCAGGTCCCACTGCAGGCTCGGTGAGTGCTCGACCACTATCGTCAGCGCACCCGGCCAGAACGCCTCCACCAGGTCACGGGCGGCCGTGGGCAGCGAGAAGACCAACCCGTCAAGGGTGTGCCGCGAGCCGATCAGCACCGGCGGCGGCATCTGCCGACCCCGGCCCTTGGCATCCAGCAGCGCCTTGACCGCGTAAGGCGTGAACGCGTCAGCGCCGATCCCATAGACGGTGTCCGTCGGGAGGACGACAAGCTCGCCGTTCTTGACCGCCTCGATCGCCGCAGCGATGCCGCGGTCCCGATCGGCGGACGACCGGCAGTCGTAGAGCATCACGAGGAGTCAGTCTGCCACGCCACCCCGATCGGGGCGTGCTGGCCGTCCGCCCGTCGGGATGCGGTGGCGTAACGGGGACGTCCGGTGAGGTCCAGATGCGCCGTGACAGCGGTGAACCCGCCGTCCCCGGCCAGTAGCGCGGGGACCGCCGCGCCGTGGGTGTCGTCGTGCTCGACCCCCACCACGCCGCCCGCGCGCAGCAGCACCGCCGCCCGACTCACGACGGGACGGATCACCGCCAGGCCGTCCGCACCGCCGAAGACCGCCGCCGCGGGGTCGTACCCGGCCACCTCCGGCGGGACCACCACGTCATCCGGCACGTACGGCGGATTGCACAGCAGCACGTCCACCGCGCCCACCAGGCCCGCCAGCAGGTCCGGTGCTGTCACGTCCGCCTCGACCACCTCGATCGGCCGGTCCCCGGCGGCGGCCCGCTCCGCCGCGTTGCGGCGCAACCAGGCAAGCGCCTCCGGGGACCGCTCCACCGCGATCACCCGTGCCGCGGGCAGCTCCTGAGCCACCGCCAGCGCTATCGCTCCCGACCCGCTGCACAGGTCGACCACCACCGGGTCGGTGCGGCCCCGGGCCTGCTCGACACCCCAGCCGGCCAGCAGTTCGGTCTCCGGCCGGGGCACGAAGACGCCCGGGCCGACCGACAGTTCGAGGTGCCGGAACCCGGCCCGGCCGGTCAGGTGCTGCACCGGCTCCCGAGCGGCACGCCGACGCGTCAGGCCGTCGAGCCGCGCCACCTGCTCGCCGCTCAGATCATCGGCGAGCGCCAGCCGCCCCCGGGGCACCCCGAGCACGTACGCGGTAAGCAACTCGGCCTCCGCCCGGGCCGAGCCGATCCCGGCGGCGGCGAGCGCACGGGCCACCCGAGCCACCGCCGCGGACGGACGGATGGGGCCTGTCCCTCCCGGGGGGTGTTGCGGCAGAGTGGTCACGCGATAATCATGATGCGTCGCGGGCGGTGCGACCAACGGGTGCGCGACGGCGCGCACGACAGGAGGTTGGCGGGTGGGCTGGCTCGACCGGGTCGACGACCAGGTTGATGCCCTCACGCGCGCCCGCGCGCTGCAGGAGGCCAGTCGCTCCGCGGAGTCCTACGTCCTGTTGGAACGTGTGATCCGCACCACCACCGACCCGGCAGCGCGGGCGGACGCGATGGTGCAGCGCCTGTCCGCACTGATCAATCTCGGTCGGACGGCGGAGTTCACCAGGGCCATCGAGGAGGCGTCGGCAGCCGTCCGCGACCTCGCCGAGCCCTACCTGCACGGGCACCTCAACGCGCTCGCCGCGCTCGCCGCACACCACCAGGGCGCCCTGGACCGCTGCGTCACCCACCTGGTCCGCGCCGCGCGGGCGCTGGGCGCCGTCGAGGACCCGGACCGGGACACCGCCTGGGGCTGGCACGACCTGGCCATGGCGTACAGCTACCTCAGCTTCCACGGGTACGCCCTGGGCGCCATCGAACGGGCCCGGCAACTCGGACTCACCGCCGGGATCCCCGAGGAGACGTTCGCCGCGCCGGGCATCCGGCTGCGCAACGCCGTGGCACTCGACCACAACGGCGACAGTGACGGCTGCCTGCGGGTGCTCCGGGACGTGGCCGCCGACCTGGACCGCTTCATCCGTTCCGGGCGGGCCGGCCGGCTGCGCCCGAGCAGCCTCGCCGCGTACGGCTACGCGGCGGCCCGCCAGGCCGCGCTCGGCGACCCGGTGGAGACCGACGGGAAAGCCGAACCGGCCCGCCTGATCAGCCACGGTGGGGACAGCTCCCGGGCCCGCGACATGCGTCAACTCGGGCAGGTGTGCCTCGCCGTCGCCGACGGGCGGCCGATCGAGGCGGTCACCCGGTTGGACACCATCCACGTGTCGAACGAGACACTCGGCGCGGCCGAGCCGGCCCGGCTGCGAAGCATCGCGCTGGCCCGGGCCGGCGACCACGCGGCAGCGCACCGGGCCGACCGACTGGCGTTCCGGCTCGCCGCGCAACGCAACGACCGGCTGCGCGACGTCTACATCGACGGCATCGCCGCCCGGATCGACCACGAGGAGATGCGCCGCGAAGCGGCCCGGTACGAGGGCGAGGCGTTGACCGACCCGCTCACCGGGCTGCCCAACCGGCGCCGGCTGGAGCGCTACATCACCGCCGTGGTCACCCGGGGCGACCGGGTGGTGATCGGTGTCTGCGACCTGGACGGCTTCAAGGCGGTGAACACCCGCCACGGGCACCACTCCGGCGACCTGGTCCTCCAACGCATCAGCGGGGTGATCAACCGGGTAATGCGCCGGGGTGACTTCGTGGCCCGCTACGGCGGTGACGAGTTCGTGGTGGTGCTGCCGGACACCAACATGGCGGAGGCCGCCGAGGTGGCCCGCCGGATCGAGGCCGCCGTCCGACTCGAGGACTGGGAGTCGCTGGTGCCGGGGACCCCGGTCGGGGTGAGCATCGGCTTCGCCGAGGTCTCCGGCGGCGGTGGGCTACGGGAGGCGCTCAGCGTCGCCTTCGAGCAGGCCGACCGGGAGATGCTGCGCGCCAAGACCCGCCCCCGCGCAAGCTGACCGCCGGGCAGCCGGGCCCCCGACAGTCGTGGTCGAGGCAGCCGGGCCCCCGACAGTCGTGGTCGATCAAGGACTTCTGGTGCCTGACAAAAGCCTCACCGCACGACAATCCACCCACCACGACTCCATGATCGGCGGGGGCGGGGGCGGGGCGGGGTGGGGTGGGTGGGTGGGTGGGGGTGGGTGGGTGGGTGGGTGGGTGGGTGGGTGGGTGGGGGTGTGTTAGCGGCGGGTTAGTTCGGTGTCGCCGGCGAGGCGGGCTGCGCGGTCGGCTTCGGCGAGCGCGTCCAGCACCCCGTCGAGGTCACCGGCGAGTGCCAGGTCCAGGTTGTACGCCGTGTAACCGATCCGGTGGTCGCTGATCCGGTTCTGCGGGAAGTTGTAGGTGCGGATCCGCTCCGAGCGGTCCACGGTGCGCACCTGCGCCTTACGGGCGTCGGAGGCGGCGGCGTCGGCCTGCTCCTGCGCGGCGGCGAGCAGCCGGGCCCGCAGGATGCGCATGGCCTGCTCCCGGTTCTGCAACTGGGACTTCTCGTTCTGGCAGGAGACGACGATGCCGGTCGGCAGGTGGGTGATCCGTACCGCCGAGTCTGTGGTGTTCACCGACTGGCCACCCGGGCCGGACGACCGGAACACGTCGATGCGCAGATCGTTCTGATCGAGGGTGACGTCGACGTCCTCGGCCTCGGGCAGCACCAGCACCCCGGCGGCGCTGGTGTGGATGCGACCCTGCGACTCGGTGACCGGGACCCGCTGCACCCGGTGCACGCCGCCCTCCCACTTGAGTCGCGACCAGACACCGTTGCCGCCCTCCGGCACACCCTTCGTCTTGATCGCCAGCGAGACGTCCTTGACCCCACCGAGGTCGGAGTCCTGGGCGTCGATCACCTCGGTGATCCAGCCGTGCCGCTCGGCGTAGCGGGTGTACATCCGCAGCAGGTCGGCGGCGAACAGCGCCGACTCCTCGCCACCCTCACCGGCCTTGATCTCGACGATCACGTCCTTGGCGTCGTGCGGGTCGCGCGGGATGAGCAGTTCGGCGAGGCGCTCCTCCAGCATCGGCACCGAGCCGGCGATGGAGTCCGCCTCGTCCGCGAAGGACGGGTCCTCGGCGGCCAACTCGCGCGCGGCGGCCAGGTCGGCCCGGACCTGCTCCAGCTCGGCGGCGGCCTTGTGCAGCGGCACCAGCTCCGCGTAGCGGCGACCCACCCTGCGCGCGGTGGCCTGGTCGGCGTGGATGGCCGGATCGGCCAACCGCTTCTCCAGCTCCGCGTACTCGTCGAGGAGGGCGGCCAGACGCTCGCTGCTCATGCTGCGGAAGCTCCTTCGACGGTGCGACACCGGGCCGGCCCGGGAGCCGGCGGCGCGTGGAAGACAGGCGAAACGCGGACGGCGCCCGCGTCCGGTGGAAAACCGGACGCGGGCGCCGAACGGGGAGTTACTTGGCCTTCTTGGCCTGAACCTTGGCGTACTTCTGCTGGAACTTCGCGACCCGGCCGGCGGTGTCGAGAACGCGCTGCTTACCGGTGTAGAACGGGTGGCAGGCGCTGCAGGTCTCGACGTGGATCGCCCCGCCCTTGGCGGTGCTGCGGGTCGTGAACGTGTTGCCACAGGAGCAGCTGACCTCGGTGGTCACGTACTCCGGGTGGATGTTTGCCTTCATCGCCTCGGTCCTCTCGTTGGTGGTCGCCGGGTCGCCGTCATCGCTCGTCGCGCCGTACACGACGGGCTCGGGCGTGAACCGGAACCGGTGGCCGATTGACCAGTGTGCCATGGGCCTGAACCGACCCGGTAATCGGGCGGCACACCTCGTCCGGCATCGTCAACACGTGCTCCCTCCTCCGCATTCCCGCCGTCCGGCGAGGCATTCGCCCACCCGGCGGGCCGTCGCCGCGTACCCCGCCGGGGGTACGCCCCAGCCGCCGCAGAGGTGCCGATGACCCGCCTGATCGCCACCCGGGGACTGCCCGCCTCGGGCAAGACGACCTTCGCCAGCACACTCCAGCCGTCGGTGGTCCGGGTCAACCGGGACGACCTGCGTCGGATGCTGCACGGTGCGCGGCTCTTCACCCAGTGGGCCGAGGCCCAGGTGACAGTCGTCCAGCGGGCCCAGGTCGAGGCGTTGCTGCGGGCCCGGGCGGACGTCTGTGTGGACGACACCAATTTGCGCTCGCGGACCCTGCGCGACTGGGCTGAGCTGGCCGCCCGGCACGGCGCCGACTTCGAGGTGCACGACTTCACCGACGTACCCCTTGACGAGTGCCTGCGCCGCGACGCCGCCCGTCCGGAGGCCGACCAGGTCGGCGCGGACGCGATCCGCCGGCTGCACGAGCGGTACCTTGCGGGGCGCGCCCTGCCGTTGCCGGTGCCGACGGCCCGCACCGGACGCCCCGCCGCCGTGCACCCGCCGTCGACCGAGCCAACCGAGATCGTCCTGGTGGACATCGACGGCACCGTCGCGTTGGCCGTGTCCCGCAGCCCGTACGACATGACCCGGGTGGGCGAGGACGAGCCGAACGCTGCGGTGATCGCGGCGGTCCGGGCGATGCACGCGGCCGGGTACGGGGTGGTCTTCTGCTCCGGGCGGGACGCCTCCGCGCGGGAGGCCACCGAGGAATGGCTGGCCCGGCACGTCCGGGTGCCCTACCTCGGCCTGCACCTGCGGGCCGTCGGCGACTCTCGGAAGGACTCGATGGTGAAGCGGGAGATCTACGACCGGGAGATCCGGGACCGGTACCGGGTGGCCGGCGTCTTCGACGACCGGGTCCAGGTGGTCCAGATGTGGCGGGCCCTCGGGCTCACCGTGTTCCAGGTGGCCGAGGGCGACTTCTGAGGTACGTCCGGACGGCCCCCTGGCGCGTGCGGGGGGCCGTCAGGGTGCCGGTGGCCGGGTCGAATCGGGCGGTGTGCCACTGGCGCACCCCGGCCGCCCCGCCGATGTGCACCCCGGGCGAGGCGGACCAGTCGGCGCTCACCGGTGCGGCGACCGGGACCGTGCGCCCGCCGGGCTGGGTGAGCGTGGCGGTGACCGTAGCCGGGGTGCCGACCGCCACGCTGGCCGGGGCGTTCAGCGCGAGCCGGTCGGTGTGGGCGTGGAACTCCGCGTCCACCCAGCGTGGCCCCTCGGCGAGCGGGTCACGACGGGCCCGGTCGGCCTCGGCCGGTGTCACCGGGTCCACACCGAACTCCGTCCAGCCCGTGAAGCCGCCCTGGTCGGCGGGGGTCGACGGCGTCTTGCCCGAGTTGCCGTTGATCACGTACGGCACCCCGTCGACCCGGTCGGCGTGGAAGGTGCCGACGTGCCCGCCCACGAACAGCGCACCCTTGCCGGTGCGGTGCTGGAAGTCGGCCAGCCACTGTTCCAGCAGCGCCGCCTCCTTGCGGTCACCGAGCTGGCTGGCCTGCGCCGGGCTCGGATCCCGCGCCGGGTGGTGGTGCAGGACGACGACCGAGCCGACGCGCCTGTCGGTGGCCGCCGCGTCCAGCGTCTCGCGCAGCATCCGCACCTGGTCGAACCCGCCACCCCGCAGCGTCCCGGTGGACGAGTTCAGCGTGACGAACCGGGTGCCGGCGTGGTCGAACACCCGTGAGGTGGCGCCGAACGCGGCAGCGAAGTTGCTGATCGGGGCGCCCATTATCTCGTGGTTGCCGGGGACGTAGTACCAGGGCAGCGCGTCGCCGAGCTCCTCGTCGAGGATGCGCCGGGCCAGCGCGAAGTCGGCCGGATAGGCAGTGTCCACGAAGTCACCGTTGATCAGCAGGAAGTCCGGCCGGGCGGCCTTCACCTCGCGCAGCGTCCGCCGGGCCTGGGCGACCAGGTCGCTGTCCGGGTCGGCGGCGACGAACTGGGCGTCGGAGAGCACCGCGAACCGCCAGGGGGCACCGTCCACAGTGCCGTCGCGGACCACCACCCGGTCGGTACGCGGGGCCACCGCCGGCACGTCGACCGTCGGCGGCACCTTCGCCACCAGGTCATCGATGATCACTTCGCTGGTGTACTGCGCGGCGGCGTTGGTCTCGGCCACGTAGAAGCGGCGCACCCGTACCGGGTACTGCACCCCGGCCGGCACCGCGAACTCCACGTACCGCCAGCCGGTCCAGGTGATCAGCGGGCCGCGCAGCACGTGCTGGGTGTCCTGGGCGTCGTGCAGGTGCAGGCTCGGCCACTCCCCGGTGCCGTTGCCGTGGATCCACATGCCGAAGGCCTGCGGCTGGCCGGGCACCTCGATCCAGGCGGGCGGGTCGGCGTACGCGGCCCGGGTGCCGGTGGACTGGCTGAAGTCGTACGACATCTTCAGGCCGGTGCCGGTGTGACCCGGCGCCGGCGCTACCGAGCCGCTGGCGCGGGCCTGGCTGAACCGCCAGGACGCCGCGTCGTCGAAGCCGGCGACCGGCACGTCGGTCAGCCCGACAGTGACCGGCAGGACCGTGCTCGTCCGTCCGACACGGACGGTCACCACTGCGGAGCCGGTGTCGCGCAGCGCGGTGACGGTGAGGTTGCCGTCCCGGTTCGGGGTGATCCGCAGCAGGTCGTGGTCGTAGTCGACTGCGAGGTCCGCCGGCTCGATCGGCGCGGTGTTGCCCTCGGCGTCGTAGCCGACCACTCCGACCAGGGCGTTGCCGTCCCGGCCGGTCAGCCCGACCCGTGGCACCGTGGCGCCGAGCCGGGTCAGCGGGCCCAGGACGGTCAGGCCCAGCGAGCCGGTCGCCCGCCCCCGTGCGGCGGTGACCGTGCTGGTTCCCGGCGTGCCGGCGTGGAAGACCCCGTCGCGGTCGACGCGGCCGCGTACCGCCGGGGTCGCCCGCCAGGTGGGCGTACCCGCCGCCGGGCCGTACGTCTCGTCGTAGCCGGCCGCGGTGAGGGTGCGGGTCAGTCCGGGGAAGACCCGGTCGGGCCCGGCCGCCGCGCACCGGGGAGACGCCCGGGGCGGCGGTGGGGTCGCTGGCCGTCTCGACCCAGTAGCCGGTGAGCCGGCCGCTGCCCCTGGGCGCGTAGATGGCCAGGCCGTTGGGCACCGCCCGTTCGCTGCCGTCGGAGGGGCCGTTCTCCACCTGCACGGCCGTGGCGCCCGGCTCCCGGGCCAGCAGCGTGGACGAGCCGCCACCGTCGAGGTTGAGCGCGTCTCGGGCACCCAATTCGGCCATCATCCGGCCCATCTCGGTCTGCGTCACGCCGCGGCTGTCGACCTGCCGACCGTCCACCGTCAGCATGATCATTTTTTGCCCGTCGGCGCTGAAGCCGACCGCGGTACGCGGGGCGAGGGTCGCATCGGCGATGCTCTGCACGACGCCGTCGCGGACCAGGACGTTGCCGCCGCCGACCGCCGCGTGCAGGTCGTTCCCGTCTGACGACTTCGGCCGCCAGGTCACCGAGACCGGGTCACCGACGTGCAGCCCGGCCAGTGCGTCCGCGCCGGCGTCGCGGCCGAGCAGCACCGTGCTGCCGGCCACGACCGGGCCGCTGCCGGCCACGCCGGCCACCGCCGCCACCCGGCCGCCGGTCACTGTCACCTCGACCACCCGGGCCGCGCCCTCCACGGCACGCTGGCGGGAGTACGTCCCCCACAGCTCGGTGAACGCGCCGATGCCGTCGGCCTGCACCATGTTGTTGAACTGGGTCAACGCCACCGGCCCGGTGGGCAGGGTGGCGCTGCCGTCGAAGTTCACCTCGACCACCCGACCGATCCCGGTGGCGGTCACCGCCACGGCGTTGCGGTGACCGTCGACCGCCGACTGGATCAGCTTGCCGTCGCGGATGCCGACGCCCTGCGCGGCCCCCGAGTTGTTGATGTCGAAGAAGTCGCCGTTGACCGCGGCGACCGCCCGCGAGTCGTCCACCGCCCCGCGCAGCGGCTCGGCCCGGCTGACCGCGCCGGAGTTGACGTAGTCGACAGTCGACCCGCCGGCGAGGTCGGTGGTGAGCGCGTCGGCGCGCAGCCAGCCGTCGGCGTCGTACCTGTCGAAGGAGGTGAGCTGCACGCCCGGCGCGACCGGCCGGGTGACCTTCGTGGTGTCCAGGCCACCGGCCGGCTCCAGCCCGCCGGCGGCGGCTGCCGCTGCGGTCGCGGCTGCCGGGTCGGCGGCCAGGCTGACCGCGCTGGCCGGCCCGGACGACGCGCGCGGCGCGTCCTCCGCGATGGTTTCCGTGGTCAGGGACGGCGCGGCGACGGTGGGTGGGGCCGCGGGCGCGGCTGTGGCCGGTGGCGACACGGCCAGGGCGAGCAGCGGTGTCAGCAGCAGGACGCCGGTGCGACGGGCGGATCGTCTGCGGGTACGCATGGACGACAGTCAACCCGGCAGTGAATAGAAGTTTCAAGACCTATCGACTGAACCGAAGGAAAATTCCACCAAACTCGGCTGCTCCGGCCGCCGCTGGAGCACCGCTGGTGGCGTGCACACAGGGTCGACCATGCCTCCCGATCCCCCTTTGCTCTGCTTCAACGGAAGCAACACGAAGCGGCCCGGAGTGTTGCGCCGGTTGAAGCAGAGCAAAGGGCGTTGGACGGACATGACGAAGGGGCGCGGCCGTTGCGGCCGCGCCCCTTCGTCATGCCTCACCCGGGGAGGGTCACTCCCCCGGCGTCGACTTCGCGATCTGCATCAGGAACTCGATGTTGGTGCGGGACTGCTTGAGCCGGTCCAGCAGGAGGTCCATCGCCGCCTGCGAGTCCAGCGAGTGCAGCACCTTGCGGAGCTTGTGGATGATGGCCAGCTCCTCGGGTGCGAGCAGGACCTCTTCCTTACGGGTGCCGGACGGGTTGATGTCGATGGCCGGGAAGGTCCGCTTGTCGGCGATCTTCCGGTCCAGCTTCAGCTCCGCGTTACCGGTGCCCTTGAACTCCTCGAAGATGACCGTGTCCGCCATCGACCCGGTCTCCACAAGCGCCGTGGCGATGATGGTCAGCGACCCGCCGTTCTCGATGTTGCGGGCCGCGCCGAGGAAGCGCTTCGGCGGGTAGAGCGCGGTGGAGTCGATACCACCCGACATGATCCGGCCGCTGGCCGGCGCCGCCAGGTTGTACGACCGACCGAGCCGGGTCACCGAGTCGAGAAGCACGACCACGTCGTGCCCCAGCTCGACCAGGCGCTTGGCCCGCTCGATCGCCAGCTCGGCAACCGTGGTGTGGTCCTGCGGCGGACGGTCGAACGTGGCCGCGATGACCTCGCCCTTGATCGACCGCTGCATGTCGGTGACCTCTTCGGGCCGCTCGTCGACAAGCACGACCATCAGGTGGCACTCCGGGTTGTTGCGGGTGATCGCGTTCGCGATCGCCTGCAGCACCATCGTCTTACCCGCCTTCGGCGGCGACTGGATGAGTGCCCGTTGGCCCTTGCCGATCGGCATGACCAGGTCGATGACCCGGGTGGTCAGGATGTGCGGCTCGGTCTCCAGCCGCAGGCGCTCCTGCGGGTAGAGCGGAGTGAGCTTGTAGAACTCCGGACGACGCCGGGCCTCCTCCGGCTCCATCCCGTTGATCGTGTCCAGCCGCATCAACGGGTTGTACTTGTCGCGCCGCTGGTCACCGCTGTTGCCGCCCTCGCGGGCCGCCCGCACCGCACCGGTGATCGCGTCACCGCGGCGCAGGCCGTACTTCTTGATCTGGGACATCGAGACGTACACGTCGTTCGGGCCGGCCAGGTAGCCGGTGGTCCGCACGAAGGCGTAGTTGTCGAGCACGTCGATGATGCCGGCCACCGGGACGAGCACGTCGTCCTCGCTTACCTGCGGCTCACGCCCACCGGTGTCGGTGCCGGTCTCGGTGCGCTCGCCGCGGCCGCGACGACGGTCCCGGAACCGGCTGCGCCGGCCGCGCCGGCCGCCGCCCTCGCCGTCGTCGTCGTCGTTGTCCCGCTCGGCACGCTGACCACGATCGTTGCGGTCGCCCCGGTCGCCCCGGTCGTTGCGATCATTGCGATCGCCCCGGTCGGAGCGCTCCGTGCGCTCGTTCCGCTCGCCGCGCTCGCCGCGCTCGGCCCGCTCACCGCGGTCGTTCCGCTCACCGCGGTCGTTCCGCTCACCGCGGTCGTTCCGCTCGGCCCGGTCGGAACGCTCGCCCCGGTCCGCGCGCTCGGTGCGCTCGGCCCGCTCGGCCCGCTCGGCCCGCTCCGGACGGTCGGCCCGCTCGGCCCGCTCCGGACGGTCGGCCCGCTCGGCCCGCTCGACCCGATCCGGACGCTCGGCCCGCTCGGTGCGCTCGGCCCGCTCGCGGCGGTTCTCGGCACGGTCGGCCCGCTCGCCGGCTTCGGCCTCGTCGCTACGCGGCTCGGTCGAACGTGCCGGCTCGCTCGAACGTGCCGCTTCGGTCGAACGCGCCTCGGTCGGACGCGTCTCCGCTGCTGCGGCCCGGCTCCGCCGGGTGCGACCACGACCCTCGGTTTCGGTGGCTGGTTCGGCCGATGCCGGCTCGGCGCCGCGCCCTTCGGCGGCCGGCCGGTCGGCGGTCTCCCGCACCTCGGCGCGCACCCCCTCCCGGGTCGGGGCGGCCGCGGCCGCGACTTCGGCACGCGGTCGAGGGGTCCCGGCGGCGTTGCCGCCCTGCCGCTCGGAGATCGCGGCGATCAGCTCGCCCTTGCGCATGCGAGCCGTGCCGGAGATGCCGAGCGACGCAGCCAGGCTCTGCAGCTCTGGCAGCAGCATCGCCGACAGACCGGTGCCGCTACGCCGACGACGGGCGGGAGCGGCGGCGGTGGCATCGCCAGCGACGTTGGAAACATCCGACGTCACGTCGGTGGTGTCGCTCAATGGATTCCTTCCCTCGATAAAGGCCGGGACTGCCCGGAGTCGGAACTCAGGTGGCCGGGCGGCCTCGGTGCACCCGCCTCGCAAGGACGCGTCGCGGGAGTCTGTGACACAGCAGCCGGTCGGTATCCCGACTCACCAACGTCGGTGAGCAGGTCTCGCCGTCTGCGGCGACCTGTGGAATCTGCGGTGCGGCGTGGGCCTTTGGCAGGGGTGTGACGGGCTGACCGCCGAGAGCTTCCGGGGGTGCGCCGCCTCGCAGGAGATCGCGTGCTTCGCGGCTGTGCTAGGTCTAGAGCGTAATCAACTCTTCCGACCTGCGGCAACAGGGTCCCGCTCGGCGTGTCCAAGTCTACCCCGAGCAACCCGCGCGCCGCTGACGTCTATCGGTAACTGCCAGATCTCCCAGTCTGTTCCCACCGGGAAGCGCGCCGGAGGCTCGCCGAACGCCAGCACGGTGGGGCCTGCCCCACTGACCACAGCCGCCACACCAGCCGCTCGCAACGCCCTGACCAGCGCAATTGTGCCTGGCATCCCGGATGAGCGGTAATCCTGGTGGAGTCGGTCGACGGTCGCCGGCAGCAGCAACCCCGGCTCGGTGGTGAGCGCGTGCACCAGCAGGGCCGCCCGCCCGGCGGTAAACGCGGCGTCGCCGTGCGGCACGGTGGCCGGCAACGCGGCCCGGGCGGCGGCGGTCAACCCCCGCTCCGCCGGGACGAAAACAGTGGGCCGCACCCCGTCGGCGACCGGCAGGGAAACCGCCCGCGCCCCGGTCGGCTCGGACCAGGCCACGGTGAAGCCGCCGAGCAGACACGGCGCGACGTTGTCGGGATGGCCCTCGATCTCGGCGGCCAGCCGGAGCACGGCCGGGTCGTCCAGCCGGTGCTCCCCGTCGGTGACCAGGGCACGGGCCAACAGCACGCCGGCGACGATCGCGGCGGACGAGGAGCCCAGCCCGCGCGCCTGCGGGATCCGGTTGACGCACTCGACGCGCAGGCCCTCCGGGTGGGCACCGAGCACGTCGAACGCGGCCCGCATCGCCCGCACCACCAGGTGCTGGTCGTCGTCCGGCAGCTCACCGGCACCCTGCCCGGTCACCGCCACCCGGACCCGACCCGGCGCGACCTCGGCGGACACGTCGTCGTGCAGCCCGAGGGCGAGACCCAACGCGTCGAAGCCCGGGCCCAGATTGGCGCTTGTCGCGGGGACCCGGACACGGACCGGCCCGGCGGTGAAGTTCGTCGGCACGCGCTCATGCTAGGGCTCGGCACCGACTATCCGGTCCGCTGCCCGCAGCCTGGGATCAGCAGACTCAGCCGGCCGGGTCCGGGACCGGCTCCGCGACCGGATCGCTGAGCGTGAGCCGTCGGGTGGCGATCCGCCAGCCGACCGCGTACACGAGCGTGATCAAACCGCAGCCGGCGAGCACTACCCGTTCGTCCACCACGTCCACGACCAGGGCGACCGCCAGCTGACTGATCGAGATGGCCAGCGTCGCGAGCATCATGTCGGTGGCGAAGACCCGCCCCCGCAACCGGTCCGGGACCTCGCCCTGGAGGGCGAAGTTCGACATCACCCAGTTGCTGCCGCCGGCGAAGTGCGCCACGAAGACCAACAGCAGCACCAGCGGAAACCAGCGGACCACAGATGTGCCCAGATAGGACAGCCCGTAGAGCGACATCGACAGCGCGAGCCCGGGCAGCAGCCAGGCCCGGTTGGTGAGCACCCGACGCATCAGGATCGGCCCCACCAACGCACCGGCACCGCGCACCGCGAAGAGCAGGCCGGCGCCGAGCGGGCCGACGCCGTACACGCCGGCCAGCAACGGGAACACGGTGAGCACACCGTTGCCCAGGCCCACCGCCGATTTCACGGTGACCAGCGCGAGCACCCGGGGGCGGTGGCCGATGTAGCCGAGCGCCTCACGGACCGCGGCCCAGGTCCGCTGGGCCGGTTGGTCGGTGTCCCGTGGCGCCTGCAACGGCCGGCGGATCCGGGTGGCGAGGCCCGCGGCCAGCGCCAGGCCCACCGCCGCCACCCAGAAGCAGGCGTACGGGCCGGCAGCGGTGCTGAGTACGCCACCGAGCGAGGCACCGACGACGGTCATGGTGCCCCAGGCCGAGCCGGCGACCGCGTTACCGGCGGCCAGTTCGTGCGGCTCCAGCACGTTGGGCAGCGCGGCCTGGGCGGCCGGCGAGTAGAACGCCTTGGCCACCGCGACCACCCCGATCGCGACGAGCGCCAGCCACGCCGTGCTGGCGCCCCGCACCCCGAGCAGCAGCAACACGCCCGCCAGCGCGGCCACGTTGGACGCGATCATGACCTTCCGGCGGTCGAAGCGGTCGGCGATCGTGCCGGTGTACGGCAGCAGCAGCGCCACGATGCCGGTGTCCACCGCCAACACCAGCGCGCCCCAGACCCCGCTGCCGGTCAACTGCGGCAACAGCACCAGCAGCGGCACCATGACGAACCAGTCGGCACCGAAGACCACCAGTTCGGCCAGGAAGAGATTGCGGAAGCTCCGATTGCCGGTGAGGACCGAGAGGGTGGACGCCACGGAGCGGGACCTTACCTGGTCGGGGCCGGGGTCACGCTCGCTCTCAGCAGCGCCGAAACCGTGACGAAGGTGTAACCCCGCGACCGTAACCCGTTGATCATATCCGTCAGGCCCCGCAGCGCGACCAGCCGTCGATGCGCCCCCACGTCGTGGCCGAGCACTATCGTTCCCGGTCGAACCTCAGCCACGATCCGCCGGGCGTGGCCGGCCGGATCGTCGGGAAACTCACGCTCCACCATCTGCAGCGACCAGAGCACCAGCCGGTAGTCCAGCCGGGCCGCCGCGTGCAGCACCGCGCCGCCCAGGTGACCGTACGGCGGGCGTAGCAGCGTGGGCTGCGTCCCGGTCACCTCGGCTATCGCGTCGTGGCTGCGGCGCAGGTCGTCGTACGCCTCGGCGGCGTCCAGCTCGGCCAGGTCCCGGTGCTCCCAGCTGTGGTTTCCTACCTCGTGCCCCGCGAGCCGGCCGCGGACGACGTCGCCGTGCCGGCGGACCTGCGCGCCGACCATGAAGAAGGTGGCCGGGACCTGGTGCTGGGCCAGGGTGTCGAGCACCATCGGGGTCCACTGTGGTGCGGGCCCGTCGTCGAAGGTGAGGGCCACCAGACGGCTGCTGGTCCGTCCCGACCAGAACACGTCGACAGTGCCGGCGCCGACATCCTGCTGGCCACTGCCGAGGGTGGCGCTGGCGGGGCCGCCGGCGATCGGCAGCCGACGCTGCGTGCTCTGCCAGGCCTCGGACGCGCCGCCGCCGATGGCCACCCCGCCGACGATCAGCAGTCCACGGCGGAACACATCGCGCCGCCCCCACCCTCGCGTGCCCTCGACCATCCGACCACCCTTGCGTCACCCGCACCTCATCCATCTACGAGGAGTATGCAAGAAGTTACACAAAGTGTGTGTCTGGTCGGATCGGAGTGTTTCGGCAGGTACACATGGAACGCCCCCGGCAGAACCCTGCCGGGGGCGTTTCCGCATCGCGGTCCGATCTACTCGGTCGGCTCCGACGGGGGCAGCGGCGAGGTGCGGCTACGGGGCAGCCGCAGCACCTCGAACTGGTCCGTCCCCTCCACCAGCGCGGCCGACGGAGCGGGGCGTCGGGCCGGCTGCGCACCGTCGGCCGTAGCCGGGGCGGCTGCGCTGCTCGGCACCGCCACCTGGTTCGGGGCCGACACCTCGTCCGTCTCCGCCGCGGTCACCGCCGGCGTGCCGGAGCGCCGCCGGTCGCGACGGTCCCGCAGCGACTCCTTGGTGTGCTCCACCATCGTGTAGAGCGTCGGCACCAGGATCAGGGTGAGCAGCGTGGAGCTGAGCAGACCGCCGATCACCACCACCGCCAGCGGCTGCGAGATGAAGCCGCCCTCACCGGTCAACCCGAACGCCATCGGCAGCAGCGCGAAGATGGTCGCCACCGCGGTCATCAGGATGGGGCGCAGTCGACGCCGGCCACCCTCGACCACCGCCTCCCGAACCCCCATGCCCTGCGCCCGGTACTGGTTGATCAGGTCGAGCAGCACGATCGCGTTCGTCACCACGATGCCGACAAGCATCAGCACACCGATCAGCGCGGGCACACCGAGCGGCGTACCGGTGATCAGCAGCAGGCCGATCGCACCTGTCGACGCGAACGGGATGGAGATCAGCAGGATCAGCGCCTGGGTGAGGCTGCGGAACGTGGCCACCATGATCAGGAAGACGATCGCGATGGCCACCAGCACCGCCAGGCCCAGATCACCGAAGGCATCCGCCTGATCCGCGCTGACGCCACCGATAGTGAAGCTCGCACCCGGCACGTCGATGGCGTCCAGCCGCTTCTGCAACTCCTTGCTCGTCGCGCCCAGGTTCGACCCGGTCGCCGCACCGGTCACCGACACGCTGCGCTCACCGTCGATCCGCGCGACCTGCTGCGGCCCCTCGCCCTGGGTGACGTCCGCGATGTCGTCGAGCTTGACCGGACCCACCGGCAGCGCCCGCAGCTGCTCCACCGTCGTCGGTGGCTGCGAGCCCAGCCGCAACACCACGTTCTGCTGCTGACCGTCGAGCGTGACCTGACCCAGCGGCGCTCCCCGGAACGCCTGCGACACGAGCTGCCCCACGGCGGCCTCGGTGAGCCCGACCCGGCCGGCGGCGGCCCGGTCGACAGTCACGTCGACCCGCGGCACCCGCGCAGCCAGGCTGGTGGAGACGTCCTCGACGTCCGGGACACCGGCCATCGCCGCCCGGGCCTCCTCGGCGGCCCGGGTCAGCACCTCCGGGTCGCTGGCCTGGACGATCACCTCCAGCTGGCTCGTCGACGCCTCCTGCCCACCACCGAAGCTGATCTCGCCGGCACCCGCGCCGAGCTTGTCGAACTCCTTGCGCAACACCTCACGCATCTGCTTCGCGTCGGTGTCACCGTTGAGCGCCAGCGACCAACTGGCGACGTTGTTGCCGCCGCCACCGGCCCACGGGTTGTCCCCGGCACCGGCGGTCACCTGGTACGTCTCGACGCCCTTCGTGCCCGCCAACACCGACTCGACCTGCTTGGCCGCCGCGTCGGTGGCCGCCAGGCCACTCCCGGCCGGCAGCTCCTGGCGCATGTTGAGGGTGTCCTGGCCGGAGTCGTCCAGGAAGTTGGTCTCCAGCTTCTGGGAAAGCCCGAAGGTGCCGAAGAGCACCAGCAGGCCGAGCCCCACGGTGATCCACCGGGTCGACCGCTTACGGGTGGCGAACCCGACCACCGGCAGGTACGCCCGCTGCAACGGGCTGCGCAGCTCCTTCTCCTCCGCGCCGCGCCGCACCGCCTCGTCGTCAGCGGTGCCGCCACGCGGCTTCAGGAACCAGTACGCGAGCACCGGGATCACGGTCAGCGACACCAGCAGCGAGGCGAGCAGCGCCACCGTGACGGTGATCGCGAACGGTGCGAAGAGCTGGCCCACGAACCCGCCGACCAACGCGATCGGCGCGAACACCGCCACCGTGGTGAGGGTGGACGCGGTCACCGCCCCGGCCACCTCACGGACGCCGGTGACGATGGCGTGCCGCTTCTCCTCGCCGTACTCCAGGTGTCGTTTGATGTTCTCCAACACCACGATCGAGTCGTCCACCACCCGGCCGACCGCGATCGTCAACGCGCCGAGGGTGAGCAGGTTGAGCGAGTAGTCGCCGATCCACAGGGCGATGAGCGCCACCAGCACGGACAGCGGGATGGAGACCGCGGTGACCACCGTCGAGCGCACCGACAGCAGGAAGACCAGGATGACGATGACCGCCATCACCAGGCCGAGCAGGCCTTCGGTGGTCAGCGACTCGATCGACTTCTCGACGAACGGCGCCTGGTCGAAGACGACTGTCAGCTCCGCACCGGAGGCGTCCTTCAGGTCGGCCAGCCGGTCGCGGATCTCGTGCGAGATCTGCACGGCGTTGCCGTCCGGCGCGGCGGTGACCGCGATGCCGAGGCTGTCCTTGCCGTTGGTGCGGGTGATCGCGGTGGCCGGCGCGAGCTGCTGCTCGACAGTCGCCACATCAGCGAGGCGGACCGGTGTCGGGCCCGGGGTGACCACGATGCCGCGCAGGTCCTCCAGGCTGGCGATCGGCGTACCCACCTGCACCGGCAGGGCCAGCCCGCCGTCGGTGACCGCGCCGGCCGGCACTGTCACACCGTTCGTCTTCAGCGCCGCGCCGATCGCCGTCGGCTGCACCTGCGCCGCGGCAAGCTTCGCCGGGTCCGGGGTGACCACCACGACGTCGTCGCGGGTGCCGGTCACCTCGACAGTGCGTACCCCCTCGATGCCCTCCAGCTCCGGCACCACTGTCGCCTGGAGCTTCTCGGCGAGCGCCCGCTCGTCCGCCGCGCCGGTCGCGGCCAGCACCACCGCCGGCAGGTCGTCGGTGCTGCCCGCGATGACCTGCGGGTCGACGCTGTCCGGCAGTTGGGCGTCGATCCGGCTCAGCGCGGTCTGCATCTTGTTGACCACGTCGTCCAGGTCGGTGCCGAACTCGTACATCACCTGGACGGTGGCCGAGCCCTCGCGGGACGTGGAGGTGATCTTGTCCAGGCCCGGGATGCCCTGGAGGGCATTCTCGATCGGCTCGGTTACCTGCGACTCGACGATCTCGGGGCCGGCACCGGGGTAGGGGGCCACGATGAACGCGGCCGGGAACTCGAGCGACGGCAGCAGTTGCTGCTTCAGCGACGGCACGGCGAACACTCCGAACACCGTGGTCACCACCGCGATGAGGGCGATCAGCCCTCGGTTGGCGAGGCTGAATCTGGCGAGCAGCGACATCGGCCTGGTTCACTCCTGAACGAGATGCGGGCGGGGATACGTGAAAGTGTGCCGGATTCGATCTCCGGAACCCCCGCCGCCCCCGGCGCGGTCCCACGCCGACCGCCGGCCCGCCCCAGGCGGGCGACCGGCGGCGCGCAGTCAGGCCAGGTCGAGGGCGCGAGCCGCGGCCATCGGGTCGTTGGCGATGGTGAGCGGCGCCGGGGCTGTGGAAATCGCCCACTCCGGGTCCTTCAGGCCGTGGCCGGTCACCGTGCACACCACCGTCGAACCGGCCGGCACCGCGCCTGCCGCGGCCTGCTGGAGCAGGCCGGCCACGCTGGCCGCGCTGCCCAACTCCACGAAGACCCCCACCTCGCGGGCGAGCAGCCGGTACGCGGAGAGGATCTCCCGGTCGGTCACCGCGGCGATCAGGCCACCGGAGGTGTCCCGGGCGTCCAACGCCTTGGTCCAGCTCGCCGGGTTGCCGATCCGGATCGCCGTGGCGATCGTCGACGGCTCCGGCACGACCTGGCCGGTCACGATCGGGGCCGCCCCGGCGGCCTGGAAGCCGTACATCTTCGGCGTCCGGGTGGTGGTGCCGGCGTCCCGCTCCTCGGCGTAGCCCATCCAGTAGGCGGAGATGTTGCCGGCGTTGCCGACCGGCAGGCAGTGGATGTCGGGGGCGTCACCGAGCGCCTCGACGATCTCGAAGGCGGCGGTCTTCTGGCCGTGCAGCCGGTCGATGTTCACCGAGTTGACGAGCGCGACCGGGTGGTCCTGAGCCAGCTTCGCGGCGAGCGACAGGCAGTCGTCGAAGTTGCCACTGACCTGGAGCAGTTTCGCGCCGTGCACAAGCGCCTGGGCCAGCTTGCCCAACGCGATCTTGCCCTGCGGCACCAGCACCGCGCAGGTAAGCCCGGCGCGGGCCGCGTACGCGGCGGCGGAGGCGCTGGTGTTGCCGGTGGAGGCGCAGATGATCGCCTTGTTGCCGGCCTCGACCGCCTTCGACACCGCCAGGGTCATCCCCCGGTCCTTGAACGAGCCGGTCGGGTTGGCGCCCTCCACCTTGAGGTGCACGTCGCACCCGATCCGGGCGGACAGCACCGGCGCGGGCAACAGCGGGGTGTTCCCCTCGTGCAGCGTGACGACAGGCGTGGCCGCGGTGACCGGCAGCCGATCCCGGTACGCCTCGATCAGACCCCGCCACATGTCGCTCTCCTCGCCTCTACCGCCGCACCGACCCGAGCATCGGGAGCCACCTTGGACCAACCTGCCGGAGTGGTCAACGGCACACCCCCGGCTTACCCACCTGGCGGGACGCGCGAACCCGTCCATCGATGGGGTCAACGACTCAGGCGCCGCCCTCGACCCGCAGCACACTTGTCACGGAGCGGACAATGTCCAGGCCGCGCAGCTCGCTGACGGTCGTGGCGAGCGCGGCGTCCGGTGCCACGTGGGTGACGATCACCAACTCGGCGTCGTCGTCACGGCCGGGCGCCCCACCCGCGGAGCCCTGCCGCACCGTCGCGATCGACACGTCGTGGCGGGCGAACACGCTCGCCACGGCGGCCAGCACACCCGGACGGTCGGCCACCTCCAGGCTCACGTGGTAGCGGGTGAGCGCCTCACCCATCGGCCGCACCGACAGGTCCGCGTACGCGCTCTCGCTGGCCGCGCGCACCCCGGCGAGCCGGTTGCGGGACACCGCGACCACGTCACCGAGCACCGCGCTGGCGGTGGGCGCCCCACCCGCGCCCCGGCCGTAGAACATCAGCTGCCCGGCGGCGTCCGCCTCCACGAAGACCGCGTTGAACGCGTCGCCCACGCTGGCCAGCGGGTGGCTGCGCGGGATCATCGCCGGGTGCACCCGGACGCTCACCGTCTCCCGGCCGGTGCTGTCGACGCCCCGGGCCGCGATGCAGAGCAGCTTGATCGTGCAGCCCATCGCCTGGGCGCTGGCCATGTCCGCGGCGGTCACCTCGGTGATGCCCTCACGGTGCACGTCGGCGGCGCCGACCCGGGTGTGGAACGCCAGCGAGGCGAGGATCGCCGCCTTCGCCGCCGCGTCGAAGCCCTCGACGTCGGCGGTCGGGTCGGCCTCCGCGTACCCCAGGGCGGTGGCCTCCTCCAGGGCCTCGGCGAACCCGGCACCTGTCGCGTCCATCGCGGAGAGGATGAAGTTGGTGGTGCCGTTGACGATGCCGGTGACCCGGTTGATCCGGTCCCCGTGCAGCGACTCCCGCAGCGGGCGCAGCAGCGGGATGGCCCCGGCCACCGACGCCTCGTAGTAGAGGTCGCCGCCGCCCTCGGCGGCCGCCTCGTGCAGGGCCACGCCGTCCTCGGCCAGCAGCGCCTTGTTGGCGGTGACGACGCTCTTGCCGGCCCGCAGCGCCTCGACCAGCCAACTCCGGGCCGGCTCGATGCCGCCGACCACCTCGATGACCACGTCCACGTCGTCGCGCTTGATCAGGCCGAGCGCGTCTGTGGTGAACAGGTCCTCGTCGACCGGCAGGTCACCCCGGTCGCGGCCGAGTCGCCGCACGGCGATGCCGGCGATCTCCAGCGGAGCGCCGATCCGGGCGGCCAGGTCGGCCGACTGCTCGTGCAGCAGCCGGACCACCTCCTGGCCGACCGTGCCACAGCCGAGCAGCGCCAAGCGCACAGGTGACGTCATCCAACATCCAATGCGAGCAGGTCCTCTTCGGTTTCCCGCCGGACGATCAGGCGTGCCTGGCCGTCGCGCACCGCGACCACAGGTGGACGCGGCACGTGGTTGTAGTTGCTGGCCATGCTCCGGCAGTACGCACCGGTGCCGGGCACCGCGACAAGATCTCCGGGCTGCACGTCGGCGGGCAGGAATTCATCCTTCACCACGATGTCCCCGGACTCACAGTGCTTTCCCACCACGCGGGCGAGCAACGGCTGCGCGCCCGAGGCCCGCGAGGCGAGCGTCGCCGAGTAGGAGGCGTCGTAGAGCGCGGTACGGATGTTGTCGCTCATCCCGCCGTCGACGCTGACGTACGTCCGGAGGCCGTCGAGGTTCTTGACCGTGCCGACCTCGTAGAGGGTGAACACGGCAGGCCCGACGATGGCCCGGCCCGGCTCGATGGACAGGTGCGGCACTGCCAGGTTCTCCGCCGCGCACTCCGAGTCGACGATCTTGCGCAGTCGCTTGGCCAGGTCCTGCGGGGTGGCCGGGTCGTCCTGGGTGGTGTACGCGATGCCGAAGCCGCCGCCGAGGTCCAGCTCGGGCAGTTCCACCCCGCGCGCGTCGCGGATCTGCGCCTGGAGGGCGAGCACCCGACGGGCCGAGACCTCGAAGCCGCTGGCGTCGAAGATCTGCGAGCCGATGTGCGAGTGCAGGCCACGCAGCTCCAGCACACCCTCGTCGAGGATCTTGAAGGCGGCGGTCGCCGCGGCACCACCAGCGAGGGAGAAGCCGAACTTCTGGTCCTCGTGGGCGGTGGCGATGAACTCGTGGGTGTGCGCCTCCACGCCGACAGTGACCCGGACCAGCACCCGGGGCCGGACCCCGCGCTCGCGGGCCAGCGCGGTGAGCCTGTCGATCTCGGTGAACGAGTCGACGATGATCCGGCCGACCCCGGCGTCGAGCGCGCGGCCCAACTCGGCTACCGACTTGTTGTTGCCGTGGAAGCCGATCCGCTCCGGCGGCATCCCGGCCGACAGCGCGGTGGCCAGCTCACCCCCGGTGCAGACGTCCAGGTGCAGGCCCTCCTCGGCGATCATCCGGACCACCGCGCGGCAGAGGAACGCCTTACCCGCGTAGAAGATGTCCTCGGTCGGGAAGGCCGCCCGGAAGTCGCGGCAGCGCGAGCGCAGGTCGGCCTCGTCCAGGACGTACACCGGGGTGCCGAACTCGGCCGCGATGTCGCGGACGCTCAGGCCCGCGACGGCGACCGCGCCGTCCGCACCGCGGGTGACGCTGCGCGGCCACAGCGTCGGCAGCAGGGCGTTGACGTCCTCCGGGGTACGCAGCCAGGCCGGCCCCCGGTTGCTGATGTCCGCGTGCAGCGCACCCGCCTCATGAGCCCTCATGTCACATCCTCTCGGGAGCGGAGACGCCGAGCAGGTGCAGGCCGTTGGCGATCACCGTGCGGGTGGCGTTGTTGAGCCACAGCCGGGCGCGGTGCAGGTCGGTGACCTTCTCGTCGCCCAGCGGCAGCACCCGGCAGTTGTCGTAGAAGCGGTGGTAGGAGGCGGCGACGCTCTCCTCCAGGTAACGGGCCACCCGGTGCGGCTCGCGCAACTCGGCGGCCGTGGCCACCACCGCGGGGAACTCGGCGAGCGCCTTGAGCAGCTCGTTCTCCTTCTCGTGGTCGAGCAGCTCGGGGCGGAACGCGTCGGCGTCACCCGGGACCAGCCCCACCTCGGCGGCGTTACGGGCCACACCCGCCGTCCGGGCGGCCACGTACTGCACGTAGTAGACCGGGTTGTCGCGGGTCGCCCGGGTCCACAGCTCGATGTCGATGTCGATCGGCGAGTCGCTGGAGTAGCGGGCCAACGCGTACCGGGAGGCGTCCACGCCGATCGCCTCGACCAGGTCCTCCAGGGTGATGACAGTGCCGGCCCGCTTGCTCATCCGCATCGGGGCGCCGTCGCGCAGCAGGTTGACCAGCTGCCCGATGAGGATCTCCAGGTTGCGGTCCGGGTCGTCGCCGAAGCACGCGGCCATCGCCTTCATCCGGCCGATGTAGCCGTGGTGGTCGGCGCCCAGCATGATCACGACCCGCTCGAAGCCGCGCTCGCGCTTGTCCAGGTAGTAGGCGCAGTCCGCGGCGAAGTACGTCCACTCGCCGTTGGACTTGCGCAGCACCCGGTCCTTGTCGTCACCGAAGTCGGTGGTGCGCAGCCAGGTCGCGCCCTCGGACTCGTAGAGGTGCCCCTGCTGACGCAGCCGGTTCAACGCGAGGTCCAGCTCACCCCGGTCGTGCAGGTCCTTCTCGTTGAAGTAGGTGTCGAACTCCACCCCGAAGTCGCGCAGCGAGGAGCGGATCTCGTCGAACATCAACGCGACGCCCTCGACCCGGAAGACCTCCTGGGCGGCGTCGTCGTCGAGCGAGCGCACCTCCGGCCGGCGGGCCTGCACCTCGGTGGCGATCTCGGCGATGTACGCCCCGCCGTAGCCGTCCTCCGGCGCGGCCTCACCCTTGGCGGCGGCGAGCAGCGACCTGGCGAACCTGTCGATCTGCGAACCGGCGTCGTTGAAGTAGTACTCCGTGCCGACGTCGGCACCGGTGGCCCGCAGCAGCCGGCTCAGCGCGTCACCGACGGCCGCCCAGCGGACCCCGCCGATGTGCACCGGGCCGGTCGGGTTGGCCGAGACGAACTCCAGGTTGATCTTCTCGCCGGCCAGCCGGTCGCTGCGGCCGTACTTCGCGCCGGCCTCGACGATCACCCGGGCGAGCTGACCGGCGGCGGCCGCGTCGAGCCGGATGTTCAGGAAGCCCGGCCCGGCGATTTCCACCGATTTGACACCCGCTGCCCGGCCCAGTTCGTCGGCCAGGGCACCCGCCAGTTCCCGGGGCGGAACGCCCACCTTCTTGCTCAACTGCAGCGCGAGCGTCGACGCGTAGTCGCCGTGCTCGGGGTTGCGCGGTCGCTCCACCACAGTGCTCGCCGGCAGCGCGGCGCGGTCGAGCCCGCGCTGCTCGAAGACGGCGTGGGCGGCGGCAAGGACGACCGAGGCTAGTTCTGCAGGAGTCACCCAACCATGTTATCGGGGGTAGACTCGGGCACTCGGCGGCTCCCCTGCGCGTCTACCGGCCCGCCACTCCCCTGACCGACCGACTTGACGAGGCACGATGAGCATCAGCACCCCGGGTGGCCCTGAGCGCCGCCAGACCGTGGTCAGCACCGGCAAGAAGCCGGCAGCGGGCCGGCCTGCGTCCGGCGCCAAGGCCGGTTCCGGCAAGCCGACGGGCAAGCCGGCTGGCTCCCCCCGGGCCGGTGGCAAGGGCCCGCGCAAGCCGGTCACCCCGGTCAAGGTGAGCCAGGGCCGCGCCTGGGGCCCGATCGCGCTCTTCGTCGCGGTGGGCGTGCTCGCGGCCGGCATCATCGGGTACGGCGCCTGGGCGTCGTTCCAGGGCTCCAAGCCGTGGGACAAGCGGGCCAACGCCATCGACGGCATCGCCAACATCCGCAAGTCCGACCCCGACAGCCTCAAGTACGAGTCGCACAAGTCGGGCCCGCTGACCTGGAACTACTCGCCGCCGGTGGGCGGGGTGCACAACGCCGCGTGGCAGAACTGCATGGGCGACGTCTACGACGCCCCGATCGCCAACGAGCACGCGGTGCACAGCCTGGAGCACGGCGCCGTGTGGATCACCTACCGGCCCGACCTGCCCGCGGACCAGGTCGAGAAGCTCGCCGGCAAGGTGCGCGGCGTCGAGAAGATGCTGATGAGCCCGTACGAGGGTCTGGACAAGCCGATCTCGCTGCAGGCCTGGGGTTACCAGCTCAAGCTCGACAACGCCGACGACTCGCGGATCGACGACTTCATCAAGGACCTGCGGGTGAACGCCTCCGTCGAGGGCCCGACGGCGCTGTGCAACACCGGGATCACCGCCACCGGCACCACGCCGCGTGAGCTTCCGCAGCAGCAGCCGGCCCAGCAGTAAGGACGCCAATGACCGCCCCCGCCACCACCGACAGCGAGTACGACGACACCTCGGCCGTCCCGGACGAGGACGCCCGGCGCCCGGCGTCGCGCTACGGCGTACCGGCGCTCGCCGTCATGGTGGTGGTGGGGCTGCTCCTCGGCTACGCGGGCGGTCTGCTCACCCCGCGGCTCACCCGACCCGGTGACGCGTCCGTCGAAGCGGGCTTCGCCCGGGACATGACGACCCACCACGCGCAGGCGGTGGAGATGAGCCTCATCGCGTACCGCTCGGCGACCCTGCCCGAGGTGCGGCAGATCGCCGTCGACATCGCCACCGGCCAGCAGGGCGAGATCGGTGCCATGCAGACCTGGCTGCGCGAATGGGGCCTCAGCCCGACCGGGTCGAAGCCCCCCATGTCGTGGATGTCCGACGGAGCCACCGTCAAGGACGGTCTGATGCCGGGGATGGCCACCCCGCAACAGATGACCACCCTGCGCGACGCCAAGGGCATCGAGGTCGACAGGCAGTTCCTGACCCTGATGTACGCCCACCACCTCGGCGGCATCCACATGATCGACGCGGCACTCGACGAGACCGACAACGACGAGGTCGTGCGGATGGCCCAGACCATGAAGAACACCCAGCAGAGCGAGCTGAACAACCTCCGGCAACTCCAGGCCCAGGCAGCCAAGGGCTGACCGACCGGAGCAGGCACCCCGGGCCCGCGTCACCGCCACACCTCGGCCGGACGCGGGCCCGCCCCATGTCCCGCCCCACAGTCGCCCGCGCCCTGGCCCGCCGGCCCCGTCGGCCCATCAGCCCCATCAGCCCCATCAGCCGCATCAGCCCCATCGACCCGGACCACCAGGCCGCGCCAGGCCACCAGGGTCAAAGCCGCCAGGCCGAGCCACCAGACCAGCCCGCTGTGCCGTGATCGGGCTCGGCCTCCAGGAAACGGCGTCCACAGACAAGACCCCGCAACTTCCAGGAACCCGAGTCGATCAGAGCGCGAACCCACCACGCCCCGTACCTCGCGTTCCGCACCCTGCACCCCGCGCCCGAAATCTGCGCAAGTTCCCCAATGTTGCTGCCTCCGACGCGCGCGAGACAGCAGCATCCGCGATGTTGCGCGGATCTTGCTCGTCGGGTGAACCCTCAGTGCCGCAAGAACGCGCTCGATCCAGGATCGAGTGGTATCCATGAGTGCGGAGGCCACTACATTCCAGGTTCGAGCGCGATCATGCGACCGGCGAAGTCCAGCGGACCGCAACAGGCGGACCGGGCGGGCCAGGCTCCGAAACAAGGTGGGCCCTCACGCAACAGACCTCGCCCACATACTGACCAGGGCACCGGAAACCGCCGGGCCACACCAGCAAGCCCGGCCACACCACCAAGCCCGGCCACACCACCAAGCCCGGCCACACCAGCAAGCCCGGCCACACCAGCAAGCCCGGCCACACCAGCAAGCCCGGCCACACCACCAAGCCGGGCCGCGGCGCGAGGACCGCAGGCCCCGCAGGGCCTCGCGCGGCCCTGCGCAGCCGTGATCGACTCGACCTTCGTGAAAATGCGCTGTCCGCGCCAGCAAGACCCCGCGACTTTCATGAATCCGAGTCGATCAAGGTGCACGCTGGCGAGCAGGCACCCCTTACGCGGGGTTATGTCCCTTTGGGGAGTTTCGCGAGGCACGGGCGATTACGTTGCTTAGAGAGTTTTCTCCCCACATATCGTGACCAGTTGCGATTCGTGCTCGTTGCCCAAGACGTGGGGGTTGCACTCAGAGACGCACGGCGTTCGGTCACCAGCTGGTGCCGACGCCACACCATCGGCGGTGACGGGGCGGTGGCAGCCGTCCGTCGCGGACAGCGGCAGAGCGAGCCGGGAATGCTCAGCCGCGAACAGGAACTCGAGCTGATCGACACGCTGCGGGGCGTCCACCCCGACGAGTTCGGCCTGGACGAGGAGCTGTGGACGAGGCAGAGCCTCACCACGCTCATCCAGCGCCGGTTTGATCTGCCGTTGGACTCCGGGACGGTCGGGGCGTACCTGCGGGCCTGGGGGTTGGGTCCGCGCGAGCCGCGCGAGCGTGCCTGTGGGCTCTGCGTCAGCGCTGTCGAACGCTGGGTCCGCAGCGAGTACCCGGCGATCACCCGGGCCGCCCAGGAGCACCTCGCGGAGGTCTACTGGCTCGGCCGGATCCGGCTGCGGGGCACCATGCCGGCAGCGGACGTGATCTCCGCCGTCTCGTCCCGCGGCCGGGTGCGTTTCATGATCACCACACCGACCGTGGACCCGCCGCTCCCCCGCGACTTCGTGCTGCGGCTGAGCGGCGAGGAACAGCGCACCGTGCATCTGATCGTGGACGGCTCCTGGCCGCGCAACGAGTGGCCACGCCGGCTTCCCCGGCGCATCGTCCTGCACCCGCTGCCCAGCTGCGGGCGGGTCGTCGCGGCCTGAGCACCGGGTGGGCCGGTTGCCGACACGAGCGGCTCACCCGATACCGATTCGGCGTACGCGGAGCAGGTTTGCTAGTCTTCTCCAGTCGCTGAGCCCCCGTAGCTCAGGGGATAGAGCACCGCCCTCCGGAGGCGGGGGCGCAGGTTCGAATCCTGCCGGGGGCACCATCCACGACCAGCACGAAAAGGCCCTTGACCAGGGGAAACCCGGTCAGGGGCCTTACTC
>NZ_JBEZEY010000018.1:0-135631 GCF_040649135.1 Micromonospora sp. NPDC049047
TATAAATCATAATTGGCACTGGCTTTACAAGCACCCTGTTGAGTTCTCAAAGAACAACCACACACCGACCAGAAGCCCCACCTCAGTGGAACCCCGTTTCGGGGCTTTTCGTTCGCGTCCCTTAGCGCTTCCAGCGCCAGGCACTTTTACTACGTTACCCGCCCGTTTCCGCCGTGTCAAACCGGTGTTTCGCGGTTCGTCATGCTTCATCCGGTAATGCGGGCACCATGTCTCGACCGGCTTGCGCCGCCCTCGTCACGGATTTGGCAGGCCGGCCGCTGCGGTTTCCCGCAAGCTCGCCCGGTGCCCTGCCGGTTGGTAACCATACCCGGTCGGTTTCGCCGAACCAAATCCGCCTCGCGGCGTTTCTGGCGGCACCTCCCGGTCCGGAATCTGGTGGGCATGCCCGCCCGACCCCGAGGCCGTCGGCCGGCGCTCCGGCCGTTTCAGGCTTTCGCCTGTTTCGTCCGTTCCGCGCTGGCAGAGAGAAAGTTACGCGTCCGGCGGGATGATCGTCAAATCCGCCGGACGCGTCCCCCGTCACATCGTCGACAGTCGACTATTCGCCCAGCTCAACGCCGGCGAACGAACGCTTGCCGCGACGCAGCACCAGGTATCGCCCGTGCAGCAGATCGGATGGCGACACTGCGGCGTCCACCTCGGTCACCCGGGTGTTGTTGACATAGGCGCCACCCTCGGCGATCACCCGGCGAGCCTCCTTGAGGCCACTGACCAACCCGGAGTCCCGCAGCAGCCCGGCCACATCCGGCAACTCGCCGGACAGACGCACCAGGCCGGCCTCGGTCAACGCCGCGCGCAGCGTCTCCGGGGCCAGGTCGTCGAGCGACCCCCGGCCGAAGAGGGCCTGACTGGCGGCGATCGCCTGTCGGGCCTCCTCGGGACCGTGCACCAGGGTGGTCAGCTCCTCGGCGAGCGCCCGCTGGGCCAGCCGAGCGGCCGGCCGTTCGGCTGTCGCCTTCGCCAACTCCTCCAGCTCGTCGCGGCTCCGGAAGCTGAAGTAGCGCAGGTAGCGGTCCACCTCCTGGTCCTCGACGTTGAGCCAGAACTGGTAGAACGCGTACGGGCTGGTCATCGTGGGGTCGAGCCAGACGGCACCGCCCTCGCTCTTGCCGAACTTCGTGCCGTCGGACTTGGTGACAAGCGGCGTGGTGAACGCCTGCACCGGCCCCACCCCGCGTCGACGGACGTAGTCGACGCCGGCGGTGATGTTGCCCCACTGGTCGGACCCGCCGAACTGGAGCTGGCAGCCGTGTCGGCGGTGCAGCTCGAAGAAGTCGTTGGCCTGCAGCAGCTGGTAACTGAACTCGGTGAAGCTGATGCCCGTCTCCAACCGGGCGCGCACCACCTCCCGCGCCAGCATCTTGTTGACCGGGAAGTGTTTGCCGACGTCCCGGAGGAAGTCGACAACCGACATCGCGCCGGTCCAGTCCAGGTTGTTGACCAGCTGCGCCGCGTTGTCGCCCGAGTACGACACGAAGGGCGCGAGCTGCTCACGGATCCTCTCCACCCAGCCGGCGATCACCTCGGTCGGGTTGAGCGCCCGCTCGGCGCTCTCCTTCGGGTCACCGATCTGCCCGGTCGCCCCGCCGACGAGCAACAACGGGCGGTGGCCGGCGAGTTGCAGGCGGCGGGCCATGAGCACCTGCATGAGGTTGCCGACGTGCAGGCTCGGCGCGGTGGGGTCGAAGCCCACGTAATAGGTGGCCGCCGTCCCGCCGTCGAGCAGCTCGCGCAGCTCGTCGAGGCCGGTCGAGTCCTGGATGAGGCCACGCCAGAGCAGGTCGTCGGTCAGGGATTCCCGCCGGGTCGGCGGGGGGCTGCTGTCGGTCACGGTCACCGATTCTCCCTCATCGTCGGCTCCGACCCGTACCGGGTTTGCCGCAACCCGCCCCGGTTAGGCTTGCGGCAAGTTGATCGAGGAGGGGTTTGCCGTGGAGATGCCGGACCTGACGGGTGGCCTCGTCGCCCTGCTCGGACTGACGTTCAAGGAGGCGTCCGCCGACCGGGTGGTCATCAGCTGGCAGGTTCGACCGGAGCTGCACCAGCCGTACGGCCTCCTGCACGGTGGCGTGTACTGCTCGGTCGTGGAGACCGCGGCGAGCGTGGGGGGCGGCCTCTGGCTGGCCGACCGCGGCACCGTGGTCGGTGTGTCGAACCAGACCGACTTCCTGCGGGCCGTCCGGGACGGGGAGCTGACCGCGGTCGGCACGCCGGTGCACCGCGGCCGTAGTCAGCAGCTGTGGCAGGTGGAGATCACCGACGCCGAGGAGCGGCTGGTCGCCCGCGGTCAGGTGCGGCTGCAGAACCTGTCACGCCCCTGACCGGCGGCACCGGGACGGTTCAGCTGCGGGCCTCGTCCAGCACCGGCTCCGCGGTCTGCTCGGCGTCGGGGTCGGCCTCCTCGGGTACGCGGCTGACCCGTACCTCGGTGATCGCCCGATGGTCGATGCTGGCCACCATCAGCACCCAGCCGTCCAGGGTGACATCCTCGCCCGCGACGGTGGGGATGTGCCCGAGTCGGGCCAGCACCAGGCCGGCGACAGTGGTGTAGTCGCCGTCCGGCCGCGACGGCAGCTCGACGCCGATGTCCGGCAGGTCGTGCACCGGGAAGGTGCCGGGCAGCAGCAGCGCGCCGTCGGGGTCACGGCGCACCGAGCGCACGTCCCGGTCGGTCTCGTCGTAGATCTCCCCGACGATCTCCTCCAGGATGTCCTCCAGCGTCACGATGCCGTCGACGGCCCCGCGCTCGTCCACGACAAGTGCGATGTGCTGACGCTCGGCCTTGAACTGACGCAGCGCGTCCACCACGGGCAGCGAGTCGGGCAGCAGCATCGGGGGGCGGGCGATCTCGTCGACCGGACGGTCGTCGGGCACGCCCACCAGGTCGCGCAGGTGGATCACGCCGGCCGTGTCGTCCAGGCCGCCGTGTCGCACGACCGGCGCCCGGGAGTGCCCGGTGGCGGCCAGCACGAGCCGCGCGGCCTCCGCGGTGGTCCCGCTGTCGAGCGTGAAGACCTGCAACCGGGGTACGAGGACAGCCCGCAACCGCCGATCCGCGATCTCCACGGCACCGGCGATGATGGTGCGCTGCTCCTTGGTGAAGCCGTGGTTGCCGGCGACGATGTCCCGTAGCTCGTCCGGGCCGATCTCCTCCGGCTGGTGCTTGGGGTTGAGCCCGACCAGGCGGACCACCACGTCGCTGGTGGCGCCGAGCGCCCAGACGGCCGGCCTGGTGAAGGTGGCGAGCAGGTCGAGTGGGCGGGCCACCAGCAGCGCCCACCGCTCGGCGGACTGCATGGCGATCCGTTTGGGGGCCAACTCGCCGAAGACCAGGGTGAAGAAGGTCAGCGCGAGGGTGACCACCACGATGGCCATCGTCTCGGCCGCGCCGCCGAACACGCCGAGCAGCGGGACGAGCGGCTTGGCCAGGGAGACCGCCGCGGCGGCGGAGGCCAGAAAGCCGGCGAGGGTGATGCCGATCTGGATGGTGGCCAGGAAGCGGTTCGGGTCCTTGGCGAGCCGGGCCAGCACCCGCCCCCCGCGACTGGTGCGCTCCAACCGCTGGATCTGGCTGTCCCGCAGCGACACCAGCGCCATCTCGCTGCCGGCGAAGAGCGCGTTGATCACGACCAGGATTCCGACCAGGGCCAGTTGGCTCCCGTAGCTCTGCACGCCCGGTTCGCTCCCTCTGCGGTGGTGGCACCGGCCACTACGCGCGGCGCCCGCCGGTCGGCGAGCCCGCCGGCGTAGGCGTGTCTTTGCCCCGTCCCGTCCCGGCCGAATCCTGCTCGGGCGAGGCTACGCCGAATCGGTGTCCCCGGGGCGGACCGGACGTCGGGCCACCGGGCCGGATCGCGCGCCGGGGCGGTCAGGCCGGATCGGCCGCCGGGGCGGTCGGCAGGTCGAGGACGTACGAGTCGCCCTCCGGGCGGAAGCCGAGCCGGTGGTAGTAGGGGGCGACCATCCGGGGCGGGCTGACCACCCGGTGGAAGCCCCGCTCGGTGAACAGGTGACTGCGCCGGTAGACGAACTCACCCGGGGTGAAGTCGCGGAACTTCGGGGTCACGTAGTCCAGGTCGATCTGGGCGACGCCGCGCGCCTCGGCGTGGGACAGCACCACGCCCACCACCTCGTCGGCGGTGACCACCAGGAAGGCCGATCGTCCGGACGCGTCCGGGTCCCAGCGGAAGTCGGGGTTGAACCGGGCGATGTCGGTGGCGTGCACCCGCAGCGTGTGCGCGAGGAACTGGTCGCCGACACCGACCTCCACCACCTGGTAGGTCTGCTCGTCGTGTCGGGTGGCGAGCATTCCGCGCAGGTACCAGATGTTGATCACCGCGAGCACGATGTTGAGCCCGACCATGGGCCAGACCTCGATAGCGGTGTTGTAGCCGATCAACACGACGCAGCCGACGAGGTTGATCGCGCGCAGTCGCAGGACGCGCGACTGCAGCAGCGACCAGACCAGCACCGCGGAGCCGGCCCAGCCGACCAGATCCAACCAGTTCACCCCGCGAGACTAGTGCCCGCCCAGGTCAGCGGCGTCGGCGGGCAGCTCCAGCAGCCACTCCTCGACGTCCTCTCCGCGGCCGTTGGCGTACCCCGAATCCTCACCGACCACCACGAATCCGCACTTGCGCAGCACCGCGAGGGACGCGGCGTTGTCCTTCGCGGCGCGGGCGTGCACCGGTCGGGGCAGCTCGCGCAGCAGGGCGGCCAGGGCCGCCGTGGCGAGCCCCCGGCCCCAGCGTTCGGGGTCGATCCAGTAGCTGACCTCGGTCTGGTCGTCGACCGGGAAGGCGCTCACGTAGCCGACCACCTCGCCGTCGGCCTCGACGGTGCGGACCAGGTTCGCCGGGTTGGTGAGCACCCGGGCCCAGTGCTGGGCGAACTCACGACGGTCGGTGGGGTCCTTGGGGCCGAACGCGGCCATCCGGTTGGCCTCCGGGTCCTGCTGGTGCAGGAAGAACTCGACGAGGTCGTCCTCGCGGACCGGTCGCAGCAGCACGTCGGAGGTCATCGGACGAGGGTACGCAGCCGAGGGCTCAGTCGCTGACCGCGGCGACCGCCAACACGGCCGCGAGCATCGAGCCGGCCACCGACAGCAGGCGACGCCACGGCACCCGCGCGTCGAGCACCGGCAGGGCACGCCACCGGGTCGCCGCCACCGCCACCCCCGCCGCCGACAGGGCCGCCCCGAGCGGCCAGAGCCAGACCGGCACCACCGACCAGTCGCCCATGCGGTGGGCCAGCCCGAGATAGGCGAACGCCCACACCGACGCCGCCGACACGGTGACCCGGTCCAGTTCACGGCGGCGGACGGTGCCGAGCAGGGACAGGCCGCCGAGGAAGGTGAAGGCCACCGCGAGACCGGCGCCGATCCAGACCGACGTCCCCGCTGCGGCCGCCCCGGCCTCCGTCTCCGGCACCCCGAGCAGCCGCAGCCCGATCGGCTCGACCCCCCGGTCGGTGTTGCCCAGCACCACCACCGCTCTGCCGGTCGCGCGTTCCAGACCGATGTAGGACCGGAACCCGCTGGTCGCGCCGTTGTGCCAGACGATCTCGTGGTCACCGTGCCGGGTGGTGAACCAGCCGTAGCCGACGCGGGTGTCGTCGTCCTCGCGGAAGCGGGCGGTGGCGGCGTCGGCGCCGGGTGCGGTGCCGGCGAGGGTCGCGGCGGCCAGCCGGCCCAGGTCCTGCGCGGTGGACCAGGGGCCGACGCCGGCCGGGGCGTATCCGACGCCCCACCAGGGGTCGAGGGGGCGATTGGCGGCCCGGCCGCCGTGGGCCCGGTCGGCCGGCAGGTCGTCCGTGCTGGTGGCGATCACCGTGTCGCGCATGTCGAGGGGCTGGAGCAGCCGTGCCCGCAGCAGTTCGGCGTACCCGACGCCGGCCTTCGCGGCGAGCGCGTGGCCGAGCAGGGACGGCCCCACGTTGGAGTAGTGGACCTCGCCGCGCCCGTCGTCGGGTGTGATCCGGTTGGCGGCGCCGCTGATGGTGTCGACGCCCTGCCCGGCGTACGGGTTGCCGCCGGAGAAGTTGGCCCAGAGAAGGCGAGCCCAGCCCAGGACGGAGCCGGGCGCGAGCCGGGGCAGGCCGGCGCGGTGGCTGGTCAGCTCGGCGAGCGTCACGTCACGCGCGGGGCCGGTGATCGTGGGCCAGGTGGCGCCGAGGTGGTCGTCGGGGCGGACGACACCGGCGGCGGTCTGGTCGGCGAGGAGCATGCCGGTGAGCACCTTGGTGACCGAGCCGATCTCGAACGAGGTGTCGGGCTCGACGGGTCGGCCGGTCCGGTCCCGGTCGCCCAGGCCGGCGGTGCGGATCCGGCCGTTCTCGACCAGGGCGACGGCGAGCCCTCGGTGCCCCGACGGGTCGCGTACGGCGGCCCGGGCGGCAGCGGCCAGGTCGGGGTCGCCGGTGGTCTGCGGGCCGAGTCGGGCCAGCCGGGGCATCAGCGCGACCCCGGCGACGCCGACGACCAGCGCGACGACGAGGGTGATGACTGTGGTTCTGCGCACGGTGCTCTCCTTGGTCGCTGCTACTGCGGGCGGGCGGGTCAGCGGCCGGCGGCGGTGAGGATGACCAGCAGCGGCACCACGCGTTCGGCGGGGACGACCCACCGACCCCGGCCTGCGCTGCGCAGCCAACCGGCCGCGGTGATCTGGCGCAGGTGGTGGTGGAGCTGACCGGTGGTGCCCAGGTCCTCGATCTCGGCCAACTCGCTGGTGCTCTCCCTGCCGCCGAGGATCTCGCGCAGCAGCCGCAGGCGCACCGGGTGGGCCAGCGCGGTGAGCGCGCCGGCCAGCTCCGTCCAGTCGGCGGCGAGCACGTCGTCGACGGTGCGGCCGTACTGCCAGTCGTAGTGCTGGTCGGCGACCCGGACGGTGCCGGTGTAGAGGACCGCGCCCGCGCCGTCGGGTGGCAGACGCTGCTTGAGGCCGTCGAGGGCCCAGAAGGTGCCCTCGGGCGCGGGCGGCGTTGGTGGCGCCGCCGTCAGGCGCTCGGTCAACGCGGCGACCTGCGTTTCCAGCGCGGCGAGCCGCGACTCGATGGTGGTCATTAGTCGATAATACGCATGAACGTACTTCCGTATAATCCAGGGGTCGGCAGGTCCGGCGGGGGCCATTGGTCCCGGGCCCCTCGGGCGCAAGGCCTCTGCCCCGGTTGATCATCCAGCGGGATGGTGAGACGGACGGCGTGCCGGTGACGCGCCGCGCGGGAGGGGGAGGTCAACGGTGGCGAAGACCGGCGGTCCGGGCCGGACGCTGGAGGGCACGATCGACGTGCCGGTAGCGGTCGGCCTCGGCGCGGCGGAGGCCGCCGCCCGATTACGGGCGAACGGACCCAACGCGGTGGCACCGCCGCCGCGCCGGCATGCCGCCGTACGGGTGCTGCACCAGCTCACCGACCCACTGGTGGCCTTGCTGCTCGCCGCCGCGGTGGTGACCACTGTGCTCGGCGACTACCCGGACACCGCGGTGATCGTCCTGGTCGTGCTGGTGAACACGATCATCGGGGTGGTGCAGGAGATCCGCGCCGACCACGCCATCGCGGCGCTGGGTCGGCTCGCCGCCCCCACCGCCCGGGTGGTCCGTGACGGAAGGGACCTGGCCGTCCCCGCCGCCGACCTGGTCCACGGCGACCTCGTCCGGATCGAGGCGGGCGACATCGTCCCGGCCGACCTGCTGCTGGTCGAGGCGAACCGGCTGCAACTGGACGAATCCGCCTTGAGTGGCGAGTCGGTACCGGTGGGACGGGCCGTCGGACAGGAGGCCCTCGCCGGGACAGTGGTCACCACAGGGCGCGCGGACGGCACGGTGATCCGGACGGGGCCGGCGAGCGCGTTGGGCCGGATCAGCGCCCTGGTCGCCGGCACGCGGCCCGCCGCTACTCCCCTGCAACGCCGGCTCTCCGCCCTGGGCCGCACGCTCGGGTTGGTCGCGGTCGTGCTGTCGGGGTTGGTCTTCGCGATCGGGGTGATCAGCGGGCGGCCGGTGGTCGACATGGCCATCACGGCGGTGAGTCTGGTCGTCGCGGCGGTACCCGAGTCGCTGCCGGCGGTGGTGACCCTCGCGCTGGCGCTGGGAGCACGCCGGATGGCGGCAGCGCACGCCATTCCGCGTCGGCTGCACGCGGTGGAGACACTCGGCTCGGTGACCGTGATCGCCTCCGACAAGACGGGCACCCTCACGGAGGGGCGCATGGCGGTGCAGCAGGTCGCCACCACCACCGGGGCACGGTACGAGGTCACCGGCAACGGGTACGCCCCGCACGGCGCCGTGCATCAGGATGGCGCGCGGGTGGCCGTACCGGAGGAACTCCAGCGGCTGGCGCGGGCCGGGCTGCTCTGCAACGACGCCGCCCTGTCACCACCGGACGACGAACGACGCGACTGGGGCGCCGTGGGCGATCCCCTCGAAGCAGCGCTCGTGGCCTTCGCGGCCCGGTGCGGCCTCGACCCGCAGCGCACCCGCGCTGCCTGGCCACGGGTCGCCGAGCACCCGTTCGACCAGGCCCAACGGCGGATGGTCACCGTGCACCGGTCCTGCGAACAGCGCTATCTCGTCGTCTGCAAGGGCGCCCCGGAAAGCGTCCTCACCCCGTCGCTGCTCGACGCCACCGACGACGAGATCGCCGCGCTGACCCGCACCGCCCACCGGCTCGCCGGGGAGGGCCTGCGGGTGCTCGCCGTCGCCGCCACCCTGGCGGACACGCCGCCGGACCCTGCCGCGCCGACCGGCATGCGCCCGCTCGGGCTGGTCGCCGTCGGTGACCCGCTACGCGCCGGCGCGCCCGAGATCGCCGAGAGCCTCGACGCCGCCGGGGTACGGCTGCTGCTGATCACCGGGGATCACCCGGCCACCGCCGCCGCGATCGGCATCCAGCTCGGCCTGTGGCACGACGGTGACCCTCTCGCGCGTGGCGACGACGGCTCGACACCGCACCCGGACACCCGGGTCTTCGCCCGGACCCAGCCGGAACAGAAACTCGACATCATCGCGGGCCTACAGGCCCGGGGTCATGTGGTGGCGATGACCGGCGACGGAGTCAACGACGCGCCGGCGTTGCGCCGCGCCGACATCGGGGTGGCGATGGGTGGCGGCACCGAGGTCGCCCGGCAGGCCGCCGACCTCGTCCTCGTCGACGACGACCTGTCCACAGTGGCCTCCGCCATCGGTGAGGGCCGCCGCATCTACGACAACATCCGCCGGTTCCTACGGTACGCCCTCTCCGGTGGGGTGGCCGAGATCCTGGTGATGCTGATCGGCCCGCTCTTCGGGCTGGCCGTACCGCTGCAACCCGCACAGATCCTCTGGGTGAACCTGCTGACCCACGGCGTACCCGGGGTGGCCCTCGGTGCCGAACCCGCCGAACCGGGCACGCTGCGCCGTACGCCCCGCTCGCCCCAGGAGTCGGTACTCGGCGCCGGGCTCGGTCGGGACGTCCTGGTCACCGGCACGCTGATCGCCGCCGTGGTGCTGGGCGCCGGTGTGGTGGCCGCCGCCCGGGACCTGCCCTGGCAGTCGGTGGTCTTCGTGGTGCTCGGCCTGGCCCAGCTCGGCGTGGCACTGGCCGTCCGGGCACCCCGGCCGGCGGGCGCGCCGCGCGGCAACGCCGGCCTCCTCGTCGCGGTCGCGGTGTCGGCGCTGCTCCAGGTCGGCGGGGTGCTGGTCGCTCCGCTGCGGGACCTGCTCGGCACCGACCCCCTGGCACCGACAGTGCTGCTGGCCTGCGCGGCGGTCAGCGCCCTGCCCGGGTTGGCGCTACGGCTGACCCGTCACCGCGTGACGGGACCAATGGCCCCCCGGTCCCCTACCGTCCGCCCCTGATCATCCACACCGGCCCGACGCAGGATGGAGTCGACATGAGGGAGGACGAGATGACCAGCAGATCCGGTGCCCCGGTGGTGGTGGCGGTGGACGGTTCGACGTCGGCGTTGGAGGCGGTACGGGTCGCCGCGCGGGAGGCTGTGACGCGGGGCCGGCCGCTGCGGGTGGTGCACGCGTTCATCTGGGCGCTGCACGGCGTGTCGCTAGAGCCGGCGCCCGGCGCTCCCGACGACGCAGGGTTCCGACACCAGGCGGAACAGACGGTCGCCGACGCGGTGGCCGAGGCCGGCAAGATCGCGCCGGACCTCACCGTCACCGGCACTGTCGTCGACGGTTCGCCCACGCCCGTGCTGTTGGCCGAGGCCCGGGACGCGGCGCTGGTGGTGCTCGGCAGCCGGGGCCTGGGCGGCTTCGCCGGACTGCTGGTCGGTTCGGTGGCCGTGCAGGTCTCCGCCCGCGCCGACTGCCCGGTACTCGTCGTCAACGGCACGGCCCGCGCCGACGGACCGGTCCTGGTCGGCATCGACGGCTCGGCCCTGTCCACCGAAGCGCTGGGTGTCGCCTTCGAGGAAGCCGCACTGCGGGACACCGGCCTGGTGGCGGTGCACGCCTGGAACATCCCCGTCCCGCCGAGCGCCCTCCTTCCGGTAGCCGACAGTTTCGAAGCGCTCGCCGGCGAGGAGGAGCGGGCGCTGGCCGAGGCGCTCGCCGGTTGGTCCGAGCGGTACCCGGACGTGCCGGTCCGGCGCCACATCGCGTACGGCGCACCGGCGCGGATCCTGGTGGAGGAGTCGTCGCGGGCGCAGCTGACAGTGGTCGGGGCGCGCGGCCGGGGCGCGTTCACCGGCATGCTGCTCGGCTCGGTGAGCCACGCGGCGCTGCACCACTCCCACAGCCCGGTGATGATCGTCCGGCACGTCCGGCAGGACTGACACCCCTGCTCGCCCGCCCTCGCCGACCGCATCCCGGCCGGTCGGTGCCGGCGCGTTCGGCGGCACCGCGACAGCGCACCACCGACAATGAGTTGACCAACCCAGGGGGTGCCGATGAACCGACCCGTCGTGGTGGGCGTGGACGGATCGCCGTCCAGCCTCGTCGCCGCCGAGCACGCGGCCCGCGAAGCAGTGCTCCGGTCCCGGCCGCTGCACCTGGTGCACGGCTTCCTACACCCGCTCGGCTACGGCGTCCCGCTCAACCCGTACGACCTCGGGGTGCCGGCGCCCTCCGCAGAGGCGCAGGAGATGTTGGAACGTACCGCCGCCGAGCTGACCGACCGGTGGCCCGGCCTGGTCGTCGAGGTACGCCAGGTCGCCGGCGGTCCCGGCATCACCATGATCGAGGAGTCCCGCCGGGCCGACCTGGTCGTGGTGGGCAGTCGAGGGCTGGGCGGCTTCGCCGGGCTGTTGCTCGGCTCGGTCGGCGCACAGGTCGCCGCGCACGCGCACTGCCCGGTGCTGGTGGTCCGCCCCGACGAACAGCCGATCCCGGTGAACGACCCGGTGCTCGTCGGCGTCGACGGGTCCGAGTCGTCCCAGCTCGCCGCGGGCTACGCGGCCGACGCGGCCGCACTGCGGGACGTGCCGTTGGTGCTGGTGCACGTCGGCCCACCGGAGGAGGGCCGAACGGTGCCGGAGGAAATCGAGGAGTCGCAGGCCGCGTACCAGGCCGAGGCGGTGCGGCTGCTCGCCGACGCCTCCACAGCGGTCCGCGCCGCGCATCCCGACCTCGTGGTGCGGGAGCATCCGGTCCAGGCGGACGGCGCGGCCCAGGGGCTCATCGAGGCCAGCGGAGGCGCGTCGCTGCTGGTCGTGGGCACCCGGGGCCGGGCCGGGTTCGCCGGGATGTTGCTCGGCTCGGTCAGCCAGGCGGCGATCCAGCACGCGCACTGCCCGGTGCTGGTCGCCCACCCGTACCCGGTCAGCTGACCGGCGCGTCGTCTCCTCGGCCGAGCAGTTGGAGGAAGTCGGTGGTGAGGGCGAACGGGTCGGCGGGGCCGTCGGTCGGCGGCCGACGCTCGATCTGGTCGGCCAACTCCCCCGCGCCGCGCCGGATCCGACCCCGCAACGCGCCGTCGGCGGTGCCGTCGGACCAGTCTTCCGGCGCGGCGAAGACCGCCGTCGGCACCACGACCGACCGCAGGTACGCGAACATCGGGCGGACGGCGTGCTCCAGCGCCAACGAGTGCCGGGCGGTGCCGCCGGTGGCGCCGATCAGCACCGGCCGGTCGACAAGCGACTCCTTGTCCAGCACGTCGAAGAAGGACTTGAACAGCCCGTTGTAGGAGGCGCTGAAGATCGGGGTGACGGCGATCAGGCCGTCCGCGCCGGTCACCGTGTCGACGACCTCACGCAGCGCCGCCGGGGCGAACCCGGTGAGCATGTTGTTCACCACGTCGTGGGCGTACTCCCGCAGGTCGACGACGTGTACCTCCACCTCGGCGCCGCGCCGGACCAACTCGTCGCGGGTTGCCGCGGCGAGCTGGTCGGCGAGCAGCCGGGTCGACGAGGGCTGGCTCAGCCCCGCCGCGACCACGGCCAGGGTGCGGCGGGTCATCGGGTGGCCCCCTCCGGCGCCTTGCCCGTCACGTCGTCGACGGCGTGCACTGTGCTGTCCTTGGCGCCACCGGCGGCGGCGACAAGCGAGGCGTGGGTGGGCGCCTCCGGCACGTGCGCCGGGCGCAGCGCGGCGAACTCCTTGCGCAGCACCGGCACTACCTCCTCGCCGAGCAGGTCGAGCTGCTCCAGCACCGTCTTCAGGGGCAGGCCCGCGTGGTCCATCAGGAACAGCTGCCGCTGGTAGTCGCCGACGTACTCCCGGAAGCCCAGGGTGCGGTCGATGACCTGCTGCGGGCTGCCCACGGTAAGCGGGGTCTCCCGGGTGAACTCCTCGAGCGACGGGCCGTGCCCGTAGACCGGGGCGTTGTCGAAGTACGGACGGAACTCGCGGACCGCGTCCTGCGAGTTGCGGCGCATGAACACCTGCCCACCCAGGCCGACGATGGCCTGGTCGGCGGAGCCGTGGCCGTAGTGCGCGTACCGCTGGCGGTAGAGCGCGATCATCCGCTGGGTGTGCTCCTTGGGCCAGAAGATGTGGTTGGCGAAGAAGCCGTCGCCGTAGTACGCGGCCTGCTCGGCGATCTCCGGGCTGCGGATCGAGCCGTGCCAGACGAACGGGGGCACCCCGTCGAGTGGACGCGGCGTCGAGGTGAACGACTGCAACGGGGTGCGGTACTTGCCCTTCCAGTCGACAACGTCCTCGCGCCACAGCCGGTGCAGCAGCTCGTAGTTCTCGATCGCGAGGGGGATGCCGGCGCGGATGTCCTTGCCGAACCACGGGTAGACCGGGCCGGTGTTGCCGCGGCCCATCATCAGGTCCACCCGGCCGTCGGACAGGTGCTGCAGCATCGCGTAGTCCTCGGCGATCTTCACCGGGTCGTTCGTGGTGATCAGCGTGGTCGCGGTGGACAGCAGCAGTCGCTCGGTGCGCGCCGCGATGTGGCCGAGCATGGTGGTCGGCGACGACGGCACGAACGGCGGGTTGTGGTGCTCGCCGGTGGCGAAGACGTCCAGGCCGACCTCCTCGGCCTTGAGCGCGATCGCGACCATCGCCTTGATCCGCTCATGCTCGGTCGGCTCCCGACCGGTGGTCGGGTCGACCGTGACGTCGCCGACGGTAAAGACTCCGAACTGCATGACCAGCTCCTCGCGTGTCAACCGGGTGCCCCGTGGTACCCGGACGCAGCTCACAACTTATTTGACGACGCAACTATTCCGTCGGCGGCACGGTCCCCGGTGACGCAGGTCACCGCCAGGAACGGACAGGGGTGAACGTGATGGGCCTTTTCGCCAGCTCAGCCCCCCGCCACCGAGGGCAGGACCTGCACCTCCGCCCCGTCACCGACCGGAGTGGCCAGACCGCCGGAATGCCGGCAATCCTCTCCGTCGACGAAGACGTTCACGTAACGGCGCAGCTCGCCCCGCTCGTCACGGATCCGCCGGGACAGCCGCGGATGGTGCGCGGCCAACTCGTCGAGGACCGCCCGCAGCGTGCCGGCGGCGGTGACGCTCAGCCGACTCGCCCCACCGGCCTCGCCGCGCAGCGGACCGGGCAGCAGCACGGTGACCACGTCACACCGTCGCAGCGCGGACGCAGAGCACGTCGGGCAGGTGGGTGGCCACCGTCGACCAGGAGTCACCCTCGTCCCGGCTGGCGAAGACCGAGCCGGAGCGGGTGCCGAAGTAGACCCCACCCGGGGTGGCGTCGTCGGCGCACATCGCGTCGCGCAGCACCGCCGGATAGAACGGCCCCTCGGGCAGCCCCACCGACAGCGGCTCCCACTTGCCGCCGGCGTCGGCGGAGCGGAACACCCGGCAACGGTGGTCGGTCGGGAACCGCTCGCTGTCGGCCACCAACGGGAACGTCCACACCGTGCCGCCCCGCCCCGGGTGGGCCACCATCGGGAAGCCGAAGTCGCTGGGCAGCCCGTCGGCGATCGAGGACCAGGTGCGGCCGTCGTCGTCGGAGCGGTAGACGCCATGGTGGTTCTGCGCGTACAGCCGCTCGGGGTTGGCCCCGTCCCGGGCGACCTTGTGCACGCACTGGCCGAACTCCGGCCACTCATCGGGCATGAAGTAGGCGCGGATGCCGGTGTTGCCCGGCGCCCACGTCGCCCCGGCCTCCTCCGAGCGGTAGACGCCGCCGGTGGACATGGCGACAAGCAGCCGGGCCGGGTCACGCGGGTGTGGCAGCACTGTGTGCACGGCCTGGCCGCCGAAGCCGGCCTCCCACTGCGGGCGGTGCGGATGGTCCCAGAGGGAGCGGACCAGCTCGAAGCTGCGACCACCGTCGGTGGACCGGAACAACGCGGACGGCTCGGTGCCGGCCCAGACGACGTCCGGCTGGTCGGGGCCGGCCGGCATCAACTGCCAGACCCGCCCGAGGGAGACGCCGGTGTCGGCCGGGAACGCGACAGGTGCCTGGTCCGGCTCGTCCCAGGAAGCGCCGAGGTCGTCGCTTGTGGCGACGCTGGGCCCGAAGTGGGAGCTGGCCATGCCGGCGAGCAACCGCGGGGTGGGACGACGGGTGTCGACAGCCACCGCGTAGACCCCGGTCATCGGAAAGTGCGGGCCGGTGATCTCCCAACTGTGCCGGTCATCGGCGCTGGTGGCGAGAAACAATCCCTTGGCCGTGCCGATCGCGAGCAGTGTTGTCATCACGTCCTCCGAACCGTCAGTGAGCAGGTGCGGTGATTATGGCCACACCCTCTGACACGTTCGCGGGACGCTCGCCGGACCCGCTACAGCCACCAGGTGGCTGTGGTGCCGACGGGTTCTCAGTGTTGGACGAGACCGACGACCGGGACCGGATCGACGTGGCCCGTCGAAGGAAGCGTCAGCGCCAGGGCGAGGCCGACGTCGACCACCGCCGATCGGCGCAGGCGCGCCACGTCCGGCAGCGGAGTCCAGACCGACTCGATGGTTTGGCCGTTCGGCTCGGGCCGCGGCGTGCCGCCGACAACGCGGACCCGGTAGAAGATGCCGACATTCTGGTGCTCGATCCGCAACCACGCCTCGGCAGCGGGAATCACCCGCGAATCCACGCCAAGGAGTCGCTCGACCACCGCCTCGTAACCGGTCTCCTCGGCGACCTCTCGGATCACCGCGTCAAACGGATCCTCCGCGTGCTCGACCTTGCCGCCGGGCAGGGTCCAGTGCCTCTCGCCGGTCGATGCCACGTAGTGCGCGAGCAGCACCCGCTCGTCCCTGATGCACACCGCGTACGCCGCCAGCCGGAAACTCAACCCGCACCTCCCCGACGGAACCTATCCCGGTGCTCGTGGAGACAGTGTCCGAGTTTCGCTCGATCGGGGCTATCCCTCCACCGCCCTCGCGGTCCGACGGCGGGGCGCGTGCCGTCGGTAGCTGCTCACTGTGGCGTCACCGGTGATCCAGAAGCGCCACGGAACGTCGTGCGCGGCGGCCACTCCGACTCGCGGCCCGGCTGAGATGGCTGATCTCTCGACCGGCCGGGACGGCGGCGTCAACAGCAGCGGTCCCTCACCATCGAGCAGGGACGTACCGTTGGCCGACGCGGTGATCCCGAGCGCGACCACCAGCCGCGCGGGCCCGCGGGCGAGGTCACGATCGGGCACCCGATCCCCCCGACGCTTTCGGGCGATGTCCAGGCCGTCGACGACCTCGCCGGCGCGCAGCAGGACGGCCGCCGCCTCCCCCTCGGGACCGCACACGATGTTCAGACACCAGTGCATGCCGAACACGAAGTAGGTGTAGGCGTGGCCAGCCGGGCCGAACATGACAGCGGTACGCGGCGTCGGGCCGCGATGGGCGTGCGACGCCGGGTCCTCCCCCGTGCCCGCGTACGCCTCGACCTCGGTGAGCCTGATCCGGACACCACCGGCCGTGATCTCCCAGCCGAGCAGCGACTGCGCCGTCTCGGCTATCTGGGCGGCGGGGGCGTGTAGCCGGGAGTAGTCCACCGTCCCAGGAAACCCCGGGCGACGGAGTTCGGCAAACCGACACCGCTATAGTTCAACAAAGTGTTGACAACGGCATGTTGTTGGTGTGTGCTCGGGACATGACGACGGACGATCCGTTCACCGCACCCCACCCGGCCCACGCCCGCGCCCACCGCACCCACGAGGCGCTGTGGCGGATCAGCGAGCGGCACGCCGGCACCGACGCCCAACGCGGACGCTGGGCCCACCCGCACGTGCTGGACCCCTGGGAGGCGGTGGCCCTGATCACCGCGCTCGCCGCCGGTGGGGCCGAGCGCGAGCCCACCGAGGAACCGGTCGACACGGCCGACCTCACCGCCGCGCTGACCCTGCTGCCGCACGTGCGCGCCGAACTGGACGCCCTGGAGGCCGGGTTGATGACGCTGGCCCGCGATCGGGGATTGACCTGGCAGGCGATCGCGTACGGGCTGGGCCTGGGCAGCGCGCAGGCGGCCCGGCAGCGCTACGAGCGGGTCGCCGCCCGCTCGGCCGAGCCGACCGCCGCGCGGACCGAGCCCGCCACTGACGGACGCCCGGCGTAACCACCGGGTGCCGCTCGCCGTTTGCCTGTCCCGAGCACACGCCACGCTCGTCCGGGCAACTCCCCGAGTCCGTGTTCCGGAAGGTCACGCTCGCGCTCAAAGACCACGCCGGAACGTCACGCTCACGCTCGAACATCACGCCGGAACGTCACGCTCACGCTCGAAGACCACGCCGCAACGTCAGGCTCGCGCTCAAAGGCCACGCCGCAACGTCAGGCTCGCGCTCAAAGGCCACGCCGCAACGTCAGGCTCGCGCTCAAAGACCACGCCGGAACGTCAAGATCGCGCTCAAAGACCACGCCGGAACGTCAAGATCGCGCTCGAACATGGATCTAGTGGCCTTGTTCGCGGCCAAGGCCACTAGATCCTGGATCCAGCACGATCTTGCAAGGGCAGGCGAGCTGAGCCGAGCGAGCTGAGCCGACGCGGCGGTCCTGACGACGTGGCGGCGGCACGTCGCGTGCCGACCGGCGGCCGGGCGGGCAGACTGTGCGCACGACGAGGAGGCACCCATGGAGCGCGCGGAGATGCTGACGTACTGCCTGGCCAAGCCGGGCGCGTGGCTGGACCGGCCGTGGGAGGGCGACGAGGTGGTGAAGGTGGGCAGTCGGATCTTCGCGTTCCTCGGCAGCGACGACGGCAAGCCGCGGGTCGGCATCAAGTGCGGGCCGACTCGCGAGGTGGCCGACGAGTGGCTGCACCGGCACCCCGACGACGCCCAGGTGATGGCCTACATCGGCCGGTCCGGGTGGAACACCCTGCGCCTGGACGGCGGGATCGACGACGAGGAGCTGACCGAGGCGGTCGACGCGTCGTACGACATGGTGGTGGCGAAGCTCCCGAAGCGGGAGCGCCCGACGGCCTGAGCCGGCGTGGCGCCGGCGGCAGACGCCGACGCCACGGCCAGGTCTACCGCGGGACGACCCGCTCGGCGGCCCACTCCCGCCAGGTGGTCAGCCGGTCCGCGGCGGTGGCGAGCTGGTCGGCCACCGGGCCGGGGCCGGTCGAGCCGGGGGTGGTCCGGGCGGCGAGGGCCGACCGGACCGAGAGCACGTCGCGCACCGACGGGTCGAGGTGCTCGCTGATCGCGCTCAGGTCGTCGTCGGAGACGTCGTTCAACTCGCACTCCCGGGCGGCGCAGAGCGCCACCAGCCGACCGGTGATCTCGTGCGCGTCCCGGAACGGCACGTTGCGCCGGACCAGCCAGTCGGCGACCTCGGTGGCCAGCGAGAAGCCGACCGGTGCGGCGGCGACGAGCCGGTCCACCCGGACCGTCATCGTCGAGATCATCCCCGCCAGGGCCGGCAGCAGCAGCTCCAGGGTGTCGACCGCGTCGAACGCCGGCTCCTTGTCCTCCTGCATGTCCCGGTCGTAGGTCATCGGCAGGCCCTTGAGCATGGTGAGCACTGTCACCAGGCCGCCGACCAGCCGGCCGGACTTGCCGCGGGCCAGCTCGGCGATGTCCGCGTTCTTCTTCTGCGGCATGATCGACGACCCGGTCGCGAACGAGTCGTCAAGCTCCACCCAGCCGAACTCGTGCGAGGTCCAGAGCACGACCTCCTCGCCGAGGCGGGACAGGTGCACCCCGATCATGGCGGTGGTGAACAGGAACTCGGCGACGAAGTCCCGATCGGCGACGGCGTCCATCGAGTTGGCGAACGACGTCCGGAAGCCCAACTCCTTGGCCACGGCCACCGGATCCAGCGGAAGCCCCGAACCGGCGAGCGCGCCCGCGCCGAGCGGGCTGACCGCCGCCCGGTGGTCCCAGTCGCGCAACCGCTCCAGGTCCCGCAGCAGCGGCTGCACGTGGGCGAGCAACCAGTGCCCGAAGGTGACCGGCTGGGCGTGCTGAAGATGCGTCATGCCGGGCGCGGCCGTGTCGACGTGCCGTTCGGCCTGCTCCACCAACGCCTCGGCCAGCTCGACCAGCCGGCTGGCCACGCCCCGGGCGTGGTCACGCAGGTAGAGCCGCAGGTCCGTGGCGACCTGGTCGTTGCGGGACCGGCCCGCGCGCAGCTTGCCACCGAGACTGCCGAGGCGCTCCAGCAGACCGCGCTCCAGCGCGGTGTGCACGTCCTCGTCGTCGACTGTGGGACGGAACGACCCCGAGGCGCACGCCGCCTCCAGGTCGTCCAGGGCCGCCAGGATCCGACCCAACTCCTCGGGGTCGAGCAGGCCGGCGCCGGCCAGGACCCGGGCGTGCGCCCGGGAACCGGCGATGTCGTACGGGGCCAGGCGCCAGTCGAACTGCACACTCACCGACAGTCGGGCCAGTGCCTCGGCGGGGCCGCCGGCGAAGCGGCCACCCCACAGGCTCGTCCGGTTGGTGGCTGCACTGTTCTCGGTCAGGCTCTTGTCGTCCACGTCGCCCATCATTGCTCGGCTTGCCTTTCGCTCGCGACTGCGGGGTTCACTCGCTGCGCTCGCCCAGGCCTCGCGCTCGCAGGTGTCACTGTCCGGTACCGCCCATCCGGGCGTCCCGCGCGGCGGCAAGCTGGCTCGGCAGGCCCCACAGCCGCACAAAACCCTTCGCCAGGGACTGGTCGAAGGTGTCGCCGGTGTCGTAGGTGGCCATCTGGAAGTCGTAGAGGCTCGCCTCGGAGCGTCGGCCGGTGACGGTGGCCCGACCGCCGTGCAGGGTCATCCGCACCTCACCGCTGACGTGCCGCTGCGCGTCGTCGATGAACGCGTCAAGCGAGTCCTTCAACGGCGAGAACCACAGGCCGTCGTAGACCAGCTCGCCCCAGCGCTGGTCCACGCTCTTCTTGAACCGGGCCAGGTCCCGTTCCACTGTCACCGCCTCCAACTCCTGGTGGGCGGTGATCAGGGCGATCGCGCCGGGAGCCTCGTACACCTCACGGCTCTTGATCCCCACCAGGCGGTCCTCGACCATGTCGAGCCGACCCACGCCCTGCGCGCCGGCGCGCCGGTTGAGCTCCAGGATCGCCTGGTACGGGGTGACCGTCTCACCGTCGATCGCCACCGGCACGCCGCCGTCGAAGGTGATCACGACCTCGTCAGGGTCGCGGTCCTGCGCCGGGTCGGCGGTGTACGAGTACAGGCCCTCCACCGGGGCGTTCCAGATGTCCTCCAGGAAGCCCGTCTCCACCGCGCGACCCCACAGGTTCTGGTCGATCGAGTAGGGAGACTTCGCCGACACGTCGATCGGCAGCCCCTTCTCCTCGGCGAAGGCGATCGCCTTGTCCCGCGTCCAGGCGAAGTCCCGGGCCGGCGCGATGATCTTCAGGTCGGGGGCGAGCGCGGTCAGCCCCACCTCGAACCGGACCTGGTCGTTGCCCTTGCCGGTGCAGCCGTGCGACACGATCGTCCCGCCGTGCGTACGCGCCGCCGCCACCAGATGCTTCACGATCAGGGGTCGGGACAGCGCCGACACCAGCGGGTAGCGGTCCATGTAGAGGGCGTTGGCCCGGATCGCCGGCAGGCAGTAGTCGGCGGCGAACTCGTCGCGTGCGTCGACCACCTCGGCCGCCGCGGCCCCACAGTCCAGGGCGCGCTGCCGGATGGCGTCCAGGTCCTCGCCGCCCTGCCCGACGTCGACCGCCACCGCGATCACCTCGGCGCCGGTCTGCTCGGCCAGGTACGGAATGGCGACGGAGGTGTCCAACCCGCCGGAGTACGCGAGGACGACCCGCTCGGTCACGGCGTCACGCTCCCGTCACCGGTGTCGTCCCGGCGGGCCCAGCCGGCGAGCTTCTCGCCGAGTGCGGCCCCGCCGACGGCCTCGCGGGCCACGACGAGGATGGTGTCGTCGCCGGCGATGGTGCCGACGATCTCGGGCAGACCCGCCCGGTCCAACGCGCTGGCCAGGTACTGGGCTGCGCCCGGCGGTGTGCGCAGCACGGCGATGTTGCCGCTGGAGTCCACCCCGTTGAGCAGCTCGCGTAGCAACCGCACCAGCCGGGCCGGCGCGGCCTCGGCGTCGCGCAGTGGTCGCTGACCGTCCTCCGGAATCAGGTAGACCGCCGGCCCGTCACCGCCGCGTACCTTGACCGCGCCCAACTCCTCCAGGTCCCGGGAGAGGGTGGCCTGGGTGACCACGACACCGTCGGCGGCGAGCAGGTCAGCCAACTCGGTCTGCGACCGGATCGCCCTGTCGCGGATCAGCTCCCCGATCCGGGCGTGCCGGGCCGCGCGGGTCAGCGGCCCGGTCAACGCCGCTCTCCGCTCGCGTCCAGCAGGAACGCCAGCAGCGCCTTCTGCGCGTGCAACCGGTTCTCCGCCTGGTCGAAGACCGCGCTCTGCGGCCCGTCGAGCACCTCGTCGGTGATCTCCTCACCACGGTGCGCCGGCAGGCAGTGCAGGACTATCGCGTCCGGTGCGGCCTGACCGAGCAGCTCCTTGTTGACCTGGTAGGGCAGGAACGGGGTGACCCGGTCCAGCCCGTCGGACTCCTGCCCCATCGACGTCCAGGTGTCGGTGGCCAGCACGTCGGCGTCGCGTACCGCCTGGGTCGGGTCGGTGAGCACCCGCACCGACCCGCCGGTGTCGGCGGCGATCCGAGTCGCCCGGTCCACGACGGCCGGATCGGGTGTGAACCCGGCCGGCCCGGCGACCCGCACGTGCATGCCGGCCAGCGCCCCCGCCAGCAGGTACGAGTGCGCCATGTTGTTCGCGCTGTCACCCACGTACGCCAGGGTGCGGCCGGCCGTGCCGCCGCACCGCTCCCGGATGGTCAGCAGGTCGGCGAGCAGTTGGCACGGGTGGAACCCGTCGGTGAGCGCGTTGACCACCGGCACGGTGGCGCCCGCCGCCACCTCGGCGATCCGCTCGTCACCGTGGGTGCGCAGCACGATGGCCGCGACGTAACGGGACAGCACACGTCCGGCGTCCGCGAGGGACTCACCCCGACCGAAGTGGGTGACCTGGGTGTCCACGACCAGCGGGTGCCCGCCCAACTCGGCGATCCCGACGTCGAACGAAATCCTGGTCCGCAGACTCTGCTTGTCGAAGAGCACCGCCACCGAACGGGGCCCGGCCAGCGGCCGTTGACCGAACCGGTCCGCCTTCATCCCGGCGGCCAGGTCGAGGACCGAGGACTGCTCGGCCGGCGAGAGGTCGTCGTCGCGCAGGAAGTGCCGGGTCATCGCGTCGTCCTCGTAGTGGTGGTCGTGCGGGCGTCGAGCTGCGGGCCGGCCGCCGCCGGGGCCGTCACGTCCGCCGCGGCGGCCGGGGTGGTCGCGTCCAGCGCGGCGGGCAGGGCGGCGAGGAAGGCGTCGGCCTGCCCGGCGGTGAGGATCAGGGGCGGGGCCAACCGGAGCAGACCCGGCTGCACCGGGTTGACCAGGAAGCCGGCCTCGCGCAGTGCCTCGGCGAGCACCGACGCCACCGGCGCGGTGAGCGCCACGCCGAGCAGCAGCCCGGTGCCGCGTACGTCGGCGAGCAACGGATGGCCAAGCGCCTCGATGCCGCGACGCAGCCGCTCGCCGACCCGTTTGACGTTGTCCAGCAGACCCTCGTTGGCGATTGTCGCCACCACGGCGAGTGCCGCCGCGCAGCTGATCGGGTTGCCACCGAAGGTCGTGCCATGCGAGCCGGGGGTGAGCAGGGCGGCGGCGGGGCCGAAGGCCAGCGTCGCGCCGATGGGCAGCCCGCCGCCCAGCCCCTTGGCCAGCGTGACCACGTCCGGCTCCACGCCTTCGGCCTGGTGGGCGAACCAGTGCCCGGTGCGGCCGATGCCGGTCTGCACCTCGTCGAGCACCAGCAGCGCCCCGTGCCGGGCGGTGATCTGACGCGCCGCGGCGAGGTAGCCGGCCGGCGGAACGATGACGCCGTTCTCGCCCTGGATCGGCTCCAGGATCACCATGGCGGTGGCGTCCGTGACGGCCGCCTCGAGGGCCGCGACATCGCCGTAGTCGACGTGGGTCACCTCGCCAGGCAACGGCCGGAACGGATCGGCCTTGGCCGGCTGACCGGTCAACGCGAGCGCGCCCATGGTGCGGCCGTGGAAGCCGCCGTTGGTGGCCACCACGTGGGTGCGGCCGGTGCGCCGGGACAGCTTGAACGCCGCCTCGTTCGCCTCCGCGCCCGAGTTGGCGAAGAAGACCCGACCGGGTCGGCCGGCGAGCGCCAGCAGCAGCTCGGCCAGGGCCACCGGCGGCTCCGCGACGTACAGGTTGGAGACGTGCCCGAGCGTCGCCACCTGCTTCGACACCGCGGCCACCACGGCCGGGTGGGCGTGCCCGAGGGCGTTCACCGCGATGCCACCGACCAGGTCGAGGTATTCGCGGCCGGCGTCGTCGACCACCACGGCACCCGCACCGGAGACCAGCGCCAGCGGCGGCGTGCCGTAATTGTCCATCATGGACTGCTTCCAGCGCTGCGCCAACGTACTCACGACGCGACCATCCCGTCTCCCGGCACCACCATCGTTCCGAACCCTTCCGAGGTGAACACCTCAAGCAACGTGGAGTGCGCCACCCGACCATCGACGACGTGCGCGGCGGGAACTCCCCCACGCACCGCCCGCAGACAGGCCTCCATCTTCGGCACCATGCCCGACTCCAACCGCGGCAGCAGCTTCGCCAGATCGTCCGCGACGATCTCGGAGACCAGGCTTGTGGTGTCCGGCCAGTCCGCGTACAGGCCGGCCACGTCGGTGAGCACTACCAACTTGCGGGCCCGCAACGCGATGGCCAGCGCGGCGGCGGCGGTGTCCGCGTTGAGGTTGTGCAGCACCCCGTCCGCGTCCGGCGCCACCGTGGAGATCACCGGGATCCGACCAGCCTCGATCAGGTCGGTCACCGCCGACACGTCCACCGACTCGACGTCACCGACCTGGCCGACGTCGACCGGCAGCCCGTCCACGTACGCCGGGCGGCGCACCGCGGTGAACAGCCGGGCGTCCTCGCCGGAGAGGCCCACCGCGTAGGGGCCGTGCGAGTTGATCAGCCCGACCAGTTCGCGACCGACCTGCCCGACAAGCACCATCCGGACCACGTCCATCGCCTCGGCGGTGGTCACCCGCAGACCACCCCGGAACTCGCTGGCGATCCCGAGCCGGCCCAGCATCGCGGAGATCTGCGGACCGCCGCCGTGCACCACCACCGGCTTGAGGCCGGCATAACGCAGGAAGACCATGTCGGCGGCGAACGCCCGCTGCAACTCGGGGTCGGTCATCGCGTTGCCGCCGTACTTGACCACGACAGTGGAACCGGAGAAGCGTGCCAGCCAGGGCAGCGCCTCGATAAGCGTCTCCGCCTTGGACTGGGCCCGGGCGAGATCGGTGGTCAGGCTCACGTCGAGTACGCCGAGTTCTCGTGCACGTACGCGTGCGACAGGTCGTTGGTCCAGATCGTCGCCGCCGCCGTACCCGCGTGCAGGTCGATCCGGATCGTCACGTCCCGCCCGGCCAGGTCGACATTCGAGCGGTCCTCGGCCCCGGCGCCGCCCCGGCACACCCACACCCCGTTGACCGCCACGTCCACCTCGTCCGGCTCGAACGCGGCGGTGGTGGTGCCGACGGCGGCGAGGATCCGACCCCAGTTGGGGTCGTTGCCGAACAGCGCGGTCTTGACCAGGTTGTTGCGGGCCACCGTACGGCCCACCTCGACCGCGTCGTCCTCGTCGGCGGCGTTCACCACGTCGATGGCGACCTCCTTGGTCGCGCCCTCGGCGTCTCCCACCAACTGCTGGGCCAGGTCGTGACAGGCCGCGGTGACCGCGGCGGTCAACTCGGCCGCTGTCGGCTCGATGCCGCTCGCACCGCTGGCCAGCAGCAACACGGTGTCGTTGGTGGACATGCAACCGTCGGAGTCGACCCGGTCGAAGGTGATCCGGGTCGCGGCGCGCAGCGCCTCGTCCAGCGTCGCCGGCCCGGCCACCGCGTCGGTGGTGAGCACACAGAGCATGGTGGCCATGCCCGGCGCGAGCATCCCGGAGCCCTTGGCCATCCCGCCGACGGTCCAGCCGCTGCCCCTCGCCACAGTGGTCTTCGGCCGGGTGTCGGTGGTCATGATGGCCTCGGCGGCAGCCGCGCCGCCGTCGCGGGACAGGCTCCTGACCGCCGTCCGGACGCCGGGCAGCAGCTTCGGCATCGGCAGCCGCTCACCGATCAGGCCGGTCGAGCAGACCGCGACCTCACCGGCACCGAGGATCAGCCGCGGGCTGACCGAGGTCAACACGGCGGCGGTGTGCTCGGCGGTGGCGTGGGTGTCCTGGAAACCGGCCGGGCCGGTGCAAGCGTTGGCGCCGCCGGAGTTGAGTACCACCGCACGGACCACACCACCCTGCACGACCTGCTGGCTCCAGAGCACCGGCGCGGCCTTGACCCGGTTGGTGGTGAAGACACCGGCGACACCGGCGTCCGGGCCGTCGTTGACCACGAGCGCGACGTCAGCGCCGCCGCTGGCCTTGAGCCCGGCGGCCACCCCGGCCGCCCGGAACCCACGAGGGGTGGTGACGCTCATGGGCTGACTCCCCAGATCGACAGGCCCGTCGTCTCCGGCAGGCCGAGCATGAGGTTGGCGTTCTGGACGGCCTGGCCGGCGGCGCCCTTGCCCAGGTTGTCGAGCGCGCTGAGCACGATCAGCCGACCGGAGTCGACATCGACAGTGGCCTGCAGGTGACACGAGTTGGAGCCGAGGGTGGCGGCGGTGTGCGGCCAGCGGCCCTCCGCCAGCACGTGCACGAACGGCGCGTCGGCGTACGCCCGCGCCAGCACCGCCTGCGGGTCGACCCCACGGGCCGGCACCGCCGTGACAGTGGCCAGGATGCCGCGCGGCATCGGCGCCAGCACCGGGGTGAACGACAGACCGGTCGCGCCGGACGCCTGCTTGATCTCCGGTACGTGCTGGTGGGTGCCGACCCGGTACGGCGACAGGTCCCCCTGCACCTCGCTGGCCAGCAGGTGCGGCTTGGCCGCCCGACCCGCGCCGGAGGTGCCGGAGGCGGCGACCACCACCACGTCGGCCGGGTTGGCCGCGCCGTCAGCGATCAGTGGCGCGAGCGCCAGCGTGATCGCGGCGGCGTAGCAGCCGGTGTTCGCCACCCGGGTGGAGCCGGCGATCAGCTCCCGCTGGCCGGGCAACTCGGGCAGGCCGTAGGTCCACTGCCCGGCGTGCGTGCCGCCGTAGTACTGCGCCCAGGCGTACGGGTCGGCGAGCCGGTGATCCGCGCCCAGGTCGACGATCCGTACCTCGGCCGGCAGTTGGGCCGCGAGGGCGGCCGACTGGCCGTGCGGCAGGGCCAGGAAAACCAGGTCCGCGTCGGCCAGGGTCGCCGGGTCGGTCTCGCCGAGCACCAGGTCCAGCCCGGTGAGCTGCGGGTGCACCACGTCGACACGGTGCCCGGCCTGGCTGTGCGCGGTGGCGGCGACCAGGTCGAACTCCGGGTGCCCGGCGATCAGGCGCAGCAACTCACCCCCGGCGTAGCCGCTCGCACCGGCGACCGCGACTCGAATCCCCATACTCACCTCCGCATGACTATGCAGAGAAGATTAACAAGGACGACTCACGAGTGCAAGTTCATGCAGTGCACTGCATGGTGATGTACCAGCCCGCCAAAGCCCCCCACCCCCGTCGATCATGGAGTTGTGGTGGGTGACAAAGCATCCCATATAGCGCCAAACCTGCCACCACAACTCGATGATCGACGGGGCGGGGCGGGGGGGCGGGGCGGGCCGGGCGGGGCGGGGTTGGTGCCTTGCCTTCGCAGTTGGTGGAGGGCTCTGGCCTGGTGATTCTCACCAGGCCAGAGCCCTGATCGCGCAGGTGTACCGCTGACGGACCGGACGACCGTTACGCGCCGCGAAGGGTCGCGCCGAGGCGCTCCGCCGCTACCGCGACCGCCGCGTCCCGGGCCGCTACCGCCTCCTCGACGGTCAGCGTCCGGTCCGGTGCCCGGAACGTCAACTTGTACGCCAGTGACCGGCGTCCCTCGCCGAGCTGCGCCCCGGAGTAGACGTCGAACAGCCGCACGTCCTCCAGCAGCTCACCGGCGCCCGCCTCAAGCGCCCGGCGCACCTGCTCCGCCGGCACCGACTCGTCCACCACCAGGGCCACGTCGATCAACGCGGGCGGGAAGCCGGACACCGTCGGCGCGGAGATCACCGGGGCCGCCGGCAACGCGTCCAGGTCCACCTCCATCGCGCAGGTACGTCGGGGGAGCTCCAGCGCGGCCACCACTGTCGGGTGCAGCTCACCGGCGTGCCCGACGACCGCCCCGTCGACGAGCAGCTCGGCGCAGCGGCCCGGGTGCCACGGCGCGTACTCGGCGGCGCGCACCTCGACCCGCTCGTCCGGGATCCCGGCGGTGGCCAGCACGTCGCGGGCCGCCTCGATGGCGTCCGCCCAGCCGGCCGGTCGACCCGCACCCCACCAGCCGGCCGGGTCGAGGTCGCCGGCGAGCACCGCCGCGACGTGCACCGGCTGCGCCGGCACCACAGCGTCGGCGGCGGCGAACTCCTCGTCGGTGGGTCGGCGGTCCACGCCCATGGCGGGCGGGCTGCCGGCACCGAGACGCGGGTGGAAGACCGCGCCGATCTCGTAGAGGGCCAGGTCGCGGTGACCTCGGCCGAGGTTGCGCTTGAGAACGCCGAGCAGCGGGCCGAGCAGCGTGGTGCGCAGCAGCGGCTCCTCCTCAGACAACGGGTTGGCCAACCGCACCGCGGGCCGGCGCGGGTCGTCGGCCGGCAGGCCGAGCTGGTCGGCCAGCTCCGGCGACACGAACGGATGCGCGAGCACCTCCACGTACCCCCGCTCGGCCAGCGATCCGGCCACGGCCCGGCGGCGACGCTGGCGCGGGGTGAGGCCGCGCCCGGGGGGCGCGGTCGGCAGCACCGACGGGACCTTGTCGTACCCGTCGAGGCGGACCACCTCCTCGACCAGGTCGGCCGGGTCGGTCAGGTCGGGCCGCCAGGTCGGCGGGGTGACGCTCAGCGTCGTCCCGACGCCGCTGGCCACGCCGACCGTGCCCGGATCCTCGGACAGCCGATCGGAGCCCTGCGCGACGGTGCAGCCGACCCGCTCCAGCAGGGCGACCACCCGCGCCGGCGGGTACTCGACCCCGATCCGCCGGGTCGGCAGATCCGCCGGCAGGGTGATCGGGGTACGCGGCCGGACGTGGTCGATGTCCAGGATCTCGGCGCTCGGGGTGCCACCGCCGTGCTCGGTGAGCAGCCGCACGGCACGCTCCAACGCGACGAGCGCCACGGCCGGGTCGACGCCCCGCTCCCAGCGCTTCGCGGCCTCGCTGAACAGCTTGTGCCGGCGGGCGGTGCGCCCGACCATCGCCGGGTCCCAGTGCGCCGCCTCGAAGAGCACAGTGGTGGTGCCGGCGACGACCTCACTGGTCTCGCCGCCCATCACCGCGGCGAGGGAGATCGGACCCGTGTCATCGCAGATCACCATGTCGTCGGCGGTGAGCACCCGGTGGACGCCGTCCAGGGTGGTCAGCTTCTCCCCCGCCTCGGCGCGCCGGACCACAAGTGGCCCGGCGATCCGGTCGGCGTCGAAGGCGTGCATCGGCTGGCCCAGCTCCAGCATCACGTAGTTGGTGATGTCCACCGGCAGCGAGATGCTGCGGATGCCGGCGGTGACCAGCCGCTGCGCCATCCACGACGGGGTGGGCGCGGCCGGGTCGACGCCGCGGACCAGCCGGGCGCTGTACCGGTCGCAGCCGACCGGGTCGCGGACCTCCACCGGGTACGCCGGCGTCTCGGTGCCGCCCGGGGCGGGCACCAGGGCCGGGTCACGCAACGGCACCTCGAACGCGTGCGACAGCTCCCGGGCCAGGCCACGCAGGCTCAGCGCGTACCCCCGGTCCGGGGTGATCTCCAGCTCGAGCACGACGTCGTCGAGGCCGACCACCGGGCGTGCGTCGTCGCCCGGCTTGGCCACCACGTCCGACCCCAGCACGATGATGCCGGAGTGGTCGTCGCCGAGGCCCAACTCCTTCGCGGAGCAGATCATGCCGGCCGAGTTGTGCCCGTACGTCTTGCGGGCGCCGATGGCGAACCCGCCGGGCAGCACACCGCCGGGCAGGATCACCACGACCCGGTCACTGACGGCGAAGTTACGAGCACCGCAGACGATCTCCTGCGGCTCGCCGGTGCCGTTGGCGGCACCCACGTCGACCCGGCAGAACCGGATCGGCTTCTTGAAGCCGGTGAGCTCCTCGATCTCGCGTACCTCACCGACGACGAGCTGACCGGTGACGGTCTCGGCCAGATCCACAACGGACTCGACCTCGATGCCGAGGTCGACAAGGGCCTGCTCCAGATCACCGGTGGGCAGGTCGGCGGGGAGATCGACGTACTCCCGAAGCCAACTGACAGAAACTCGCATGAGTCAGACCACCGTTCCCGTGTCTCGTACCCGCATCGCCTACGCCCCGGTCCCGAGCGCCCGGCTGAACCGCACGTCGCCCTCGAAGAGGTGGCGGATGTCGCTGACCCCGTGCCGGATCATCAGGGTCCGGTCGATGCCCATGCCGAACGCGAAGCCGGAGTAGACCTCCGGGTCGACGCCGCAGGCGCGCAGCACCCGTGGGTTGACCATCCCGCAGCCACCCCACTCGACCCACTGCGGGCCGTCGCGGTGCTCCGGGAACCACACGTCGAACTCCGCAGACGGCTCGGTGAACGGGAAGTAGTGCGGCCGCCACCGGGTCTTCGCCTCCGGACCGAACATCGCCCGGGCGAAGTGGTCGAGGGTGCCCCGCAGGTGCGCCATCGTGATGCCCTTGTCGACCACCAGGCCCTCGGCCTGGTGGAACACCGGGCTGTGGGTGGCGTCGATCTCGTCGGTGCGGTAGACGCGACCGGGCACGATCACGTAGATCGGCGGCTTGCGGCTGAGCATGGTGCGGGTCTGCACCGTGGAGGTGTGGGTGCGCAGCACCAGGCCGGAGCCCTCCGGCGCGATGTGGAAGGTGTCCATCAACCCGCGGGCCGGGTGGTCGGCGGGGATGTTCAACGCGTCGAAGTTGACCCACTCCAGGTCGACCTCGGGGCCCTCGGCCACCTCGTAGCCCATCCCGACGAACAGGTCGCTTATCGACTCCATCAGGGTGCTCAGTGGATGCCGGGCGCCCCGCGGCCGCCGGTCGTAGGGCAGGGTGACGTCCACCCGCTCCTCGACGAGCACCCGCTCGGCCTGCTCACGCTCCACCACCTCGGCGCGGTCGGCGTACGCGGTCTCGATCGCCCGGCGGGCCTCGTTCACCCGCTTGCCGGCGTCGGACTTCGCGGCGGGCGGCAACGCGCCGATCTCCCGGCGGGCGAGGGAGACCGGTGAGCGGTCTCCCAGGTGCACCGGGCGCAGCGCGGTCAACGCGTCCGGGTCGGCGGCGGCCGTGAACGCCTTCGTGGCGTCCGCGACGGCCTCGGCCAGGGCGGCGGGGTCGAGCAGGGCGACCTGCTTCGGGTCGTACGGATCGTTGCGATAGCTCATGGCGTACGGGCACTCCCTCACGGCGGCGCCAGCCCTCAACGGGGCGGCTAAGCGAGTCTACGGACGCGCGGCTTCGCCGCAGCCCGCCGGTAGGAGTTGTGCAGGGAGCAGGTCAGGCCCGCCGCCCGCCGACACCGGCGGGCTGGCTAAACGAACGCCGTTGCGCGTTCATGGACGGACGCTCTCCCCTGCTGTCAGTAGCGCTGGGCGGTGGCCTTCAGCGCTGCGCTCTCGCTGAAGCGTACAGGCACACGGCCGCTGCGGCAGCCAGGTTGAGGCTCTCCGCGCGCCCGTACAGCGGCACCCGCACCCGGGCGTCGGCGGCGGCGGTCAACTCCTCGGGCAGGCCGTGCGCCTCGGAACCGAACAACCAGGCGGTGGGCCCGACCAGCCGACCGTAGTCGGTCATGTCGTCCAGGTCGCTGTCGCCGTACCCGGTGGTGGCGAAGATCGACAACCCGGCGGCGCGCAGCGCGTCGACCACCGCGAGCGGGTCGGGCGCGCGGACCACGTCGACGTGGAACAGGCTGCCGGCCGAGGCCCGAACACACTTGCCGTTGTAGGGGTCGACGGCGTCGCCGGCGAAGACCACAGCGCCCGCCCCGGCCGCGTCGGCGGTGCGCAGCACCGTGCCGGCGTTGCCCGGATCACGGATCTCGGCGAGCACCGCCACCAGCCGGGGCCCGCCCGCGAGGGCCTGCTCCAACGACACGTCCAGGTGCCGGCAGACCGCGACCAACCCCTGCGGGGCGACGGTCTCGGCCAACACGGCGAGGGCCTCGTCGGTCACCTCGGACACCGGCACGTCGGCGCGGGCCGCCGTGGCGGCCAACTCCGGGTGCCGATCGAGGGCGGCGGGCGTACCGAACAACTCGGTGACCACCCCCGGCCGCGCCAATGCCTCGCGGACCGCCTGTGGTCCCTCGGCCAGGAACCGGCCAGCGGCGTCGCGGTCGCGCCGGCGCTGCAACCGCCGGGCGGCGACAATCCTTGGGGTACGCGGGGTGAAGGCCATGATGTGCGCTCCTCCGGCACGATTGAGGCGCCCCCCGGACGGCGGTGCCGACCCGGGAGACGCCTCGCTCTGGTGCGTGGGGATCAGGCGGCCTGAGCCGCCGCGCCGCCGGTGCCCTCGGCCGTGACCGCGGCCCGGGCCAGCTCGACGATCGCCGCGAAGGAAGCGGCGTCGTTGACAGCCATGTCGGCCAGGATCTTGCGGTCGACCTCGATGCCAGCCAGACGCAGGCCCTGGATCAGCCGGTTGTAGGTCATCCCGTTCGCCCGGGCGCCCGCGTTGATCCGCTGGATCCACAGCTGCCGGAAGTCGCCCTTGCGGTCGCGACGGTCCCGGTAGGCGTACTGCATCGAGTGCAGCACCTGCTCCTTGGCCTTGCGGTACAGCCGGGAGCGCTGACCGCGGTAACCGCTCGCGGTCTCCAGCAGGGTACGACGCTTCTTCTGGGCGTTTACAGCCCGCTTGACGCGTGCCATCTCAACTCCTTCTTACGTAAAGGTGGCGCGCGTCAGCGGCCGAGCAGCTTCTTGATGCGCTTGACGTCGGCCTTGGCCACCTCGACCGTGCCGGTCAACCGGCGCGTACGGGTGGAAGACTTGCCCTCCAACAGGTGGCGCTTGCCGGCCTGCTCGGCCACGATCTTGCCACGGCCGGTCACCTTGACCCGCTTGCCCATACCCGTGTGGCTCTTCATCTTCGGCATGTGGAACGTCTTCTCCCCTGTTACTCGCCGCTGGTGTCGGCGGCGAGGCCGGTGTTACCGGCTGCTGCGGTCTCGCCGACCGCCGCGGTCTCATCGGCTACCGGCTCGGCGGACTCGTCCGCTGCCCGGTCCCGAGGTGCGCCGCGGGACGCCGTGGCGGCGACCGCGGAGGCCTTGACGGCCCGGTGCGGGGCGAGAACCATGATCATGTTTCGGCCGTCCTGCTTAGGAGCGGCCTCGACGTATCCCAGGTCCGTGATCTCGGATTCGAGCCGACGCAGGAGCCGGTAACCCAGCTCCGGGCGGCTCTGCTCGCGACCGCGGAACATGATCGTCACCTTGACCTTGTCGCCCGCCTTGAGGAACCGCACCACGTGACCCTTCTTGGTCTCGTAGTCGTGCGGGTCGATCTTCGGCCGAAGCTTCATTTCCTTGATGACGGTCTGCTGCTGGTTACGCCGCGCTTCGCGCGCCTTGAGTGCGCTCTCATACTTGAACTTGCCGAAGTCCATGAGCTTGCACACCGGCGGGCGCGCCATCGGCGCAACCTCGACCAGGTCCAGATCGACGTCCGCGGCCAGCTGAAGGGCGCGCTCCAGCGGGACGATGCCCACCTGCTCACCCTCGGGGCCGACCAGTCGGACCTCACGTGCCCGGATCTGCTCGTTCACGCGTGGTTCGACGCTGATGGGGCCTCCTCGAGTCGTTTCTGCTCAGGTACCGACCCCGGCGGCTCCCAGGTGGGAACCGACCTGGAAAGCAGAAGGCCCCGGCGCATGCCAGGGCCCGCTCGACCGGTCGGCGCGATCACAGGATCACACGTCCGGCGCCGGGACGTGCCCGGAACCGGTGACCGGACCCGGCCACCGTAGCGGCGACTCGGGTGGGAGCAGGCGCTCCGCTTTCAAGGCTGCCTGCTCGCATGCGGAGACAGCCTGGTCGACTCGACAACACTACACCCGCGCCCCGGCCGCCCCCAAACCGGGCACGACCTGCGGCCAAGGCCTCACTCTGGACGACCGCCGCGCGCCTGCTGGATCCACGCGCTATTCCCTGAGACCGCTGCGTCAGCTGCGCCGGGAGGCAAGCAGTTTCAGGAAGTTGTCCAGATCTTGGCGAGGGCCGGGTCAGCGGTCCGGCGGGGTCCGGCCCGGCCAGCGGTCCGGCGGGGTCCGGCCCGGCCAGCGGTCCGGCGGGGTCCGGCCCGGCCAGCGGTCCGGCGGGGTCCGGCCCGGCCCGCGGTCCGGCGCGGTCCGGCCCGGCCCGCGGTCCGGCGCGGTCCGGTGCGGCCGGGTCAGCGGTCAGGCCCGGCTCGGCTCGGCCCGGTCAGCGGTCAGGCTCAGTGCGGCCGGGTCAGCGGTCAGGCTCAGTGCGGCTCGGCCCGGTCAGCGGCCAGGCCCGGTGCGGCCGGGTCAGTGATCGACGGCGCGTTCGGCGAGGCGGGCCTGGTGGGCCTCGTGCAGCCGGCGCAGCGCGCGAACCCCGTCGACGGCGAACTCCTTGTCGGCGGCCTGCAGCGCGATCATCGGCAGCAGGTCATCGTCGTGCAGCTCCAGGCTGGCCCACGGCGCTCCCCGATCGAAGCGGACGCCCCGGACAACCTCCCAGGGCAGCTCGTAGGAACTGATGACGTTACGCACTCGGACGCCCCGCGCGTCCGCCTCCACCCGAGGCCGGGTGAACAGCAGGAAGCCCAGCGCGCCGAGGATGCCCAGACCGATCATGGCGATCTGGTCGCCGCGCTGGAAGCTGCCGTAACCATCGCCGGTCGGGCCACTCAACGACGTGGCGACCAGACCGAACACCACCACCAGGGCAGCCGCCGCCGACCAGCAGACCACGCGGATGCGGCGGGGCTTCAGGCGGACCAGTTCGGTTTCACTCACCCCACCAGTCTGCCACCCGCACTGGCCCATCAAACGCACCACCCGCCGAGCCACCACCCGCCACCCGCCACCCGCCACCCGCCCGCCGCCCGCCGCCCGCCGCCCGCCGCCCGCCGCCCGCCGCCCGCTTCAAGATCGTGCTCGATCCAGGATCTAGTGGCCTCCGTCGAGATCGAGGCCACTACTTCAATGATCGAGCGCGATCTTGCCGGTCTGGGCGCGGCCATCGGGCGTCCGCGCCGCAAGCCCGCACCGCAAGCACCGCAAGCCCGTCACCGCAAGCACCCGCAAGCCCGCACCGCAAGCCCGCACCGCAAGCACCGCAAGCCCGTCACCGCAAGCACCCGCAAGCCCGCACCGCAAGCCCGCACTGCAAGCCCGCGCCGCAAGCCCGCGCCCGCACCCGCCGACACCGGCACCGGCACGGCACCGGCGCCGGCGCCGGCATCGGAGATCCACTCGGGTTCAAGGAAACGGGGGTGTCGCCGGCGTGCGGACACCCCCGTTTCAAGGAACCCGAGTGGATCGAGCGGCAGTGCCGTTTCGGGCACGGGAACCGGTCAGAGGCGGCAGGCGTGGATGTTGGTGACGAGGATGGCGCGGGCGCCCAACTCGTACAGCTCGTCCATGATGCGGTGCACGTCGTCACGGAGCACCATCGCCTGCACCGCCACCCACCCCTCGCGGTGCAGCGGCGACACCGTGGGCGACTCGATGCCGGGGGTGAGCCCGCTGGCCCGTTCCAGCAGGCCGGCCGGCACGTCGTAGGCGAGCATCACGTAACGGCGGGCGACGAGCACCCCGTGCAGGCGGCGCAACAACTGCTCGGCCTGCGGGTGGGCCGGCGCGGCGGCGCGGCGGACCAGCACCGCCGAGGAGCGCAGCAGCGGCTCGCCGAACACCACGAGACCCGCCTGACGCAGGGTGGCACCGGTCTCCACGACGTCCGCGATGACGTCGGCGACGCCGAGGCGTACGGCGTTCTCCACCGCGCCGTCGAGGCGGATCACGTCGGCCTTGACGCCCACCTCACCGAGGTGCCGCTCGACCAGCCCGGGGTACGCGGTGGCGATCCGGTGCCCGCCCAGGTCCTGCACCGAGGCGATGTCGTCGGGGCGGGCGGCGAAGCGGAAGGTCGCCCGACCGAAGGCGAGGTCGACTACCTCTTCCGCCGGCGCGGCCGAGTCGATGAGCAGGTCCCGGCCGGTGATCCCGAGGTCGAGGTCACCGGAGCCGACGTAGGTGGCGATGTCCTTGGGGCGCAGGTAGAAGAATTCGACGTCGTTGGCCTCGTCGCGGCAGACGAGGTCCTTGGGGTCGGTGCGCTGGCGGTAGCCCGCCTCGCGCAGCATCTGGGCGGCCGGCTCGGCCAGGGTGCCCTTGTTGGGAATGGCGACACGCAGCATGACGGGAGTGCTCCTTCGATCCGGATGGCGATCAACGGGTGGGGGCACTCACAGATGTCGGTAGACGTCCTTGAGGTCGAGACCACTGGCGAGCATGAGCACCTGGACCTGGTAGAGCAGTTGGGAGATCTCCTCGGCGGTGCGCTCCGGCCCCTCGTGCTCGGCGGCCATCCACGACTCGGCCGCCTCCTCGACGACCTTCTTGCCGATGAAGTGCACGCCCTTTTCCAGGGCGGCGACGGTGCCCGAGCCCGGGGTGCCGGCGGCGGCCTTGGCCTGCAGCTCGGCGAACAACTCCTCGAACGTCTTCACGGAACGCGATTCTTCCAGCCGCCGGGGCGGCCCCCCACGTCCGGGTCCACCGGAATCCAGCAAGCGGACAATTCCCTACCAGCGCGGTGGGAAGATCTTCGATCGACGCCCATGGAGCTCTACGCTGTCGGCCATGGCCAGCAGCTCACGTCTCCTCGCGCTCACCCTCGCCGGTGCCGCCGTCGTCGCCACCGCCGGGTGCGCGCCACAGGAGGAGAAACCGAACCCGACTGTCACCGCGGCGCCGTCCTGCGCCAAGGACAGCCTGCCCACGCGTACGCCGGGCAAGCTCACCATCGCCACCGACCAGCCCGCGTACGAGCCGTGGTTCACCAAGGACAAGCCGGACAACGGCGAGGGCTTCGAATCCGCCGTCGCGTACGCGGTGGCGGAGAAGCTCGGCTACGCCCGCGCGGACGTCGCCTGGACCCGGGTCAAGTTCGACACCGCCATCGCACCCGGGCCGAAGAACTTCGACTTCGACATCAACCAGTTCTCCATCACCGAGGAGCGCAAGCGGGCTGTCGACTTCTCCGCACCGTACTACCTGGTGCGCCAGACGGTGATCGCGTTGAAGTCGTCCAAGATCGCGGGCCGGAAGTCGTTGGCGGACCTGCGGGACGCCCGGCTCGGCGCCCAGGTCGGCACCACCAGCTACCAGGCGATCACCGACGTGCTGAAGCCGACCCGGCAGCCGCAGGTCTACAACAGCAACGACGACGCCAAGAAGGCCCTGCAGAACGGGCAGATCGACGGTCTGGTGGTGGACCTGCCGACCGCCTTCTACATCACCGGCGCGGAGCTCACCGACGCGACGATCGTCGGGCAGGTGCCGCAGGTCGGCACGCCCGAGGCCTTCGGGTTGCTGCTTGACAAGAACTCGCCGCTGACCTCCTGCGTCACCGGCGCGGTCGGTCAGCTCAGCGAGGCGGGCACGCTCAAGCAACTGGAGCAGAAGTGGCTCGCGCAGGTGGCGGGGGCGGCCGAGCTGCGGTGACGCTCCTGGATCGGGTGCCGTCCGAGGCGCAGCTGCGGCGGTCGGCGTACCGGCGTCGGCAGACCGTCTACAGCGTGGTCGTCGCGGCGGCCTCCACGGCGGCGCTGGGCACGCTACTCGTCGTCGCGGTGACCGGCGCACCGGGTTGGGACCGGGTCCGGCAGTCGTTCCTGGACCCGGCGATCGCCCGGGACGCGCTGCCGGCGGTGCTGGGCGGGCTCTGGCTCAACGTCCGGCTGCTTGTCTGCTGTGCGGTCGGCGCGCTGCTGCTCGGGCTGGTGATCGCGGTGCTGCGGACGTTGCGCGGTCCGCTGTTCTTTCCGGTCCGGGCGCTGGCCGCCGGCTACACCTACACCTTCCGCGGGCTGCCGCTGATCATCGTGCTCTACCTGCTCACCCTCGGTGTGCCCGGCCTGCGGTTGCAGGGCATGCCGCCGGTGCTGGTGCTCGGCGGTCTCGCGTTGGTCCTCACCTACGGCGGTTACCTCGCCGAGGTGTTCCGGGCCGGCATCGAGTCGGTGCATCCCAGCCAGCTCGCGGCGGCCCGTTCCCTGGGCCTGAGCTACCGGCAGACGATGCGGCACGTGGTCCTGCCGCAGGCCGTGCGCCGGGTGGCGCCACCGCTGCTCAACGACGTGGTGGCGTTGCAGAAGGATGTCGGGCTGGTCTCGCTCGCCGGGCCGATCGACGCGGTCCGGGCCGCCCAGATCGCCACCGCCCAGTCGTTCAACTACACGCCGTACATCGTCGCGGGGGTGCTCTTCGTGCTGCTCGCGATCCCGCTGATCGCGGTCACCGACTGGGTGACGCTGCGGGCGGCCCGCCGACAGTCGGGAGGCTGACCATGGCGCTGCTGCGCTGCCGGGGTCTGCGCAAGGAGTTCGCGGGCACCGTCGTCCTCGACCAGCTCGACCTGACGGTCGCCGAGCATCAGGTGGTCGCGCTGATCGGCGCCTCCGGTTCGGGTAAGTCCACCCTGCTGCGCTGCGTGAACCTCCTGGACGAACTCGACGACGGCACCATCGAGCTGGACGGGGAGGACATCTCCGGTCCGCGGGTGGACGCCGACCGGGTCCGTCGGCGGATCGGGATGGTGTTCCAGGCCTACAACCTCTTCCCGCACCTGAGCGTGTTGGACAACATCACCCTCGCGCCGCGGCGGGTACACCGGCGGGCCCGGGCGGAGGCGGAGGCACAGGCCCGGGAGTTGCTCGACCGGGTGGGTCTCGGCGCCCGGGCGGACGCCTACCCGGATCGGCTCTCCGGCGGGCAGCAGCAGCGGGTGGCGATCGTGCGGGCACTCGCGAACTCACCTCGACTGATGCTGCTCGACGAGATCACCTCCGCGCTGGACCCGGAACTCGTCGGCGAGGTGCTGGCGCTGATCCGCGATCTGAAGGCCGACGGCATGACAATGGTGCTGGCCACCCACGAGATGGGCTTCGCCCGTGAGGTCGCCGACCAGGTCTGTTTCCTCGACGCCGGGCGGGTCGTCGAGAGCGGCCCGCCGGAGCAGGTGCTCGGCGAGCCGACCCAGCCCCGGACCCGGCAGTTCCTGCACCGGATCATCGAGGCTGGCCGGCTCTGAACCTGGCCACCGAGGAAGCCGGCCACCGGGGGAAGCTGGCCCACCGAGGGAAGCCGGCCCACCGAGGAAGACGGCCGCCGTGGAGCCGGCCGCCCGTGCCGCCGCGTCAGCCGCCGAAGCCGACCCGCTGGGCGTTGCCCGCCGCCACCGTGCGCACGGCCAGCGCGGCGTCGAGCGCGGCCACTGTCGCGGCCCAGCCCTTGTCCTCGGCCGAGCCGGGCAGACCGGCCCGGTCGCGGGCCTGCTCGATGGTCTCCACTGTCAGCACCCCGTGCGCCACCGGCTTGCCCTCGTCAAGCGCGACCCGGGTCAGCCCGTCGGTCACCGACCGGCAGACGTAGTCGAAGTGGGCTGTGGAACCACGGACCACGACGCCGAGCGCGACCACCACGTCGCAGCGGCGCGCGAGGGCCTGGGCCACCACCGGCAACTCGACCGAGCCGGCGACCCGTGCGACGACGGACCGCGCGCCGCAGGCCTCGGCTGCGGCAACGGCCCGCTCCAGCATGTGATCAGTCAGGTCACCGTGCCAGCGGGCGGCCACGATCCCGACGGTAAGCCCCGCGGCGTCCACCGCGTCGACTCCCGGCTCACCGAAACCCGCCATCGTCATGCTCCGATCTCGTCGTTGGCGACCGGACGCCCCAGCGGCGCCTCGGACACCTCGTCCAACTCGTCAAGCAGGTGACCCATCCGGTCCCGCTTGGTGCGTAGGTAGCGCATGTTCTCCGGGTGCGCGCCGACCGGCAGCCCCTCCCGGCCGGTGATGGTCAGCCCGTACCCCTCCAGCCCGGCCCGCTTGGCCGGGTTGTTGGTCAGCAGGCGCATCGAGCGCACCCCGAGGTCGTAGAGGATCTGCGCGCCGGTGCCGTAGTCGCGGGCGTCAGCGGGCAGGCCCAGGTCGAGGTTCGCGTCGACGGTGTCGCGGCCCAGGTCCTGCAACTGGTACGCCTGCAGCTTGTGCAGCAGGCCGATGCCGCGCCCCTCGTGTCCGCGGACGTAGAGGACCACGCCCCGGCCCTCCCGGCCGACCCGGGCCAGCGCGGCGTCCAACTGCGGTCCGCAGTCGCAGCGCAGCGAGCCGAACACGTCCCCGGTCAGGCACTCGGAGTGCACCCGGACCAGCACGTCCTGGCCGTCGCCGAGGTCACCGAGCACCATCGCGACGTGTTCGGCCGGGTCGTGCGCGGTGCGGTAGCCGAGCGCCCGGAACACGCCGTGCCGGGTGGGCATCCGGGCGTCCGCGACCAGCTCGACCTGTTTTTCGGTGTGCCGCCGGTAGGCGATCAGGTCGGCGATGGTGATCAGCGTGAGGCCGTGCTCGGCGCAGAACTTCTCCAGGTCCGGCACCCGCATCATGGTGCCGTCGTCGTTCACCAGCTCGCAGAGCACGCCGGCCGGGCGAAGCCCCGCGAGCCGGGTCAGGTCGATGGCCGCCTCGGTGTGCCCGGGGCGGCGCAGCACCCCGCCCTCCCGAGCACGCAGCGGCACCACGTGCCCGGGTCGCGCGAGGTCCGTCGGTTTGGTGCCCGCACCGGCCAGCAGCCGGATGGTGTGCGCCCGGTCGGCAGCCGAGATGCCGGTGCTGATCCCCTCCCGGGCGTCCACTGTCACCGTGTAGGCGGTGCCGCGCCGGTCCTGGTTGGTGTGGTGCATCGGCGGCAGGTCGAGGCGGTCGGCCTCGCTCTCGATCAACGGCACGCAGACGTACCCGGAGGTGTAGCGCACCATGAACGCCATCAGCTCCGGCGTGGCCAGCTCGGCCGCGAAGATCAGGTCGCCCTCGTTCTCCCGGTCGGCGTCGTCGATGACGACGACCGGCCGACCGGCCGCGATCTCCGCGACCGCCTGCTCGATATCCCCGTAGCTGGTCACGCGACGGCCTCCGTGTAGATGGGACGGACGGCGGACGGCCGGGAGGCCCGCGAGGTGCGCCACCAGGCGGCGAAGCCCCAGGCGCACAGCGCGCCGTAGATCAGGTACATGACCGCCGACGGGTAGAACCCGCCGCGCAGCAGCAGCGGCACGCCTACCGCGTCCACAGCGATCCAGAGCAGCCAGAACTCCACCCAGCCGCGGGCCATGCCGTACGTGGCCAGCAGGCTGCCGGTGAGGATCCAGGCGTCCGGCAGCGGACCCCACGAGCCCAGTGCCTTGAGCACCGGGTACGCCGCGGCGGTGCCGACCACGGCGGCCAGCAGCAGCATCAGCCGCTCCCGTCCGGTGGCCCAGCGGGGGACGACCGCCGCCTGCCCCGCGTCGGCGCGACGGTTGCGCTGCCAGCGCCACCAGCCGTACACGCTGACCGCGAAGAAGAACACCTGCCGGCCGGCCTGCCCGTACAGGTCGTGCTCCTGCGGGGTGGTGAACACCCCGCCGAGGAAGACGGTGAGCAGCAGCGCGTTACCGATCATGCCGACCGGCCACGCCCAGACGACCCGGCGCAGCCCGAGCAACGCGGAGAACAACCCGAACGCGTTGCCGACGATCTCCCGCACCAGCACCGGCGAGCCGGCCACCTGCACCTGGGCGTCCAGCAGCCAACCGAGGGGACCCATCAGGCCACCCCGCCGCTGATCGGGGCCGCCCCGGGAGTGTCGGCGAGCCGGTCGCCGAGCAGCCGCTCGACGTACTTGGCAAGCACGTCCACCTCCAGGTTGACCGGGTCGCCGACGCCCTTGGCACCGAGCGTGGTCAGGTTGAGCGTGGTCGGGATCAACCCGACGCTGAACTCGTCGGCGCCCACCTCGGCCACGGTGAGCGAGACGCCGTCGATGGTGATCGACCCCTTCTCCACCACGTAGCGGGACAGCGCGGCGGGCAGTCGGAACCGCACGGTCTCCCACTGCTCGGCCGGTTCCCGGGAGATCAGCTCGCCCACCCCGTCGACGTGCCCCTGCACCAGGTGCCCGCCGAGCCGGCTGCCGAGGGCGGCGGCCCGCTCCAGGTTCACCGGGTCGCCGACGCTCAACGCGCCGAGCGCGGAGCGGCGCAGCGTCTCCCCCATCACGTCGGCGGTGAAGACCCCGTCGCTGACCTGCACCACGGTCAGGCAGACGCCGTTGACGGCGATGGAGTCGCCGTGCCGGGCGTCGGACGTGACGAGCGGACCACGCACGGCGACGAGCGCCGAATCGCCAGCCGTCGCGGTGACCCGGACGATCTCGCCCAACTCCTCGATAATGCCGGTGAACATGTCAGCCCTCCCTTTTTCGGGGCAAAGCGGTGATCCGGAGATCTGGACCGATCTGCGTAACGTCGACGAACTCCAGATCGATGGCCTCGGCGATGGTGGTCACTCCCGCGTCGACCAGGGCGGTCGGGCCGGCGCCGAGCAACCGGGGCGCGACGTAGGAGACGATCTTGTCGATCAGGCCGGCCCGCAGGAACGCGCCGGCCAGTCGGGGGCCGCCCTCCAACAGCACCGCGCGGACTCCCCGCTGGTGCAGCGCCGCGAGCAGCGCCGGCAGGTCGACACGGCCGTCCGGGTCCGCGCCGACCTCCTCGGCGGTCGCGATCCAGGTCCGCGCGGCGCCGTCGCGGACCCGGGCGTCAGCGGGGGTACGCCCCGAGCTGTCCACGACCACCCGCAGCGGCTGCCGGATGGCGAGGCTGCCGTCGCGCAGGTTGCGGGCGGTCAACCGGGGGTCGTCGGCGAGCACTGTGCCCACCCCGGCGAGCACCGCGTCGACGGTGCCGCGCAGCGCGTGCACGTCCATCCGGGCCGCCTCCGAGGTGATCCACATGCTGGTGCCGTCCGCCGCGGCGGAGCGCCCGTCGAGCGTGGCGGCGTACTTCCAGATGACGTACGGCCAGCCGCGGCGCATCGAGGTCAGCCAGGCGACGTTGCCGGCCTCGGCCTCCTCGCCGCGTACCCCCAGATCGACCTGGACCCCGGCGGCGCGCAGGGTGGCGGCGCCCCCGGACGCGACCGGGTTCGGGTCGGGCACGGCGATGACCACCCGGGCGACCCCGGCCTGGACCAGCGCGACACTGCAGGGACCGGTGCGCCCGGTGTGATCGCATGGTTCCAGAGTGACGATCGCGGTGCCGCCCTTGGCGCGTCGCCCGGCCTGCGCCAGCGCGACGATCTCGGCGTGCGGTCCGCCCGCGTACGCGTGGAAGCCCTCACCCACGACCCGGCCGTCCTCGTCGAGCAGCACGCAGCCGACCACCGGGTTGGGACTGGTGGTGCCGAGCCCGCGTGCCGCCAACTCGATCGCACGCCGCATCGCCTCGTCGACGGAGACGCTGGCCATCGCCCTGCCCTGCCCTCTCACTCGCCGGTCCGCGCGGGCGGTCTGGGAGGCGGTGGCCATGGGGCCACGGGCAGGCGGTGGCGGATCCCGGGAACGGCACAGCCGCCCCCGGAGGGTCGGCGCGGCACGCTGAAGCCAGCGGCCGGCTCGGACCCGTCCGTCCCGCGCGCTGTCTCCCATCCGGACTGTCTGGGTGCGGACGAACCGCTCCCAACCGTCGGCCCCGGATTTTCACCAGGTCCACCGGACGACAGAGCCGTCCGGGTCGCGGGCTGACCACGGTTGGACCGTGGATCACCGCCGGTTCGGAATTTCACCGAGTCCCGCCAGCGCGTGGTGGGTACAGGGCAGTCTTACACGCCGACGGGGGTCCGTCGCCACCCCGGCGAGCTACTTCACAGCGCCGTCATGCTCACGTGACACCACGGCGCCGGTCCACCGCGACGTACGACCCCGGTTGGCTCTTGGCGACAGTCTTCATTTCCGAGGCCACCGCGATCACCTCAAGGGGGTCGGTGAACCGCTTACCGGCGTCGGAGAGGGACACCCCGATGGAGAGCGTGACGAGGGCGGCGCGCCGGATGTTGCCGCGCCGGTCCTTCAGCTCGACGAAGCCGCGCTCCCGGTCGGTCGGGTCGTAGAGCGTGTCGGCGGCGTTCTCGAAGTCCACCACCGCCCGGGAGGTGAGCGGGCGGACCTGGTCGGGGGCGCAGACGATGACGAAGTCGTCACCGCCGACGTGGCCCAGGAAGGCCGGCGGCAGTCCGACACCCACCACCGCCCGGTGCAGGCTGCGGGCCAACGCGGAGATGAAGTCGTCGCCCCGGACGAAGCCGTACCTGTCGTTCACGCTCTTGAACCGGTCGATGTCGACGTAGCCGACGGCGTAGTCCACGCCCTGTCGCACCCGGTCGCTGATCTCCCGCCGGATCCGGCTGTTGCCGGGCAGCCCGGTGAGCGGGGAAACCTCCCGGAACTCCTTGTTGCGGCGCAGCGTGGACGAGACCCGGGCCACCAACTCGGCGGTGTCGAACGGCTTGACCAGGTAGTCGTCCGCGCCGGCGCTGAGCCCGTGCACCTTGTCGACTGTCATCCCCTTGGCCGTCAGCATGATCACCGGCAGCGCGGAGGTCATCGGGTCGGCGCGCAGCCGCCGGGTCAACTCCAGCCCGTCGACGCGGGGCATCATGAGATCGACCACCGCCAGGTCCGGGCGCTGACGTTCGATGAGCTCCAGGGCCTCCTGGCCGTCGCTGGCGTGGATCACGTCGAAGCCGTGCAGCCGCAGGTTGAACTCGACGAAACGAGCGATGTCCTCGTCGTCGTCGACGACGAGGATGATGTCCTTGCGGTCGACCTCGGGCTCCACCTCAGTCCCCGGCAGCCGCGCGTTCCGCAAGCGCCCGCAGGTGTCGTACCGCCTCCGCCGGGTCGGCGGCGCCGTACACGGCGGTGCCGGCCACGAACGCGTCGGCGCCGGCGGCGGCGGCCTGCTCGATGGTGTCCGCGGCGATCCCGCCGTCCACCTCGATGCGCAGCTCCAGATGCCCGGCCGAGACGTGCCGGCGGGCGGCACGCACCTTCTCCAGCAACTGCGGAATGAAGCGCTGCCCACCGAAGCCGGCCTTGATCGTCATGATCAGCAGGGTGTCGAAGCTGGGCAGCAGGTCCAGGTACGGCTCGATCGGGGTGTCCCGGTCGATGGCCAGGCCGGCCTTCGCGCCCGCCGAGCGCAGGTCCTTGGCCAACGCCACCGGGTCGTCGGCCGCCTCCGCGTGGAAGGTGACGTTGTACGCCCCCGCGTCGGCGTAACCGGGGGCCCACCGGCGCGGATCCTCGATCATCAGGTGCACGTCGAACGGCATCGCGGTGACCGCCCGCAGGCTCTGCACCACCGGCAACCCGATGGTCAGGTTCGGCACGAAATGGTTGTCCATCACGTCGACGTGCAACCAGTCCGCGGCGTCCTCGACGGCACGGACCTCTTCGGCGAGGCGGGCAAAATCGGCGGCCAGGATGCTCGGCGCGACGATCGGCGGCGGTACGGTCACGGGGCCAGTGTACGAACGCGGTCAGCCGTCACTCCCATCGCGGCACCAAGTCCGACGCGTTGTGATGCGACAGTGACCAGTGGTGCAGAATGAGGCGCTCCGGACCGGCGAATCCGGACGAACAGACATGAGTGGCTGGCCGATCGACGGAAACGCGACGACACTCCAAGCCGGACGGTGCCGAAAGGGCCCACGGCCGCCGGAGTCTCGTCGCGGGGCGCGGTGACCGGCCGCCAGTTCCCGGAAGGGCGGACGATGCGACGGTGGCTTCCAGCTCTGGTGCTGGCCGGCGTCACGACGATGCTGCTGGCCGGCTGCGCGCCGGCTCGCGGCGCGGACGGTGATCTCACCGACGACTGGCCGGTGCTGCGGGACCCCACGCCGTTCACCCCCGCCACCGACACCTGCCTGCCCCGGATCACCACGGTCGTGCAGGCCAGCACCTACGAGACTGTCGACTGCGCCCGCAACCACCTGGCCGAGGCCATCCACGTCGGCACCTTCGTCGGGCCCGACGCGCTCACCGAGACCCGGCCGGCGCCCGGCTCGCCGGCGCTGCGCACGGCCCGCGCCGAGTGCGACCAACGGGCCCGGGAGGTGCTCGGCGGCGACTGGCACACGGCCCGGCTCACGCTGTCCCTGGCGCTGCCGTCGACACCGGCCTGGGCCGGTGGCGCGCGCTGGTTCCGCTGCGACCTCAGCGAGACCGGCAGCATCGACAACACCCGCCCGGTGAACCGCACCGGCAGCCTGCGCGGCGCGTTGATCGGCGACAGCCCGCTCACCCACCGCTGCTTCGACCCCAAGCTGATCGGCGACAACCTCAACTACATGGCGCCGGTGCTCTGCACCGAGCCGCACCGCGCCGAGTTCGTAGGCGTCTACCAGGAACGGGACACCAGCTGGGCGGAGTTCACCGGCTCCGCCGCGCAGTCACACCAACGCTGCATGGCACTGATCGCCGCGTACGCGGCAGTGCCGAACAACAAGGACCTGCCGTACCGGGCCGGGTCCATCTACTACCCGCCGTCGCAACGGGAGTGGGAGGAGGGCGACCGTGGGGTGCGCTGTTTCCTGTGGAGCGACGACCGCAAACTCACCCGCTCGATGCGCGGCGCCGGCCCCGAGGGACTGCCGGCCATCTGAACGTCGGTGCCGTATGCTGCTGCGCCGTGGCGCTACCGACCGGCGGGGTCCGGCTGGGGGCCACAGTGGCGGGAGGTCAGGGATGCGACGGTGGTGGGCGGCGTACGCCGGGGGTGCGGCCCTGGCCCTGGTACTGGCCGGGTGCAGCGCACCCGCCGGGATCGACAGTGACCTCGTGGACGACTGGCCGGCGCCGGTCGCGGCGCAGCAGTTCGTGCCCGCCGCCGACGTGTGTCACCTGACCTCGCAGCAGGTCGGCTTCCTGACCGGTTACAACCCGACGCCGTGCACCGACTCGCACCTGGTGGAGACCATGCACGTCGGCACGCTCACCGGCCCGAACGCCGAGCCGGGCGCGCCCCCGCAGCCCGGCTCGGCGGGCATGCGGGCCGCGCAGGCGGGGTGCGACACGGAGGTCAACAAGGCGGTCGGCGCCGACTGGCGTTCCGGCCGGCTCGGCCTGACCGTGGTGCTGCCGTCGCCGCAGGCGTGGCTGGGCGGTGCCCGCTGGTACCGCTGCGACGTCAGCGAGATCGCCAGCATCGACGACACCACCGCCGGCGAGCGCACCGGCAGCCTGCGGGGTGCGCTGTCCGGCGCGGCATCGCTTGCGTACCGCTGCTTCAACCCGAAGCTGGTCAAGGACGACATCGACGAGATGGTGCCGGTCGCCTGCACCGCCAAGCACCACGCCGAGTTCGTCGGGGTCTGGCAGGCCCCGGAGATCAGCTACGCCGAGTTTTCCCGCACCGTCAAGAAGACCCACCGGGCCTGCCAGACGATGATCGCCAGGTACGCCAAGGTGCCGGACAACTCCCAGCTCGAGTTCCGCGCCGGCACCATCTTCTACCAGCCGTACGAGGAGGAGTGGAAGAACGGCAACCGCGGCGTGCAGTGCTTCCTCTGGATCTCCGACCGGAACCTGACCCGCTCGATGCGCAACGCCGGCACCAAGGGACTCCCGGTCACCTGAGCAGCCCGCGCCCCGCGTCAGCCGCGCCGGAGGACGGCGAGGAACATCGCGTCGGTGCCGTGCCGGTGCGGCCAGAGCTGCACCGTCGGCCCGTCACCGAGCCCGGGCATGCCGGCCGGCAGCAGCGACCGGGCGTCGACGAAGTCCACAGCGACGCCGCTGCGGCGGGCCGCCTCGGTCACCGTCACGTGCGTCTCCACTGTGTGCGGCGAGCAGGTGACATAGGCGACCAGCCCACCCGGACGAACCGCCCGTAACGCCGCACCCAGCAACTCCCGTTGCAGCCGGGTCAGCGGCGGCAGGTCGGACGGCTGGCGGCGCCAGCGCGACTCCGGCCGGCGCCGCAGCGAGCCCAACCCCGTGCACGGGGCGTCCACGAGCACCCTGTCGAAGTGCTGCTCCGGCAGCTTCGGGTCGGCGCCGACGTCGCGGCCGTCCATGGCCAGCACGGTCACCGGCAGGTCGCGGGTGGCCAGGGAGACCAGCCGGGCGCGGTGCTCGGCCACCTCCACCGCTGTCACCCGCGCGCCACGCTGCGCGGCCAACGCGCCGAGCAGGCCGGCCTTGCCGCCCGGGCCGGCGCACAGGTCCAGCCACCGCCCGTCCGGGCCGTCCAGGGGCGCGTCGGCCAGGGCCGCGGCGACCAGTTGGGAGCCCTCGTCCTGGATGTGGGCGCGGCCGTCGACCACCGCCGGGATGTCGCCGGGCGCGCCGCCGGGCAGATAGACGGTGTACGGCGAGAAGGCGCCGGGCGCCCCGCCGACCTGGTCGGCCAGCTCGATCGGGTCGATCAGGCCGGGCCGGGCGCACAGGTGCACCGGGGGACGCTCGTTGTCCTCGATCAGGAGCCGGGCCGTCTCACCGAGATCACCGTCGAGCGCCTCGGAGAAGGCCCGCACGATCCACTGCGGATGGCTGTACGCCAACGACAGGTGCCCGACCGGGTCGGTCTCCGTCGGTGGGGCGAGTTTCGCCACCCAGGCGTCCGCGTCCCGGCTGGACACCTCGCGCAGCACCGCGTTGGCGAAGCCGGTAGCGCCCGGAGCCACCGAACGGACCAGGTCCACGGTCGACGACACCGCGGCGTGTGCGGGCACCCGGGTGTGCAGGAGTTGGTACGCCCCGAGCCGCAGCGCGTCGCGGACCGGCGGGTCGATCCGGGCCACGTCCCGGCCGGCGGCGTCGGTCAGGATCGCGTCCAGCGTGCCCAGGTTGCGCAGGGTGCCGTAGGTCAGCTCGGTGGCGAAGGCCGCGTCCCGGCCGAACAGCCCCTCCTCCCGCAGGATGATGGGCAGCACCAGGTTGGCGAACGCGTCGTCGCGGTGCACCGCGGCCACCGCTTCGTACGCCGCCCGGCGCGGGCGGTCGAGTGGTGGCCGGACCGGCCGGCGGTCCCCGCCACGACCGGCGGACGGGCCGGAGCGCGTCGGGCGGGTCCCCTCCGGGGCGGTCACGCGAAGTCCTCTCCGGTGCCGACCCGGACGCCGCGCGCCCAGTCGGTGGCGCCCATGGCCCGCTTGCCCGCGGCGCGAACCTCGCCGAGGCGCACCGGCACTGTCGCCGTACCGGCCAACACCCGGGACTTCTCCACAAGCAACTCCCCCGGCTTCAACTCGGGGCCGTCGGGCACCGGCACCACCGGGCCGAGCTTCACCCGTTCGCCCCGGAAGGTGGTCCAGCCGCCCGGGGCCGGCGTGCAGGCCCGGATGCGGCGGTCCACGGCGAAGGCCGGGTCAGCCCAGCGCACCCGCGCGTCGTCCACTGTCAGCTTCGGCGCCAGCGACACCCCGTCGGCGGGCTGCGGCTCGGCTCGGGCGGTGCCGTCGGCGATCGCGTCGAGCACCGCCACCAGCAGCCCGGCACCGGAGTCGGCGAGCCGGTCCAGCAGGTCACCGGAGGTGTCGGCGGCCCGGATCTCGTCGGTGAGGGTGCCGAAGACCGGGCCGGTGTCCAGACCCTGCTCCAACTGGAAGACGCTGGCCCCGGTCAGCTCGTCACCGTGCAGCACGGCGTGCTGCACGGGAGCGGCGCCGCGCCAGGCGGGCAGCAACGAGAAGTGCAGGTTGATCCAGCCGTGCCGGGGGATCTCCAGGGCGGCCGGCGGCACCAACGCGCCGTAGGCGACCACCGGGACGCAGTCCGGCGCCAGTTCGCGGAGCCGGTCGAGGAACTCGGGGTCGCGGGGGCGGGCCGGGGTGAGCACCTCGACGCCGTGCGCGTCGGCCCACTCGCCGACCGGCGAGCGGGACAGGCCACGCCCACGCCCGGCGGGCGCGTCCGGCCGGGTGACCACGGCGACCAGCTCGTGCCGGGAGGCGGCGACGGCGGCCAGGGCGGGAACGGCGACGGCCGGCGTACCGGCGAAGATCACCCGCATCGGGGTCACCGCCCCAGCCCGAACGGGTCGCTCAGGTGCGGGCTCAGCTTGACCGTCGGTGGGGCCGCCGCGTCGTACCAGTCGGCCTGACGGATCGCCTTCATGGCCTCCTTGCGCCCCTCCTGGTCAAGCCGGTCCAGGAACAGCACCCCGTCGAGGTGGTCGGTCTCGTGCTGGACGCACCGCGCCATCAGGCCGGTGCCGACGATCTGGACCGGGTCACCGAAGGAGCTGAAGCCCTTGGCGATGACATTCTGCCGACGCTTGGTGTCGAAGTAGAGCCCGGGGATCGACAGGCAGCCCTCCGGGCCGTCCTGCTCCTCCTCGTCGGGGAACTCGAGCACCGGATTGATCAGGTGCCCCAGCACGTCGTCGACGTCGAAGGTGAACACCCGCAGACTCACGCCGAGCTGCGGCGCGGCCAGGCCGGCGCCGTTCTGCTCACGCATCGTGTCGGTCAGGTCGGCGACCAGCCGACGCAGCTCGGCGTCGAAGGTGACCACCGGATCGGCCGGCGTGCGCAGCACCGGATCCCCAAACAGACGGATGGGCTGAACGGTCACGCGGGGTGGCTCCTTCGACAGGTGGACGGGCGGTGCCGTACCAGTCTACGGAGTGCCCGGGCGGACGCTGGCCGGCGTACCTCGATCGGCCACCGCCGGTGTGCCGAGCGTCACCGGTCGGCGGCCCGGCACCGGCCGAGCGTGCCCGGCGGCCGGCCCCTGACCGTCGGGCGCCCGGCCCTCGTGGGCGGGCGTCAGCCCGGGGTCGCGTCGCCGGCCGCCGCCCGGTTCAGCAGGTCACGCACCCGCTCGATGTCGGGGTGGCCGAGGTCGTCGAGGATGCCCAGGGCCCGCCGCCAGGTGCGTACGGCACCGGCCGTGTCCCCCGACGCGTGTCGACTCTCACCGAGCCGGGACAGGGTGTCCGCCTCGTCGTAGCGGTCACTGATCCGCCGGTACAACCCGAGCGCCCGCTGGTAGCAGCGAATCGCCGCGCGGTGGTCGTTGAGCCGGGCGTGGATGAAGCCGAGGCTGTCCCAGGTGTTCGCCTCACCGTGTCGGTCGCCGCTCGGACGCAGCAGTGCCAACGCCTGCTCGCAGTGCGCGAGCGCGGGCCCGTACTGGCCGAGCTGGGCGTGCGCCCAACCGACAGCGTTGCGGGCGCTGGCCTCCCCGGCCGGGTGGCCGGCGGCCCGGTACAACGCCAGCGCCCGCTGGCCGTGGTCGAGGGCTTCGGCGTACCGGCCGAGCCCGTCGAGCATCGCGCCGAACGCCCGGTGGGTACGCGCCTGCCCGGTGTGGTCACCCAGCGCCTCGAAGATCACCAGGGCCTGCCGGTAGTTGCGGGCCGCCTCGTCCACGTTGCCCAGCCGGGAGAGCACCCGGGCCAGGTCGCGGTGGGCGTTCGCCTGCCCGAGCCGGTCGCCAGCCTGCCGTGCCCCGGCCAGGGCGGCCCGCTGGGCGACGGCCAGGTCCGTCCACCGCCCCCGACGTTGCAGGAAGTCCACCAGTGTCCAGGCCAACTGCCAGGCGTGGCCGTCGAACCCGGCACGTCTCGCGTGGGCGACGGCCGCCAGCAGCACCGGGTACTCGACGGTGAACCAGGTGAGCGCCTGACCGTGGTTGGTGATCTCCTCCGGCTGCACGCCCGGTGGGGCGTCGGCCAGGGTGACCGGGTCCCGCCCCGGTTGCAACAGCAGCGCGGCCGCGTGCGCGGTGTGCAGGTAGTGGTCCAGCCCACGCCGGATCGCGGCCCGCCGGGCCTGCGCCGGTTCGAGGCGTTCGGCCAGCTCCGCCGCGTACGCGCGGAGCAGGTCGTGGGCGCCGAACCGGCCGGGGGCCTGCTCGGTGACCAGGTGGGCGTGGGCCAGCTCCGCCAGCAGTCGAGGCACCTGGCCCCGGGGCAGCCCGGCCAGGCTGGCCGCCGCGGCGACCCCGATCTCCGGCCCCGGATGGCAGCCGAACAGCCGGAACAGGCGCGCCGCCGCAGGCGTCAGGCTCCGGTACGACCAGGAGAAGACCGCCTGCACGTCGCTGCCGGCGTCGCCACCGTCGAACGAGTCCAGCGGGTGCGGGGCCTCGCGCAGCTCGTCGGCGAGGGCGGCCAGGCCGAAGGCGGGATTCGCCGCGCCTCTGGCGGCGAGCACCGCGAGCGCCAGCGGCAGCCGCGCACACCGCTCGATTATCTCGTCCACCGCGTCCGGTTCGGCCGCCAACCGGTCCGCGCCGAGCCGCCGGGCCAGCAGTTGCCAGGCCTCGACGGGGTCGAGCAGGCCGACGCCGATCGGCCGGGCGCCGTCGGCGGCGATCAGACCGGCGAGCCGGTTGCGGCTGGTGACCAGGACCAGGCAGCTCGGGCTGCCGACCAGCAGGGGGCGGACCTGGTCGACGTCGCGGGCGTTGTCGAGCAGCACAAGCATCCGGCGGCCGGCGAGCAGACTGCGGTAGAGGCCCACCTGCGCGGACAGGTGGGTGGGGATCCGTTCGGGCGGCACCTCGAGGGCCTCCAGGAATCCCCGGACCGCCTCGACGGCTGTCACCACCGCTCCGGAGGAGTCGAACCCGCGCAGGTCGACGTAGAGCTGGCCGTCCGGGAAGCGGTTGGCGACCCGGTGCGCCCAGTACACCGCCAGCGTCGTCTTGCCGACCCCGGCCGTGCCGGACAACGTCATGACGGTGGCCGCCGCCGGGTCGCCGTCCCCGGGCCCGGCGGAGCTGGCGCACGCGGCATCGAGTTCGGCGAGCTGGGCGGCCCGCCCGACGAAACCCGGAAGCGCCGGGGGCAGTTGGCGCGGCACCGGGAAGCGGGCCGAGGGCGTACCCGGGCGGGGACCGCCGGCCCTGGCCCGACCGGCACCGGCGCTCGCCCGTCCGGTGGTCGCGTGGTCCCGGTTCGGGCCTCGACGGTGCTCCTCGACCCGGTCCCGGGCCGTGGCCAGCACGCCCTGCTCGGCCGGGGTTGCCCCGAGCAGCCTGATGAGGGCGTCGAACCGCTCCGGCGGAGGCAGGATGTTGCCGGCGAAGTACTCCCCGATGATCCCCCGCGACCAACCGGTCTTCGCGGCCAGTTGCCGGTAGGTCAGCTGGGTCTCGCCCTGCTGTCGGGCCTCCCGACGGCGCAACTGGCGCAGCAACCCGGCCAACTCCTGGAGGGTCTGCGCCTCAGCCGCGCCGCGGGCCACCTCGAACGCCGCGGGCGATCCCGGTGCCGCCGATCGGACGAGAGGTACCCGTTGGTCGGACATGCGGCTCCCACCCCCCGGTCACCCGGCCCCCCGGATGCGCACGGGCAGGCTAATTCCGCCGCCGCGCCGATCGATAGGTGAGCGCCGATGTCTGACAGTTCCATCCCGGAGGGTGGAACGTCCGGCGCTGTCCGGCGGTGTCCAGCCCCGTCCAGGATGCCCCGCGCGGTGCCGACCTCCCATGCCACCGTCCTGGCTGCGGGGTCGACCCGCTCCACACACCCCTGGGGGAAGAGGTACTGATGATCCGTCCACATCTGACCGTCCGGCGGTCCCCGTCGCTGCTGCGTCGCGCCGCCGTCGCCGCGTTCGGCCTCGCGCTGCTGGTCACGGGGGTGGCCGCCGCACCGGCCGCCGCCGCACCGGCCGCACCGGCGGGCAAGGCTGCCAGCGCCGGGTCGTTCGTCGACAGCACGCCCGTGCCCGGTGGCTTCGCCTCCTGGTCGGAGCTGCTCCGACTGCAGCAACGCATGAACACCGCCGCCGCGCGGATCACCACAGTGGCCGAGCGCAGCGCCAGCTCCGGCTTCGCCGGTATCGTCGCCGATCCCACCAATCGGGAGCTCCAGGTCTACTGGAAGGGTGAGCCGCCAGCCAACGTGGTGGCCGTCGCTCGGGCCACAGTCGCGACCCGGGTGCTGTCCGCCCCGTACACCCAGCGGGAGCTGATGGTCGCGGCCGACCGACTGCGGGCGAAGGCCGGCGACAAGATCACCACGGTCGGCCCGCGCGCCGACGGTGCCGGCCTGCTGGTCGGCACGCAGAGCGGGCTGCTCGGCGCGACGGCCCTGGCCGGCGTGCCGGTGACGGTGCAGACCGGGGTCGCCGCCTCGCCGGCCACCAGGTGGGACGACAGCCCGCCGTGGTGGGGCGGCGCCGCGTGGCGCAACACCGCCAACGGCGGTGGCTGCTCAACCGGCTTCGGGGTCTACCAGGCCGGCGTGACGCGGGTGCTCTCCGCCGCGCACTGCGCCAACCTCAACGTCCTGGCGACCGACCCGACCGGGCAGACGATCGGCACCGTCACCGCCCGCAACGTCGGCACCGACACCCTGCTGCTCAACGGCAGCGGCGGCGGCCGGGTCTTCAACAACAGCACCGACGCGGCCGGCAACGTGGTGAGTGAGTTCAGCAACCAGGTGATCGGCGCGTCGGCCAGCCAGGTCGGCAACTGGGTGTGCACCTCCGGGGCGTACTCCGGCACCCGCTGCTCGATCCAGGTGAAGGCCCGCAACCTCTGCATCAACGTGCGCAACTTCGGCCAGGTCTGCGGCCAGGTGCAGGCGGAGAACACCACCCACACCAACGCGGTCGGTCAGGGCGACAGCGGCGGCCCGGTGGAGATCGTCAACGCGGCGAACACCCTCCAGGTCTGGGCCACCGGCACCAACACCGCCATCGACGACACGAACACGTCGACGGCCTGCACCGGCTACGTCCCCACCGGCCGGGTCTGCGCCTGGCGGTTCTACTACGAGGACATCTTCTCCGGCATGGCCGGCGTCGGCGCCTCGGGCGTGGTGCTCGGCTGAGGCATCGCTCGACACGATCGGACAGGTGGTCGGGCCGGCGCGCACCCCGCGTGCCGGCCCGGCCGCACGCTCGGCTCAGGCGCCGACGGCCGGATCCCCGGCGAGCACCGCGTCACCGCGCAACAGCGCGGGCTCGGGCAGCGGCAGCTGGATCTTGTGCGCCGCCTCCCAGTCGTAGACCAGGCCGGGGCGCACCTGGGCGGCGAAGTAGTCGATCGCCGTCATCCCGCCCACGACCGGCTCGTCGACCTCGGCGACCAACTGGGCGGGGACCAGCGAGAAGCCGCTCTGCAGGGCGGCGCTGAGCCGGCGGTGACCGTCGACGACGAAGAAGTACTCGCCGGTGAACCCGATCTTCAACGGTTCGAGCCCCTCGCCGCCGGCCTCGGCCACGTCGCCGACGAAGTCGGTGTCCCACAGGCCCCGCAGGGTGGTGATGTCCTCGGTCGGGTAGACGCGGGCCGGGTCCAGCAGCAGCAGCGGCGGCCCGTCGCGCAGCACCTCGGCGCCGAGCGTCCCCTGGTACGCGGCGACGATGTGCTCGATCACCTCGGCCGCGGTCGCCCGGGTGGTGTCGCAGATCAGGTCGTAGTTACGCAGTCGGGCCTTGTCCACGCCGTACCGGATGATGAACCGGCTGCGCTCGCTCGCGCTGCGTTCCCGCAGCTTGGCCTTCGCCTCGTCCAGGGAGGCGTAGCTCTCCGCCGGCCCGGACGGCCGGGCGAGCACCCGGCGGGCCGCCTCACCCGGCTCGGTGATCATGTGAACCTTGAGCGCGTCGGTGAAGAAGTGCCAGGCCAGCCGGGAATCCATGATCAGGCGCTCACCGGAGGCGGCGATGTCCCGCTGGAGCTGATCGACGTAGCCGTCGACGGCCTGGTCCAGCTCGGCGTGCAGATTGAGCTGGAGCGCGGTCATCTGCCGCTGCTGCGCCATCTCCCGGTAGAGGTCTCCGACACTGACCCGGCGCATGCCGAGCCGCTTGGCGATCTCGACCGACACGGTGCTCTTGCCGCTGCCGAGGTCGCCGTTGAAGACGATCGATTGTCCAACGGTCACGACTGGTCCACCCCTGCTCACCGGCTCAAAGAAATCATCGACTTCGCGTCCGACCGACGCGTTCCCGCAATCGTCGGGCCATCCTGCGGCGGCCCCCAGCACGGCGCCTGTGACGCTCCGTCGCGACCTGGAGCCGTCGTACGCCTTGGCATGACGGGCGATGCTACCACCTGATCGCCACCGCTTTGTCGGACGCGGTGTGCGAGGGCCAGCCACGCGGGTCGGCACCGCCGCCACCGGAACCGCCCGAAACTCCTCAGAACAGGCTGAGCGGATCGACCTGGAGACGAACCGGGTCGGCGGCCTTGCGGGCGGTCCGCGCGCCGGCGGCCGAGTGCAGCGCCTCGGCGAGCGCGGCAGCCCGGGCCCGGGGCACCCGGACCAGCATCCGTTCCCGGCCCTCCTCGGCCGGAACCGGTCCGAGCACCTCGGCGTCGTCGGGCAGCCGGGCCGCGGCGAGCAGGTCGGCCACCGCCTCGGCCGGGCCGGTGAGGCTCGCCATCCGGACGGCCGGCGGGAAGCCCAACTCGCGACGCTCGGCCAACTCCCGGCCGGCGAACCAGGCCGCGTCCCAGCGCAGCAGCGCCTGCACCGGGGCGAGGGCACCGTCGGCGACCACCACCACCCGGCCGGTCGGGGCCGGCCGGGCCAGCGCCGCCGCCGCCTGCCAGCGGCGCAGCGCCTCCTCCCCGGCCCGCAGGTCGGCCCGGGTCAGCAGGGCCCACGAGTCGAGCAGCAACACCGCGCCGTAGCCCCCCTCGGCGACCGGCTCGGCACCGGGTGTGGTCACCACCACTGCCGCGCCGCCGGGCACGTCGGTGAGCACCTCCTCGCGCCCCGAGGTGCGCACCGGCACGCCGGGGAACGCCCGACCCAGTTCCTCGGCGGTCCGCCGGGCACCGGTCACCGCGGCCCGCAGCCGCCGCCCACCGCACTGCGGGCAGGCGTACGCGGCGGCCACCCGGGCGCACCACCGGCAGGACGGGGTGCCGCCGGCCGAGGGCAACGCGAGCGGCCCGGAGCAGTGCGCACAGCGGGCCGGGGTGCGGCACTCCGCGCAGGAGATCGACGGCAGGTAGCCACGTCGGGGCACCTGCACCAGCACCGGCAGATCCTGCCGGAGGGCGTCCCGGGCGGCGGTCCACGCCAGGCTGGGCAGTCGGGCGGTGGCGGCTCCCGGGTCGCGGGCCAGTTGCGGGTCGTCGCCGGTCGGCGCGATGGCCGGGATCCGGGCCCGCACGGTGGCCCGGTCGGCGACCACCTCCCGCGCCCAGCCGGTCTCCAGCAGCAGTTGCGCCTCGGCGGTGCGGGCGTACCCGCCGACCAGCACGCCGGCCTCGGCGAGCTGGCCGCGGGTGAGCAGCACATCGCGGGCGTGCGGGTAGGGCGACCGGGGTTCGGAGTGCAGGTCGTCACCGTCGTCCCAGATGGCGACGAGGCCGGGCCGGTGCACCGGGGCGAACATCGCCGCCCGGGTGCCGATCACCACCGGCACCTGCCCACGGCGGGCGGCCAGGAACGCCCGGTAGCGGCGGGCCGGCCCGAGCGCGGCGGAGAGGCTGACGTGCCGTCCCGGGCCGAGCACGCCGGTGAGCGCGGCGTCCAGCCGATCGAGGTCGCGGGCGTCGGGTACCACGACCACCGCGCCCCGCCCGCCGGCGACGGTGGCGGCAACCGCGTCGGCGTACCGGGCCGCCCAGTCCTCGCCGGGCAACGCCGACCAGACCGCGCGGGGCGCCCGGCCGTCGGTGAGCGCCCGCAGCAGCGCCGGGCCGGTCGGGTAGTCCCGCCACCCGCGCGGGTCGACAGCGGGCCCGGCCGCGCTGTCCGCCCCGGGGGCCGGCTGCTCGCCGCGGGGCTCCTTCTCGACCCGGGCGTGCCGGGGTGGGACGGCGAGCCGGAGCACGTCGGCGAGGCTGCCCGCGTACCGGTCGGCGACCGCCCGGGCCAGCCGGGCGATCTCGGGCGCCAGCACCGGCTCCGGCGAGACGACCTTCTCCAGGTACGCGAGCCGGCCGGTGTGCCCGGAGTCGTCGGCGCGCGACAGCAGCCACCCGTCGACGAGCTGCCCGGCGAAGCGCACCTTCACCCGGGTGCCGGGCACCGCCACCTCGTCCAGTTCCGCCGGCACCAGGTAGTCGAACGGCCGGTCCAGGTGGGCCAGGCCGACGTCCACGCAGACGCGCGCGACCGGCGACCCGTCCGCGGGTCGCCGGTCGCTGCGCGTGGTGGCGGTCAGGCTCCTGCGGCCGACTTGAGGTCGGCGGCCCGGTCGGTGCTCTCCCAGGTGAGGTCCGGCAGCTCCCGGCCGAAGTGGCCGTACGCGGCGGTCTGCTGGTAGATCGGGCGGAGCAGGTTGAGGTCCCTGATGATCGCGGCCGGACGCAGGTCGAACACCTCGGCGACGGCCTTCTCGATCGAGGCCACCGGCACGGTCTCGGTGCCGAACGTCTCGATGAACAGGCTCACCGGGTGGGCCTTGCCGATGGCGTAGGCGACCTGCGCCTCGCACCGCTCGGCCAGACCGGCGGCGACCACGTTCTTGGCGACCCAGCGCATCGCGTACGCGGCGGAGCGGTCCACCTTGGACGGATCCTTGCCGGAGAACGCGCCACCGCCGTGCCGGGCGTACCCGCCGTAGGTGTCGACGATGATCTTGCGACCGGTCAGGCCGGCGTCACCCATCGGGCCGCCGATCTCGAACCGGCCGGTCGGGTTGACGAGCAGTCGGTAGCCGTCGGTGTCCAGACCGAGGCTCTCCAACTCCGGGGCGATCACGTGGTCGCGCACGTCCGGGGTGAGCAGCGAGTCCAGCGAGATGTCCGCGGCGTGCTGGCTGGACACGACGACGGTGTTCAGCCGGACCGGGCGCAGCCCCTCGTACTCGATGGTCACCTGGGTCTTGCCGTCCGGGCGCAGGTAGGGAATCGTGCCGTCCTTGCGCACGGCGGCCAGCCGACGGGCCAGACGGTGGGCGAGGGCGATCGGCAACGGCATCAGCTCGGGCGTCTCCGAGCAGGCGAAGCCGAACATCATGCCCTGGTCGCCGGCGCCCTGCGCGTCAAGTGCGCTCTCCGACGCCCCGGTACGCAGCTCGAAGGCGTTGTCGACGCCCTGGGCGATGTCCTCGGACTGCGCGCCGATGGAGACGCTGACGCCGCAGGACGCGCCGTCGAAGCCCTTCTTCGACGAGTCGTAGCCGATGTCGAGGATGGTCCGGCGGACGATCGTCGGGATGTCGGCGTACGCCTTGGTGGTCACCTCACCGGCGATGTGCACCTGGCCGGTGGTGATCATGGTTTCCACGGCCACCCGACTGTGCGGATCCTCGGTCAGCAACGCGTCGAGGATGCCATCGCTGATCTGGTCGGCGATCTTGTCCGGGTGGCCTTCCGTGACCGATTCGGACGTGAAGAGGCGGCGTGTCACGGCACTCCTAAGCGTGTGAGGTCGTTCCGCGGCAGTCTAGTCACCACTGCGGCCGGTGCAGGGAGCGGTCGCGCTCTGTTCCACCCGTCAGGAGCGGACGGGTAGCCGCGCCACGACGAGATCCCAGACGGTGTCGGCCACGGCGTCCTTGGCCTGCTCGGGCAGCCGGCTGACCGAGCCGTCCGCGCCGATGACCGTCACCGTGTTGGTGTCGGCGCCGAAGACCAGGTCGGGACCGACCTCGTTGATGACGATCAGGTCGGCCCGCTTCCGGGCGAGTTTCGCCCGGCCGTTGGCCTCGGCGTCGCCGGTCTCGGCGGCGAACACCACGAGCAGTTGCTCCGGTCGCTTGCGCTGGCCGAGCTCCGCCGCGATGTCCGGGTTCGTGACGAGTTCGATGGTGGGCGCGACACCGTCGTCCGACTTCTTGATTTTGCCAGGCGCGTAGGCCGCCGGCCGGAAATCGGCCGGAGCCGCCGCCATCACCACAGCGTCGGCCTCGACGGCGGCCTTCAGCGTCGCCTCCCGCAACTCGGCGGTGGTGCCGACCCGGATCAGGTCGACGCCGGCCGGGTCGGCGAGGGCGACGTTCGCCGCGATCAGGGTGACCCGGGCGCCCCGGGCGACCGCCGCGCGGGCGAACGCGTACCCCTGCTTGCCGGAGGAGCGGTTGCCCAGGAACCGGACCGGGTCCAGTGGTTCCCGGGTGCCACCCGCGGTGACGACCAGCCGGCGACCGGCCAGGTCGGCGGGGGCGGCGGCGCCCCGGGCCAGGACCCGACGGGCGACGGCGAAGATCTCCGCCGGGTCGGGCAGCCGGCCCTTGCCGGTGTCGACGCCGGTCAGTCGCCCGACGGCCGGTTCGATGACCCGGACCCCCCGGGCGCGCAGCGTGGCGACGTTGGCCACGGTGGCCGGATGCTCCCACATCTCGGTGTGCATGGCCGGGGCCAGCAGCACCGGGCAGCGGGCGGTCAGCAGGGTGTTCGTCAGCAAATCGTCGGCGAGCCCGTGCGCGGCCTTGGCGAGCAGGTCGGTGGTGGTCGGTGCGACCACCACCAGGTCGGCCTGCTGACCGAGGCGGACGTGCGGCACCTCGTGGACGTCGGTCCAGACGTCGTCGGCGACCGGCTGGCCGGACAGCGCCGCCCAGGTCGGCGCTCCGACGAACCGGAGCGCCGACGCGGTCGGCACGACCCGAACCCGGTGACCGGATTCGGTGAAGAGTCGCAGCAGCTCACACGCCTTGTAGGCGGCGATGCCGCCGCCGACCCCGAGGACGATCGAGGCGGACATCGGCCGGCGAGGGCTTACGGCTGGTCGGTCGGCTCGGCGGTGAGCAGGCCCCCGTTGATCTCGCGCATGGCGATGGAGAGGGGCTTCTCCTGCGGGGTGGTCTCGACGAGCGGGCCGACGTACTCCAGCAGGCCCTCGCCGAGCTGGCTGTAGTAGGCGTTGACCTGGCGCGCGCGCTTGGCGGCGAAGATGACAAGCGCGTACTTCGACGTCGTCTTCTCGAGGAGCTCGTCGATCGGCGGGTTGGTGATGCCTTCGGGGTTGGCGATGGATCCCACGAATTAACCTCTGCGTCTTTCGAGCCGCGCGCACGCGGTGCTGAGTCTCAACGGCGCCGGCGGTCAGCCGCGCACGCGCGACCAGGCCGGATCCGGATAAGAAGAACCGAGTAAGCCTACCAGCTCGTCCGCCACCCGCTCGGTGCGGTCGTGGGTGAGCGTGTGCGTGAAGGTGACCGCCACGGCCGGGTCGGGTTCGTACCCGGGTGGGCTCAGCAGCACCAGCCGCGCGTCGGGCAGGCGGGCCCGCACCAGCGCAGCGCCGGGCAGGTCGAGCGGGAGCAGCACCGGCTGCCCGGCGTCGAGCCGGGCGCGCAGCGGCGGGTACGGCGTGCCCCGGCGGTAGTCGCCGATCCGGGACCACTCCACCAGCTCGCCGACGGCGAGCCGGCGATCGAACTCGGCGGGGGCGAGGAAAACCCGGTCGTCCCCGTCGATCTCCGACTCCCGGCGCGGCCGGGTGGTTGCCGGCACCGGGACCCACACGGACGGAGAACGCGCCCGGACCAGCTCGACGACACTCTCCCTGCCGGAACCCGAAGGTCCAGCCAGGACAGTGAGCCGAGCAGCCGGGCGCGCCTCGTCATCCGTGCTCACTGCTTGTTTCTACACGCTGCCAGGTTCAGTTGGCGGCGAACTCTCCAAGCAGTGCCTTGCGCTGCTGCTCGCCGAGGCCACGCAGGCGACGACTGTCGGCGATCTTGAGCTTCTCCATGATCTGGGTAGCCCGGATCTTGCCGATACCCGGCATGGCCTGCAGGACTGCCGAAACCTTGAGCTTTCCGACGACGTCGTCGTTCTCGGCGCGCTCGAGGACGGCACCAAGCGTGGTCTTGCCCTGCTTGAGCTGCTCCTTCAGCTGAGCACGGGCCTTGCGGATCTCCGCGGCCTTCTCGAGCGCGGCAGCGCGTTGTTCGGGGGTCAGTGACGGGAGCGGCACCAGTTCTCCTCAGGTCCCTATCGCGGCGGGCGGGGCGCACCGCCGCATCTGTGAAACGTGGTGTCGCTGTGAACCAAGGGGTCCATGGTTCCCAGCGCGGGGAAAACTAGCGGCCAACGGAACTTTCGGCAACGTGGGGGCCGCATGATCACCGTAAGGTGACCGACCCGTCAGTCAGTCACCGGGCAGGCAATACGGCCCGACAGTCGGCCAACACGCGGTCCGCGGCGGCCCGCAGAGCGTCGACATCGGGGCCGACCGAGAGCACCTCCCGGGAGTACGACGGGAGCACCGAGGCGAGGCTCGAACCGAAGACGGTACGCAGATCGGCGGCGCCGGCACCCTGTGCGCCGAGCCCCGGAGCGAGCAGCGGACCCCCCACCCCGGAGAGGTCGTGACCGGTGTCGCCGATGGTCGCGCCGACCACCAGACCGAAGCTCCCGAGCGGAGTCGCACCCCTGTTGAGCTGGGAAATCTCGTCGATCACGGTCTGCGCGACGGTGCGGCCGTCGGCCGTGCGGGCCTGCTGCACGGCCGCGCCCTCGGGGTTTGAGGTGAGGGCCAGCACGAACACACCACCGCCGTGCTCGGCGGCCAGCTCGAACATCGGCGCCAGCGAACCTACTCCCAGGTAGGGGCTCGCGGTGACCGCGTCGACATACATCGGGCTGGATGGATCGAGGTACGCGGCGGCGTACGCGCGCACCGTCGAACCGATGTCGCCGCGTTTCACGTCGAGGAGAACGAGCGAGCCAGCATCCCGTAACTGTCGGATAGTTGACTCAAGAATCGCCACTCCGCGGGATCCGAATCGCTCGAAAAAGGCCGACTGAGGCTTCACCACCGCAACCCGGTCACCGAGCGCCTCGACCACGGTCCGCGCGAACCGGTCCAGCCCCTGAACGTCGTCCGGAAGGCCCCAACGGGCCAGCAGAGCGGGATGCGGATCGATGCCCACGCACAGGGGCCCCCGCTCGCCGATCGCCCGGTGCAGCCGGGTTCCGAAGCTCTCCATCCGGTGCTCCCTCTCTCTTCTCGCCCGGGCGGCGACGCGCCTCCCGGGGTTTACCCGTGGGTTCAGCCGGCCGCCACGGCCGCCGCCACGCCGGCAGCGATCCGCGCCAGGTCGGCGTCGTCGGTGACGTACGGCGGCATCGTGTAGACCAGGTCGCGGAACGGGCGCAGCCACACCCCCTGCCCGGCCGCGGCGGCGGTGGCCGCGCCGAGGTCGACCTCGTGATCGAGCTGGACCACGCCGATCGCGCCGAGCACCCGCACGTCGGCCACGCCGGGCGCGGCGCGCAGCGGCTCCAGGCCGGCGCGCAGGCCGGCGCCGACCCTGGCCACCTGGGCCGACCAGTCCCCGGCCCGCAGCAGCCCGATGGAGGCGTTGGCCACCGCGCAGGCCAACGGGTTGCCCATGAACGTCGGCCCGTGCGCCAGCACGCCGGCGGCGGAGATGCCCCGGGCGATCTCCGGGGTGCAGAGCGTCGCCGCGAGCGTCAGGTAACCGCCGGTGAGGGCCTTGCCCAGGCACAACACGTCAGGCGTCACCCCGGCGTGTTCGGCGGCGAACATCGCACCGGTACGGCCGAAGCCGGTGGCGATCTCGTCGAAGATCAGCAACACCCCGTGCGCCCGGGTCACCTCGCGCAGCACCCGCAGGTAGCCGGGATTGTGGAACCGCATCCCGCCGGCACCCTGCACGACCGGCTCGACGATCACCGCGGCCAGTTCGTCGGCGTGCCGCTCGACGGTCTCCACCAACGCCGCCACGTACGCGTCGTCGGGCGGGTCGGTGAAACCGCCGGGCGGGACCGGGGCGAACACCTGCCGGGGCAGCACGTCGCCCCAGAGGTGGTGCATGCCGCCCTCCGGGTCACAGACGCTCATCGGGTGGAACGTGTCGCCGTGGTAGCCGCCCCGCCAGGTCGCCAACCGGCGCCGCTGCGGCCGGCCGACGGCCCGCTGGTACTGCAGGCACATCTTCACCGCCACCTCGACGCTCACCGAGCCGGAGTCGGCCAGGAACACGTGCTCCAAACCGTCAGGGGTCAGCTCGACCAGGGTCCGGGCGAGACGCACGGCGGGCTCGTGGGTGAGCCCGCCGAACATCACGTGGCTCATCCGGCCGAGCTGGTCGGTCACCGCCGCGTCAAGCACCGGGTGCCGGTAGCCGTGGATCGCCGCCCACCAGGACGACATACCGTCCACCAGTTCCCGCCCGTCGGCCAGCCGCAGCCGCACCCCCTCGGCGCTGTGCACCACGTACGGCGGGTTCGTCGGCGGCAGCGCGGCGTACGGATGCCAGACGTGCGCCCGGTCGGCGGCCAGGATCTCCTCGGGTGTCACGGGTAACTCCTCTGCGCCTCAAGCGGTCCGGACGGCGAATATCCGCCGGCAGCGTCTCGCGCGCCATGTGGGTCGCGCTCGTGCCGTGTCGGTCGGGTCCAACCGCAAGATCGTGCTCGAACAAGGATGTAGTGGCCTCCGGCGCGAGCGAGGCCACTACATCCAGGATCAAGCGCGACCTTGCCGCATGCGGCGGCGGGGCGGAGCATCTCGGCCTCCCCCGCCGCCGCCAACACCGCGTCGAGGGCGGTCACCGACCCGCGAGATGGTCCGGAGCCGCTGACCCGGCAGTCGCGCGGGCGGCGGCACGCACCAGGGCCGGGCCCCGGTAGATGAAGCCGGTGTAGAGCTGCACCAGGGCGGCGCCCGCGTCGAACATCCGCGCCGCGTCGTCCGGGTCGAGGACCCCGCCGACACCGATGATCGGTAGCCGACCGCCGGTCTCCCGGTGGACGAAGTCGACCACCTCGCGGGCCCGTCCGGTCAACGGCCGACCGGAGAGACCACCGGCCTGGGCGCCACGCTCGACGTCCACAGTGGCCAGACCGGTACGGGCCAGCGTGGTGTTGGTGGCGATCACCCCGGCCGCGCCTCGGGCCAGGCAGACCTCCAGCAACTCGGCGATCGCCGCCTCGGTCAGATCGGGTGCGATCTTGACCAGCACCGGCTTCTCCCCCACCAGCGCGCCGAGCAGCGCGTCCAGATGGGCCCGGTCCTGCAACGCACGCAGGCCCGGGGTGTTCGGTGAGGACACGTTCACCGCGAAGTAGTCGCCGTGCCCGCGAAGTGCCCGGTACGAGGCGAGGTAGTCCTCGACCGCCTCGTCGAGCGGGGTCACCTTGGACTTGCCCAACGAGATGCCCAGCGGCACCCCGAGCGGACGCGGCAGCGCGGCCAGCCGGGCGGCCAGCGCGGCGGCCCCGGCGTTGTTGAAGCCCATCCGGTTGACCACGGCCTCGCTGGCCGGCAGGCGGAACAGCCGCGGCCGGGGGTTACCCGGCTGGGCGTGCGCGGTGACAGTGCCGACCTCGACGAAACCGAAGCCGAGCGCGGGCCACGCCGGCAGCGCCGCGCCGTCCTTGTCCATCCCCGCGGCCAACCCGACCGGGTTGGGGAAGCGCACCCCGAACACAGTGCGCGGCGCGTGGACCGCGTACCGGGCCCGCAGCGCCGCCAGCGCCACCGGCCGCCGCGACAGCGCGGTCAGCCGGCGCAGCGTCCACTCGTGCGCCGCCTCGGCGTCCCCACCGCCGAGCCGGAACAACCAGGGCCGAACAACCCGCTCGAACATCAACCCCACCCTCCCTCTCCCACCCACCCACCCCACCCAAACCCCACTCCCGCCCGCACGCCCCGCCGCCGATCATGAAGTTATTGCCCCGACACGCCGTCTGGGCGGGCGATAACCTCATGATCGACGAGGGTGGGCGGTTGGGTGGTTAGTGGGCGGCCCGCAGGGTGGCGTGCAGGTCCTGCAGGGGGCGTACCCGCATGTCGCCCCGGATGCGTGCCTCGATGCCCATGACCGCCGCCGCCGCGCCGGGGACCGTGGTGATGCACGGGATGTCGGCGGTGACGGCGGCGCTGCGGATCTCGTAGCCGTCGGAGCGGGCGCTGGCACCCGAACCCTGCGGCGTGTTGATGACAAGCGCCACCTGGCCGCCGCCGATCAACGACACCGCGTCGTCGCCCTCGCCCGCCTGGTAGTGCTTGCGGATCTGCTCACAGGCGATGCCGTGTCGACGCAGCACCTCGGCGGTGCCGGTGGTCGCCACGATCTCGAAACCGAGGTCGGCCAGCCGCTTGATCGGGAAGATCATGCCGCGCTTGTCCCGGTTCGCCACCGAGACGAAGATCTTCCCGGCGGTCGGCAGCGACCCGTACGCGGCCGACTGGCTCTTGGCGAAGGCGTGCCCGAAGTTGGTGTCGATGCCCATCACCTCGCCTGTCGACTTCATCTCCGGGCCGAGCAGCGAGTCGATCCCCTTGCCGGCGCGGGTCCGGAACCGCTTGAACGGCAGCACCGCCTCCTTGACCGCGACCGGCGCGTCGGCGGGCATCGTGCCGCCGTCCCCGGACGCGGGCAGCAGACCCTCGGCGCGCAGCTCGGCGATGCTCGCGCCGAGCGCGATCCGTGCCGCCGCCTTGGCCAGCGGCACCGCAGTCGCCTTGGAGACGAACGGCACGGTCCGCGACGCCCGCGGGTTGGCCTCCAGCACGTAGAGCACGTCGTCCTTGAGCGCGTACTGCACGTTCAGCAGGCCACGGACGCCGACGCCCCGGGCGATGGCCTCGGTGTAGCGGCGGACCTCGGCCAGGTGCGAACCCGCGAGGGTGATCGGCGGCAGCGCGCAGGACGAGTCGCCGGAGTGGATGCCGGCCTCCTCGATGTGCTCCATCACACCGCCGATGTAGACCTCGCCGTCGGCGTCACAGAGCGCGTCGACGTCGATCTCGATGGCGTCGTCGAGGAACCGGTCCACAAGCACCGGGTGATCCGGGGAGATGTCGGTGGCCCGGCCGATGTAGTCACGCAGCGTCGGGTCGTCGTAGACGATCTCCATGCCCCGCCCGCCCAGCACGTACGAGGGCCGGACCAGCACCGGGTAGCCGATCTCGTCGGCGATCGTCTTGGCCTCGTCGTAGGACGTGGCCATGCCGTGCGCCGGCGCGCGCAGCCCGGCCCGGGCCAGCACCGCGCCGAACGCGCCCCGCTCCTCGGCCAGGTGGATCGACTCCGGGGAGGTGCCGACGATCGGCACGCCCGCGTTCTTGAGCCGCTGCGCCAGCCCCAGCGGGGTCTGACCGCCGAGCTGCACGACCACCCCGACCACACCCGGCCCGCCGGCCGCCCGGCCGGACGAGTCCTCCGCGTGCCAGACCTCCAGCACGTCCTCGAAGGTCAGCGGCTCGAAGTAGAGCCGGTCGGCGGTGTCGTAGTCGGTGGAGACCGTCTCCGGGTTGCAGTTGACCATGACGGTCTCGTAGCCGGCCGAGCGCAACGCCTGGACGGCGTGCACGCAGGAGTAGTCGAACTCGATGCCCTGGCCGATCCGGTTCGGGCCGGAGCCCAGGATCAGCACCTTCGGCCGGTCCGACGGCACGACCTCGGTCTCCAGGTCGTACGTCGAGTAGTGGTACGGAGTCGTCGCCTCGAACTCGGCAGCGCAGGTGTCCACCGTCTTGTAGACCGGCCGCACGTCGAGGCGGTGCCGCAGGGTCCGTACCCCGTCCTCGGCGGCCAACTCCGGGCGCAACGCGGCGAGCTGCCGATCGGACAGGCCGGCCCGCTTGGCCTGGCGCAGCAGCTCGGCGTCGAGCACCGGCGCGTCGACGATCTCCGCGCGCAGCTCGATCAACGCGGCGATCTGGTCCAGGAACCACGGGTCGATCCCGCCGGACGCCTCGGCGACCTCGGCGATCGACGCGCCGAGGCGCAGTGCCCGCTCCACGGTGTAGAGCCGACCGTCGTGCGGGATCCGCAACGCGGCGAGAGTGTCGGCGAGGGTCACGCCGGCCGGATCGGGCACGGTCCAGAAACCAGAAGACTTGGTTTCCATCGAGCGCATCGCCTTGTTCAGCGCCTCGGTGAAGTTACGCCCGAGGCTCATCGCCTCGCCCACCGACTTCATCGTGGTGGTCAGCTCCGGGTCCGCGCCGGGGAACTTCTCGAACGCGAACCGGGGGATCTTCACCACCACGTAGTCCAGGGTCGGCTCGAACGCCGCAGGGGTCTTCAGGGTGATGTCGTTGGGGATCTCGTCGAGGGTGTAGCCGATGGCCAGCTTGGCGGCGATCTTCGCGATCGGGAAACCGGTCGCCTTGGACGCCAGCGCCGACGAGCGGGACACCCGGGGGTTCATCTCGATCACGACGATCCGGCCGTCGACCGGGTTGACAGCGAACTGGATGTTGCAGCCGCCGGTGTCCACCCCGACCTCGCGCAGCACGGCGATGCCCAGGTCACGCAGGCGCTGGTACTCCCGGTCGGTGAGCGTCATGGCCGGGGCCACAGTGACGCTGTCGCCGGTGTGCACACCCATCGGGTCGATGTTCTCGATCGAGCAGACCACCACCACGTTGTCGTGCCGGTCGCGCATCAGTTCGAGTTCGTACTCCTTCCAGCCGAGCACGCTCTCCTCGATGAGGACCTCGTGCACCGGGCTGGCGGCCAGGCCGTCGCCGGCGATGCGGGCCAGGTCCTCCGGTGTGTGCGCCATGCCGGAGCCCAGGCCACCCATTGTGAACGACGGCCGGATCACCACCGGCAGGCCCAGCTCGGCGACCGTCGCCTCGACCTCGTCCATCGAGTGGCAGACCCGGGAGCGGGGCACCAGGCCCGCCGGGTCCTCGACACCCAGACGTACGCCGGCCTTCGCCACGATCTCCTTGAACAGCTGCCGGTCCTCGCCCCGGTTGATGGCGTCGATGTTCGCGCCGATCAACTCCACGCCGTACTTCTCCAGGACGCCGGCCTCGTGCAGGGCGACGGCCGTGTTCAGCGCGGTCTGCCCGCCGAGCGTGGCCAGGATCGCGTCCGGGCGTTCCTTGGCGATGACCAGCTCGACGAACTCCGGGGTGATCGGCTCGACGTAGGTCGCGTCGGCGAACTCCGGGTCCGTCATGATCGTGGCCGGGTTGGAGTTGACCAGGCTGACCCGGATCCCCTCGCTGCGCAGCACCCGGCACGCCTGGGTGCCGGAGTAGTCGAACTCGCAGGCCTGCCCGATGACGATCGGGCCGGAGCCGATCACCAGGATGTGCTTGAGATCGGTCCGCTTAGGCATTGCTGCGCCCCTCGCTGTGGGTCCGACCCTCGATCAAGTCGGCGAATCGGTCGAAGAGGTAGTCCGCGTCGTGCGGGCCGGCCGCCGCCTCCGGGTGGTACTGGACGGTGAAGGCGGGCACGTCGATCGCCCGCAGCCCCTCGACCACGTTGTCATTGAGGCAGACGTGCGACACCCGAACGCCACCGAAGTCGGTGTCGATCACCTGGTCGGGGACCACCGCGCCCGACCCGGCGCCCGGCACCTGCACCGCGAAGCCGTGGTTGTGGCTTGTCACCTCCACCTTGCCGGTGGCCCGGTCGAGCACCGGCTGGTTGATCCCCCGGTGGCCGTAGCCCAGCTTGTAGGTGCCGAAGCCGAGCGCCCGCCCGAGGATCTGGCTGCCGAAGCAGATGCCGAACAGCGGGATCCGCCGGGTCAGCACCTCCCGGGCCAGCGCCACCGGCCCGTCGGCGGTCGCCGGGTCACCCGGGCCGGGCGAGAAGAAGACCGCGTCCGCGCCGGTGGCGAGCAGGTCCTCGATGCTCGATCCGGCCGGCAGGACGTGGGTGGTCACCCCGCGCGCGGCGAGCCGGCGCGGCACGTTGCGCTTGATGCCCAGGTCCAGTGCCGCCACTGTGAACCGGTGCTCGCCGAGAGCCTCCACGACGTACGGCTTGTCGGTGCTCACCTCGGCGGACAGGTCGGCGCCCACCATCTGTGGCGCCTGGCGGACCCGGGCCAGCAGGCTCTGCGGGTCGTTGTCGACGCTGGAGATGCCCACCCGCATGGCGCCCCGCTCGCGCAGGTGCCGGGTCAGCGCCCGGGTGTCCACCCCGCTGATGCCCACCACCCCCTCGGTGGCGAGGCGGTCCTCGAGACCGCCGGTGGCCCGCCAGTTCGACCCGATCCGCGCCGGGTCGCGCACCACGTAACCGGCGACCCAGATCCGGCCGGACTCGTCGTCCTCGCCGTTGACTCCGGTGTTGCCGATGTGCGGGGCGGTCTGCACCACCACCTGCCGGTGGTAGGACGGGTCGGTCAGCGTCTCCTGATAACCGGTCATGCCGGTGTTGAAGACCGCCTCGCCGAAGGTCTCCCCGACACTGCCGTACGCCTCACCGGGGAACGTGCGCCCGTCCTCGAGAACCAGGGTCGCGGGTCTGCGCTTGACCATTACTTGACAGCCTTTCCGTCCAGGACCGTCGGCTCGCCACGCAGGAAGGTCGCCACGATGCGACCCGGCAGCGTCATGCGGGCATACGGGGTGTTGCGACTGCGGCTGGCCAGCTCCGTCGGCTCGATGGTGCGGCGGGCGGCCGGGTCGATGAGTGTCAGGTTGGCCGGCACGCCGGGTGCCGGGTCGACGCCGTGCCCGGTCAACCCCGCGATCCGGGCGGGGGTACGCGACATCCGCTCGGCGATCAGGTCCCACTCGGGGCCGAACACGTCGAGCGCGATGGACAGGGCCGTCTCCAGGCCGAGCATGCCCGGCCGGGCGTACGCCCACTCGCACTCCTTGTCCTCCACGGCGTGCGGGGCGTGGTCGGTGGCGATCATGTCGATCACCCCGTCGGCGAGCGCGGCGCGCAGCGCGGCGATGTCCGTGGCCGTCCGCAACGGCGGGTTGACCTTGAAGACCGGGTCGTAGCTCTCGGCTCGCTCGTCGGTGAGCAGCAAGTGGTGCGGGGTGACCTCGGCGGTGACGCGTACCCCGCGCGCCTTGGCCTGGCGCAGCACCTCGACGCTGCCGGCGGTGGAGACGTGGCAGACGTGCAGTCGGCTGCCCACGTGCTCGGCGAGCAGCACGTCGCGGGCGATGATCGCCTCCTCGGCGACCGCCGGCCAGCCGATCAGACCGAGCCGGGTGGAGACCTCACCCTCGTGCATCTGGGCACCCTCGGTGAGCCGCGGCTCCTCGGCGTGCTGGGCGATGATCCCGTCGAACGCCTTGACGTACTCCAACGCCCGGCGCATCAGCTTGGGGTCGGCGACGCAGTGCCCGTCGTCGGAGAAGATCCGCACCCGGGCCGCGGAGTCCGCCATCGCGCCCAGCTCGGCCAGGCGCTCCCCGGCCAGCCCGACGGTGACCGCGCCGATCGGTTGCACGTCGACCAGACCGGCCTCGCGGCCGAGCCGCCAGACCTGCTCGACAACGCCGGCGGTGTCGGCGACCGGGGAGGTGTTGGCCATCGCGCAGACCGCCGTGTAGCCGCCCAGGGCCGCCGCGCGGGACCCGGACTCGACGGTCTCGGCGTCCTCCCGGCCGGGCTCGCGCAGGTGGGTGTGCAGGTCGACAAGGCCGGGCAGGGCGACCAGCCCGGTGCCGTCGACGGTTGTGGCGTCCGGCGCGGACAGGCCGGAGCCGACCTCGGCGACCAGGCCGTCGCGGATCAGCAGGTCGGTCGGCGCGCCGCCGACGACACTCACGCTGGTGATCAGGTACGCGGTCACCGGTTGTTCCCTCCGAGCAGCAGGTAAAGAACAGCCATCCGCACGGAGACCCCGTTGGTGACCTGTTCGACGATTGTGGAGCGGGGTGAGTCGGCGACCTCGGGAGTGATCTCCATCCCCCGGTTCATCGGGCCGGGGTGCATGACGATCGCGTGCTCGGGCAGCCGACGCATCCGCGGGCCGTCCAGCCCGTAGCGGCGGGCGTACTCGCGTGCGGAGGGGAAGTAGGAGTCGTTCATCCGTTCCCGCTGCACCCGCAACATCATCACCACGTCGACGTTCGGCAGCACGGAGTCGAGGTCGTAGGAGACGTCGGTGGCCGGGGCGAGGGCGCCGGCGATGTCGACGGGGATGAGGGTCGGTGGTCCGACCAGGGTGACCTTCGCGCCGAGGGTGGACAGCAGCAGCACGTTGGAGCGGGCGACCCGGGAGTGCAGCACGTCTCCGACCACCGCCACCGACAGCCCGGCGAGCCGGCCCAGCCGGGACCGCATGGTGTACGCGTCGAGCAGCGCCTGGGTGGGGTGCTCGTGGGTGCCGTCGCCGGCGTTGACGACCGACCCGTCGACCCAGTTGGCCAACCGGTGCGGCGCGCCCGAGGCGGGGTGCCGCACGACCACGGCGTCGGCGCCCATGGCCTGCAGGGTCAGCGCGGTGTCCTTCAGGCTCTCGCCCTTGGTGACGCTTGAGCCCTTCGCGGAAAAGTTGATCACGTCGGCGCTGAGTCGCTTCGCCGCCGCCTCGAACGAGATCCGGGTGCGGGTGGAGTCCTCGTAGAAGAGGTTCACCACGGTCCGGCCGCGCAGCGCGGGCAGTTTCTTGATCTCCCGGCCGGCGACGGTGGCCATCTCGGCGGCGGTGTCCAGGATCTCGGTGGCGGTGTCGGCGTCCAGGTCCGCGCCGGAGAGCAGATGCTTGATCATGAAGTTGTTCCCCCGTACAGCTTTACCTCGTCCGTCCCGTCGGTCTCGGCGAACGTCACCTTCACGCTCTCGGCGAGCGAGGTCGGGATGTTCTTGCCGACGTAGTCGGCGCGGATCGGCAGCTCGCGGTGGCCCCTGTCGACCAGGACGGCAAGCTGCACCGACGCCGGACGGCCCACGTCGTTGAGGGCGTCGAGCGCGGCCCGGACGGTGCGGCCGGAGAAGAGCACGTCGTCGACGAGGATGACCCGCTTGCCGTCGATCCCGCCCGCCGGCAACTCGGTCGGACCGACCGCGCGGGTGGCGTGCCGCCGCAGGTCGTCGCGGTACAGAGTGATGTCGAGCACACCCACGCCGACGGCGACGTCCTCGAAGGTGCTGATCCGGGCGGCGAGCCGGCGGGCGAGGGGCGTCCCCCGGGTCGGAATGCCCAGCAGCACCGTGTTGGCGGCGCCCTGGGTCTTTTCCAGGATCTGGTGGGCGATGCGGTCGACCACGCGCTGCACGTCGGCGCTGGCGAGGATCACCTTTACCGAGGGTTGTCGCGGTGGTGAAGAGCGGGCAGCCGGTGGGTATGCCACGGCGGACCTCCTTCCCCGCCTCACGGGACGGGTCGTTAAAGGATGTCGGGCACCTCCGGCCGGACCGCGCAGCGGACCTGACCGGGGCTTCACGCCACGTTACCAGTGGTCACCGGGCCGATGGACGGCGGCCGCTGACCATCGGATCAGGACCAGGAAATGGGGATAACTTCCCGGACGCTCCCCAACGGTCGGGTCCCGACCACTTGACCAGGTGTCGCATTCCCCGTACCGTCACGCTCCGTAGCGATCGACGGGAGAACCCCGAGCAGCACTGGGAGTGTCCGAATGCCCTCTGAATACGCCAAGTCTCTGGGCGCCCGCCTGCGCTCCATCCGCCAGCAGCAGGGTCTTTCCCTGCAGGGTGTGGAGGAGAAGTCGAATGGGCGGTGGAAGGCCGTGGTGGTCGGCTCGTACGAGCGCGGCGACCGGGCCGTGACGGTGTCCCGTCTGGCCGAGTTGGCCGAGTTCTACCGGGTCCCCGTTTCGGAGCTGCTGCCTGACGGCAGTGGTGTCCGGCACGAGCCCACCAGCAAGATCGTTCTGGACCTGGAGCGGCTCTACGACGAGGCCTCCGAGGACCTGGCCTACGTCGCCCGCTACGCCCGCGCCATCCAGCAGCAGCGTGGTGACTACAACGGCCGGGTGCTCTCGATCCGCGCCGACGACCTGCGGGCGCTCGCGATCGTCTACGACGCCTCGCCGTCGGGTTTGATCGAGCGTCTCACCGAGCACGGTGTGCTGGTGGCCGACCCGCGGGCGTTCTTCGCCTCCTGAGCTGTCGCTGTACCGAAAGGGCCCGTGCCACCTGGCACGGGCCCTTTCCGGTTACGGCGTGCGGTGCTGCGCCGTTCAGCGGGTGGCGTACTCGGCGATCCGGCCGAGCACCCCGTTGAGGAAGCGCGGCGAATCGTCAGTGGACATCTGCCGGGCCAGCTCCACGGCCTCACTGATCGCCACCGCGTCGTCGATCTCGTCGACGTAGAGCAGCTCGTAGACGGCGATCCGGGCCAGATTCCGGTCGACGACCGGCATCCGTTCAAGCGTCCAACCCTCGGCATAGCTGGCGATCAGCTCGTCGATCCGATTGAGGTGCTCGGCAACCCCCTCGACCAGGCTCACCGCGTAGCCGAGGTGCTCCGGTCGGGGCTGCTCGATCCGCTGCACGTAGCCGGCCAGCACCTCCACCGGAGGCTTGTCCCGCAGGTCAGCCTCGTAGAGGACATCCAGCGCCCGCTTGCGCGCCTTGCGGCGCGCCGGCATCTGCTGCTTGGCACCCTCAGCCATCAGGCGCGGCCGAGGTAACGGCCGTCGCGGGTGTCGACCTTGATCTTCTCACCGGTGGTGATGAACAGCGGCACCGGCACTGTGGCACCGGTCTCCACGGTCGCCGGCTTGGTGCCGCCGGTCGAGCGGTCGCCCTGCAGGCCGGGCTCGGTGTAGGTGACCTCCAGCACGACGCTCGTGGGCAGCTCGATGTAGAGCGGCACACCCTCGTGCTGGGCGACGGTCGCCTCCGCCTCGGGCAGCAGGTAGTTGGCTGCCTCGCCGACGGTGCCGCCGGGCACGGTGATCTGGTCGAACGTCTCCAGATCCATGAAGACGAAGTCCTCACCGTCGGCGTACAGGTATTGCATAGTGCGCTTGTCAACGGTCGCGGTTTCGACCTTGGTGCCCGCGTTGAAGGTCTTGTCGACCACCTTCCCGGACAGCACGTTCTTCAGCGTGGTGCGCACGAAGGCACCACCCTTACCGGGCTTGACGTGCTGGAACTCGACGACAGCCCAGAGCTCGCCGTCCAGGTTGAGTACCAGGCCGTTTTTGAGGTCGTTGGTGGAGGCCATTTCCTGCCTTGATCATCAATTGGCGGACAGACCTGACGAGTCTACTAGCTGCGCCAAGACCTGCTGACTGCCGTACGTGGGCGGGGGTCGACCAGCGGCCATCGACGCCCACGAAGGTAACACACAGTGACCCGCTGGAGGGGTGTCGACTCCACCGTTCGGACCCGTTGCGCTGCGTCGACCCGCCCACCGGTGACCCAGCGTGCCGGCCGGCCAGCCGCCCCAACCCGATGCGACACACAAAGTCGCAGCTCACAGCGCTATCGCACCGGACAGAGCAGGGCAAAGGGTCGAAGCGGGCAGGCACTCCGCCACCGGGCGCAGGGCGCCGGGTCACCTGCAAACGAAAAACGTTAACGCTCACAATCGGTGATTTGTCACAGCCGGCCGGAATGGGCGGGCCGGAAGCCGGTGGTCAGCCGCCCCGGGCGGCCAGGTGATGCAGAGCGAGGCGATAGCCGTCGATGCCGAGGCCGCAGATCACCCCGGTCGCCACCGCGGACACCACCGAATGGTGCCGGAACTGCTCCCGGGCGTGGATGTTCGACAGATGCACCTCCACCAACGGCGCCCGCAACATGGCGCACGCGTCGCGCACCGCGTACGAGTAGTGCGACCAGGCAGCCGGGTTGAGCACCACCGCGGCCGCCTCGTCGGCGGCGGCGTGCAGCCAGCCGAGCAGTTCGTGCTCGGCGTCGGTCTGCCGGACCGTCACGTCCAGCCCCAACTCCCTGCCGGTGGCCGCGCAGAGCTCCACCAGATCGGCGTAGGTGGTCGCGCCGTACACCTCGGGCTCCCGGGTGCCCAGCCGGCCCAGGTTCGGCCCGTTGAGGACGTACACCCTCACGAGGCGGACACCTCCCGGTACGCGGCCTCCAGCAACGCGTCGTCCGGGCCCTCCAACATCGCCGGTCGGGCCAGCCCGTCGAGCACCACGAAGCGCAGCCGACTGCCCCGGGTCTTCTTGTCGACCCGCATCGCGGCCAACAACTGCGGCCAGGCGTCGGCCGGGTAGCTCACCGGCAGGCCGAGCGCGCTCACCGTGGCCCGGTGCCGGTCGGCGGTCGGCGCGTCCAGCCGGCCGGCGAGCCGGGCCAGCGTGGCCGCGTAGACCAGGCCGACCGCGACGGCGTGGCCGTGCCGCCAGCGGTAGCCCTCGTTCTGCTCGATGGCGTGGGCCAGGGTGTGACCGTAGTTGAGCACCTCCCGCACACCAGACTCGCGCAGGTCACCGGTGACCACGTCGGCCTTGACCCGGATCGCCCGCTCGATCAGCTCCCGCGTCACCGGCCCGCCCGCGTCGGTGGCGGCCACCGGATCACGCTCGACCAGGTCCAGGATCACCGGATCGGCGATGAACCCGCACTTGACCACCTCGGCGAGCCCGGCCGCCAGGTCGACAGCGGGCAGGCTGTCCAGGGTGGTCAGGTCGGCGAGCACCCCGACCGGCGGGTGGAACGCGCCCACCAGGTTCTTGCCGGCCGCCGTGTTGATGCCCGTCTTGCCGCCCACCGCCGCGTCCACCATGCCCAGCAGCGAGGTCGCCACCGGCACCCAGCGCACCCCGCGCAACCAGCAGGCCGCGACGAAGCCGGCCAGGTCGGTCACCGCGCCGCCGCCCACCCCGACCACCGCGTCGGTGCGGGTGAAGCCGGCCGCGCCGAGCCGGTCCCAGCAGCCGGCCGCCACCTCGATCTGCTTGCCCGACTCGGCGTCCGGCACCTCGATCAGCAGCGGCTCGATGCCGGCGGCGCGCAGCCGCTCGCCGAGCGCGTCCGACAGGGTCTTGAGCGGGGGCGCGTGCAGCACCGCCGCCCGGCTCGCGCCGGGCAGCAGGCCGGGCAACGCGCCCTGCAGGTCACGTCCCACCAACACGTCGTACGGCCGCTCGCCGCCGACCGGAATCCGGGTCACCTCGTCCATCGCCGGCAGCCTAGTCCAGCGGGCCACGCGGCGCGGGCGTCCGTCCACCTGCTGGCCGGGCCGCCCAGTCGGCGAGCAGGCGGGCGTGCTCGGCCACCGCGGCGCGCAGCGCCTCCGGGTGCCGCACCGTGAACGGGCAGCCCAGACCGGCGAGCAGCGCGGCCATCCCGGGGCAGGCTCTCCGCCCGGGCCTTCAGCAGCACTCCCGCGGCGGTGACGGTCAGCTCGGCCACGCTGGGCGGGATGCGGCGCCGGGCCGTGTCCAGGTCGGTCTCCAGGAGCACCTCGACCTCGTGCGGGTAGGGCACGCCGGCAAGCGACCGGGTCACCCGGGCCACCGGGTCGAAACCCGCCGGGACGGTGAACGTCGCAGTGCCGGGCAACACCGCGCCGACGCGGTCCAGCCGGAACGTGCGGACCTCCCCGCGCCGGTGGTCGTGGCCCGTCACGTACCACCGGCCGGAGTGGAAAACCAGGCCGTACGGGTCGAGCTCCCGGTGGGACCGCTCGCCCCGCCAGGAGCGGTAGTCCAGGGCCACCCGTTGCCGGTGGCGGGCCGCCGCGGCCAGGGCGAGCAGGGTGCCCGACGCCGGCCGCAGCTCCGGCTCGGGACGTCGCAGCGTGAAACCGAGGTGCTCCTGCACGGCCGCGAGCCGGTCGGCGAGCGCCGCCGGCAGCACCCGACGGATCTTCGCGAGGGCCGTGGCCGTGGCGGGCTGCTCGGTGGCCAGCCCGACGCGCTCCGCGACGACCAAACCGAGCAGCACGGCCACCGCCTCGTCGTCGGTGAGCATCAGCGGCGGCAACTTGTAGCCGGGGTGCAGCCGGTAGCCGCCGTTTCGCCCCCGGTCCGCGGTGACCGGAATGCCCAGCTCGACGAGGGTGGCCGCGTATCGGCGCACGGTCCGTTCGTCGACGCCGAGCCGCTCGGCCAGCTCGGCGGCGGTCGCGCGGTGCCGGGCCTGGAGCAGCTCCAGCAGGGCCAGCACCCGGCCGGCGGGATGTGTCACGGACCACTCCTCGAAACCGGGCGGATTCTGTCCGGATTCGATCGTACGTTCTTCCGGTAACCGAGAGAAGGAGCGACAGATGGCAACGTACGTGCTGGTACCGGGGTTCTGGTTGGGCGCCTGGGCGTGGCGGGAGGTGACCGGGACCCTGCGGGCGCAGGGCCACGACGTCTACCCGATGACGCTCACCGGGTTGGCCGAACGCGACCACCTGGCCGGGCCGCAGGTGAGCCTGGAGACGCACACCACGGACATCGTCCGGCTCATCGAGGTGGAGGACCTGCGCGACGTACTGCTGGTCGGGCATTCCGGCGGCGGCATGCCGGTCGCCCAGGTGGCGGACCGCATCCCGGACCGGATCGCCCGGGTGATCTACGTGGAGAGCGGGCCGCTACCCGACGGCACCGCGCAGTTCGACACCGTGCCGCCGGAGGAGCAGCGGCGACTGCGGGTCGCGATCGGCGACGGCCACCTGTTGCCGCCGCCGGCCTGGGATCCGCTCGCCGACCCGGTGAACCTCGCCGGGCTGGACGAGCCGACGCTGGCCCTGCTGCGGACCCGGGCCACCGCCCAGCCCCTGCGGACCGCCACCGACCCGGTACGTCGCACCGGCGGGCGGCAGGTGCCGACGGCGCTGGTGGCCAGCACCTTTCCGCTCGACGTGGTGCGGGACATGATCGACCAGCGGCACCCGTTCTTCACCGGGCTGGCCGACGGACAACTGCACGAGGTGCCCACCGGGCACTGGCCGATGCTCAGCGAGCCGAAGGCGCTTGCCGACGTCCTCGGCCTGATCGCCCGCGGCTGAGCGGCCGGGACCGCCGCGACCGGGCCGGTCAGCTCTGTAACAGGGCGGCGACCTCGGCGACGACCGCCGCCGGGGTCTTACCGTCGGTGGTCACCGTCGCCGTGGCGACCTCGCGGTAGAGCGGCCGGCGCTGGTCCATCAGGTGTTTCAGGGTGGCGCGCGGGTTGATCGCCAGCAGCGGCCGGCCGGCGCCCAACCCGACCCGCTTCACCGCGTCCGGCAGCTCCACCGAGAGGTGCACCACCCGGTGCCCGATCAACGCGGCCCGCGTCTCCTCGGCCAACACCGCGCCGCCGCCGAGCGCGAGCACACCCGTGCCGCCAGCCAGCGCCGCCGCCACCGCAGCCCGTTCCAGGGTACGGAAGTGCGCCTCACCCTCGTCGACGAAGATCTCCGGAATCGGCTTGCCGGCCATCTGCTCGATGTCGATGTCGGTGTCGCGGAACTCCACACCGAGGGTGGCGGCGAGCGCCCGGCCGACCGTGGTCTTGCCGCAGCCGGGCACGCCGACCAGCACGACGACAGGTGCCATCAGCGGATCACCAGCGCGTCGAGGTAGCCGGCCAGGTTGCGGCGGATCTCGGCGATCGAGTCCCCGCCGAACTTCTCGGTCGCCGCCTCGGCGAGCACCAGCGCCACCATCGCCTCGGCGACCACCGCCGCGGCGGGCACCGCGCAGACGTCGGAGCGCTGGTTGATCGCGGTGGCCGGCTCGCCGGTGGTGATGTCCACGGTGGCCAGCGCCCGGTTCAGCGAGGAGATCGGCTTCATCGCGGCACGGACCCGCAACGGCTCGCCGGTGGTGATGCCGCCCTCCAGCCCGCCGGCCCGGTCGGTGACCCGGCGGACCCCGGTCGCCGACGGAATAATCTCGTCGTGCGCCTCCGAGCCCCGGGATCGGGCCTGCTGCCAGCCGTCGCCGATCTCCACGCCCTTGATCGCCTGGATGGACATCAACGCGGTCGCCAGCCGGGCGTCGAGTTTGCGATCCCACTGCACGTGGCTGCCCAACCCCGGCGGCACCCCGTACGCCAGCACCTCGACCACACCCCCGAGGGTGTCGGCGGCCTTCTTCGCCGCGTCGACCTCGGCGACCATCAGCGCGCTGGCCTCCGGGTCGAGGCAGCGCAGCGGGTCGGCGTCGATCCGGGCAGCGTCGGACGGCACCGGACGCAGCCCGGGCTTCGCGGCCACCGGGCCCAGCTCGACGACGTGCGAGACGATCTCGATGCCGAGTGCCTGCCGGATCAACGCCTTGGCGACGGTGCCGACGGCCACCCGGGCGGCGGTCTCCCGAGCGCTGGCGCGTTCCAGGATCGGCCGGGCGTCGGTGTGGCCGTACTTCTGCATGCCGGCCAGGTCGGCGTGGCCCGGCCGCGGACGGGTGAGCGGGGCGTTGCGGGCCTGCCGGGCCAGCTCGTCGGGGTCGACCGGGTCGGCGGCCATCACTGTCTGCCACTTCGGCCACTCGGAGTTGCCCACCCGGATCGCCACCGGGCTGCCCAGCGTGACGCCGTGCCGCAGCCCGCCGAGCAGCTCGACCTCGTCTCGCTCGAACGCCATCCGGGCACCCCGACCGTAGCCCAGCCGTCGACGGGCCAGCTCGTCGGCGATCTCGGTGGTGGTCACCTCAATGCCGGCCGGCACCCCCTCCAGCATCGCGACGAGGGCGGGACCGTGCGATTCACCTGCAGTCAACCAACGCAACACGGCGGTCAGTCTGTCACGGCGTGCCACCGACCCGGCACGCTGCCCGCCGCGTCCCGCCCTGCGGACGCCGGCGCCCGCTCGGGCGGGCACCGGCGGCAGGTCAGATCCCCCGACCGCGCTTGTGCAGGGTGCGCAGCACCGCGTCGGCCCGCACCACCCGACCGGCGACGGCGAGGGCCAGGTAGGCGCGCGGCTCGCGGGGATTGCTGCGCAGGGTGCGCCGGGCCCACCGCAGCGCACCCCGGCGGTTGCCGGCGGCGGCCTGGGCGAACGCGATCTGACCGGCGACCCGGGCCGCACCGGCCGGCTGGCCGGCGAACTCGGGGTAGCGCCGCAGCAGCCACTGCAACGCCTCGGAGATGGTGTCCCAGCGCTGCGAGAAGTACGAGCGCTTGTGCCAGCGCACCAGCACCGAGGGCGTCCGCAGATTGATCAGCGGCGCGCTGCGTGCCGCCCGCAGCAGGAACTCGTAGTCCTCCGCGTAGCTGCCCGGGATCTCCTCGTCGACCAGCCCGAACCCGTCGCGCAGCGCGCTGGCACGGATCAGGAAGGTCGACGGGTGCAGCTCGGTCAACCGGTCGCGCAGCAGGTCGTCCAGGCTGATCCGGTCCTGGTCCAGCACCCGGTCGACGGTGTGCCCGTCATAACTGACCCGGATGCCGCAGCAGACGAACTCGGCCCCCGGGTCGGCGGCCAGCGCGTCGACCTGCACGGCCAGCTTGCCGGGCAGCCACTCGTCGTCGTCGTCGCAGAACGCGACAAGCTCACCCGCGCTGGCGAGGGTGCCGCTGTTGCGGGCCCCGGCCAGCCCCGGGGTACGGCTGTTGCCGATCACCCGTACCGCCCGGGTCGGGCCGCTGCCCAACTCGGTGAGCGACTCGTCCGGCACGGACTGGTCGAACACCACCACTACCTCGATCGGGCCCGGGTAGTCCTGCGCCAGGATCGCGCGGACCGCGGAGCGCAGCAGCTCGGGGCGGTCCCGGGTGGGTACCACGACGCTGACGCTGGGCTGGTGGGTCATCGGATCTCCTTCGCACCCGGGCGCGGCCGGGACCAGGCCCGCCGCGGTGGGCGCGGGGTCGAGCGGGCCACCAGGTCGTCGACGATCCGGCCGACCCGGGCCACCGCCGCCCGTTGTGCCTGGTGCGCCTGCGGGTCGTGGGCCACCGCGTACCGGGACGGGTCGGCCAACCCGGCGGCCAACGCGCCGTGCAGCGCCTCCCGGGTCTCGCAGAGCGCGACCAGGCCGGCGGCGCCGAGCCGGCGGGCGAACAGCAACTGATGGTCGTCGACGTGCTCACCACGGGCCGGGTCACGGGGCACCACGATGGGCAGGTGGCCGTGCCGGCGGGCCTCCAGAATGGTGGCCGGGCCGCCGTGGCAGACCACCAGGTCGGCCTCGCCCATTGCCTGTTGCAGCGCGTCGTGGCCGAGGAAGGGCACCGCGCCGGGCAGCTGCGGAGCCCGGGTGTGCCCGTGCTGCACCGTCAGCCCGACCTGCTCGGCGGCCTGCGCGTGCCACTGCGCCAACCAGTCCACGAGCCGGTCGAAGGGGTGTTTGTCGGTGCCGACCGCGACCAGCAGGCCGAGGTGACCTGTCGAGCTGTCGCGCTGGCGCGGCAGCCGGGGCTGCTCGCCGGTCGACCCGGGTTGCGGACGCCGGGCGGTGCCGGCCTCCCCCGTCACAGCAGCGTCCCGACGACGGTGGCCTCCGGGTACTGCCGGCGCTGCTCGTCCCACTGCACGAGCATCGCGGACAGAAACGGCCGGCAGAGCCGGGCGGTCATCGTCGGGGTGTCGATCCGGTCGTACACCTCGATGTAGACGGTCGGGATGCGCCACAGCCGGGCCAGCACCACGAACGGCACCGCCACCCCGGCGCCGGTGGTGACCACCGCCGCGACCCGCCGGGACCGCAGCACCCGCCAGGCCAGCAACGCGTTGCGCAGCAGGTTCGGGATGTTGCGGGTGGTCGGGTGGTGCGCCGGCACCAGGTCCTCGCCGGTCAGCAGGGACACCGCCTCGGGGGTGTCGAAGGTGACCCAGCAGCGCCGCCACCGTTCGTACCAGGGCCGCAGGGCGAGTAGTTGGGCCAGATGGCCGCCGCTGGAGCCGACCAGCAGAAGCACTGGCGCGGCATCGTCGTCGTTCTTCGTGTCCACGCGACTCCCCACAAGTTCGCTTGGAATTCCAGTTCACGCCACGCAGAAGCAGATCACACGTTCTCCGGTCGTTGAATAGCGCAACCGGACGAGCATCGATCTCTGCCCCCGGCGCTCGGACGCGTCGGACGTCCGAGGCCCATCGATCGTTATCACCACCTGCGATTTTGTCGTCACTCTTCGGCGTACCCGACGTCGTGATTCCGCCGGATCAGCCGCTATGTCTTTTCTCGATGACGTCCAAGAGTGCGGGATGCAGCGCGGGGTTCCAGCCCGCGCCCGCATCGGCCAGCCGCCAGGTCCGCAACCACATCTCCACCAGGTACGCGTCGGCGACCAGCCGGCGTTGTGACGCGCCGAGCCCGAGTCGGTCGCCGTGCCGGTCCAGGTACGCGTCGACTGCCGACGCCGCGACGGCGGCCGTCTCGCCCCGCAGCACCAGGGCCCGCTGGAACGCGTCGTGCGCCAGGTCGAACCCGACCGGCACGTCCGCCGCACTGTGCTCCCAGTCCCAGGCGACCAGCCGGCCGTCGTGCCGGCCGAGGTTCCAGGGCACCCAGTCACCGTGCCAGTGGCCGAACTCGACACTCGTGTCGCCGTGCCGGCGAGCCAGCGCGGCGACCGCGGCGACCGCCCGCGCGCCGCTCTCCTCGGCCGCGGCGGCCCGCTCGGCCTGCCCGGCCAGGCGGGTCAGGAACGTCGACCCGGCCAGTGCCCGGGGCGGGGACGGCGGGCCGCCCCGCCGGGCGACAGCGAGCAGCGCCGCGATCCGGGGCGGGTCGTCGACCGGCACCCCGCGTACCGCGGGTGGCAGTGGCTCGATCACCGCGACCACCTGGCCCGCCCACGCCGTCTCGGCGAGCAGCCGCGGCGGTGTCGGGTGGTCGGCGACACCTGTCACCGCCCGCAGCGCCCGCAGCGCCGCCGCCTCAGCTGTGACAAGCGCCCGGGTCGCGTCGTTCCAGCCGATCTTCGCGTAGCCGTACGGCCGACCGTCGACGGTGAAGAGTTGCAGGGTGGGCTTGCCGTTCGGGTCGGGCGGTCGGACCCCGCACGCGGCCAGCAGCGGCGTGCCGCCCAGCTCGGCCGCGAGCCGCTCGGCAAGCAGCAACTCCGCCGCCGTCGCACCGACGGGCACCGACACTGTCAACGTCGGAAAGGGCGCGAGCCCCACCGCACCGAGCCGGGCCAGCCCGCCGAGCACCGCCCGCAGCGCGCGCACCTTCGGCGGTCGTAACGCGTTGTACGCCAACAGCGACGCCGCCCCGGCCCGCGGAGCGCCCAACGGCACCAGGAACCGGGCCCGGGCGACCGACGGCACCACCGCGTACCGGGCCACCGCCCGGTGTCCGGCTGGTGCGCCGCCGCCCACTGTCAGGTTCACCCGCTCATCCGGGAAGACCGCCCGGCTCACCCAGCCCAGACCGTCCACCCGGGCCCGGGGGTCGGTGCTCGGGCCCACCCGCGTCGTCACGCCGGCCGGTCCGCCCAGTCGAGGTCCAGCCCGAGCCGCTCGCGCAACGCGTCGTTGTGCGGCCGGTAGTAGTCGGTCAACTCGGCGCGCAGCGCCGGCTCCAGCGGGGCCGAGCGTCGGTCGTTGTAGACCTTGAAGTCGGGCAGGTCGTACGCCGGCAGCCCGAGGAAGTCCAGGGTGCGCCGATAGGTCGCCCGGGAGTCGCGGTAGAGGTCCTCGCTGGGCAGGAAGAGGATCTGCTGCCTGTCGAAAAGCGCCAACCACGGCTCCAGGTGCTCCAGATAGCGCCCCCGCGCCCGGTACGTGTACCAGTCGTACGCCTCGCTGAACGACTCCGGCTCGGCGATCAGCCGCTCCCGCTCCCCCGCCGTGCGCTCCGGCTCGGCGGCCAGCGCGGCGGCGAAGTCCAGCGGCTCGATGCCGTGCGTGCGGCGCTCCTTCCAGTGCGAGTACGCCCGCTCCACCGGATCCCGCAGGAGCACGATCAGCTTCACCCCGGGCAGCAGCGCGGCGACCCGCTGCGCGGCGAGCGGGTGGAACATGTACAGCGGGGCGGCCTCGCCGACCCGGACCGGCCCGCCGTGCCGCTTCGACAGGGCATCGCGGTGGCGCTGGGTCGGGAAGTGCGAGCGGTACCACGCCTCGCCGCGCCCCCAGTGCTCCTCGAAGTAGTGCGCCGACTTCGTGTTCCACGCCGGAAAGAGGCGGGGCACGAGCGGATGCTGGATGAGGTAGTTCCACAGGGAGGTGGTGCCGCCCCGTTTCGTGCCGATGATCAAGAAGTCCGGCAGGGGCCGCCGGTCACTCGTGCGGACCCCGTAGTCCACAAGGGACTCCTTGACCCGGACTGTCACCTGGGTCGGGACCAACTGCTTGACCCGGTCACGGATGGACGCCACGACGGACCTCACCTGCCTCTCGTCGATGCCGGGCCGGGGTCGGCGGCCACCGCCGCGCTGTCCCGTCCACGGAGCTGCCTCATGGTCTCCCGGACGCCGGCGCGCACCCGGGCCAACGTCAACATGCCGACGCAGCCGGCCAGCAGCACGGCCAACGCCACCGTCAGGCCGGGCAGGCCGCGCCCGCCCGCCAGCACACCGGCTCCGGCCGCCACCCCCACAGTTGCGGCGGTGGCCGCCGCGGCACGCACCGTCGCGCCGTCGAACAGCGGTTCCCGGACCACCGACCGGGCGAACCCGGCGGCGGTGAGGTTCTCGGTGGCGATGCCGGCGGCCCACGCCACCGCCGCCCCGGTGGCGCCGTGCCCGGGGATCAGCCACAGGCCCAGTGACACGGTCACCGTCAGGCCGGCCAGGGTGGCCACCAGGTGCAGCCCGCTGCGCCCGCCCATCAGCAGCAGGCTCTGCACGTTGCCCACCCCGGTGTTGACGAGCATCGCCAGCGCGAGCACCGTCATCGCCGGCACCCCGGCGGTGAACTCCGGCCCGAACAGTTGCAGGAAGGCCAACGCGAAGACCGCAAGGAGGAGGTACACCGGCCAGGACAACACCAGCCCCCAGACGGTCAACTGCCTGTGCACGGCCGCCGCCGCGGCCCGCTCGCCGCGCCCGAGCAGCCGGGACAACTGCGGTGACACCGCCACCCGCAACCCCTGCATGGCGAGCTGGCCGGCCAGCACGTACCTGCCGACCGCGCCGAACACGCCGGCGTCGGTCGGCCCGGCCAGCACGGAGGTGAGCAGCACACCCACCCACATGCTGCCTGCGTCGATCGCCGCCGACGCGGCCCGGGGCAGCGCGAAGCGCCAGAACGTCGACCAGTCGTCGCGGTGGGGTCGAAGCGCCGCGCCCCGGCCCACCCCGAGCGGACCGGCCACCAGGACGAGACAGACCAGCAGCGCCACCGCCGCCGGCACCAACCAGCCGGCCATGCCGGCGACCAGGCCGCCGCCGGCCAGCGCGGCGGCGCCGACAAGCACCGGCCGGGCCACCGGCAGCAGCAGGAACTGCACCCCGACGTACGCCCGGATGGGCCGTACGCAGCGCAACGCGGCCAGCAGGAGGGTCATCGCGACCACCACCGGCACGGCGGCGAAGGTGACAGTGAGCAGCGCGTGACCGCTCGCGCCAGAGCCGCGCAGCAGCCGGGGCGCGAGCGCGTCGGCGGCCAGCACACCGGCCACGGCGACCAGGAGCCCGGCCAGCAGCGGCGGGATCAACGCCACCGGGAGCACCCGGGCCGCGTCGCCGCGCACGCCGGCAGCGCGGCGGGGCAGCGCCCACATCAGACCCGTCTCCGCGCCGAGCGTGCAGACCGCGGTGGCCACGGTGACCACCCCGATCGCCGCGAAGAACGCGCCCGCGCCGGCCGTGCCGTACCCCCGGGTTATCACCACGGCCAGCACGAAGCCGAACAGTCCGCTGGTGGCCGCGCCGAGCAGCCCGGCCACGCCGCTACGCGCGCTGCGTCGGGTCTCGGTCGAGCCCGCGTCCGCGACGACGGCCGGCTGGTCCGCACCGGCGGACACCGGCGTCGGATGCTCCGGGCCGGTCGGTGGTCGGGTCGCGGCGGTCATACCGGCACCGCCGGTGCCGGCGCGGCGGGCCGTGGCCAGCCAGCCGCCCGGGTCGACCCGACCCGGCGTTCCCGTTCGGTGAGCGCCATCGCGAAGCCGACAGCGAAGAACGCGACAGCGAGATTCTGGTTGGCCATGCCGTAGAAGGGGACCTGCACCAGACAGACCACCGGCACCACCGCCAGCCACTGCCCGGCCGCCGAGGTCGCCCGCGCGCAGATCACCGCGGCGGCGACGAACCAGCCGAGGAAACAGCCGAGCGCTGGTACGCCGTGACTGAACAGCACCATCCAGAGCTGCCCCTGGGTGCCGATCGGCGCGTCCGCCGACACGGTGTCGACGTTCACCGGCGCGCCGTAGCCCAACCACGGCGACTCCTGCACCCGGCGGATCACCTCGGTGTAGAGCGAGAGTCGGTCGGTGTTGGTGTCGCTCGACTCGACCCGGTTGTTGATCAGCTCGGTGATCGGGATGAACAACGTGGCCAACGCCCCGATCACCACCACCCCGACGATTGACGCGGCCACCCGGACGTTGCCCCGCAGACTGGCCCGCACCCCGAGCACCGCCAGCCCGGCGCCGAGGCTGAGGAACATCGCCCGGTTGAGCGTGAGGAACGCCGGAGCGAGCGACAACGGCAACGACGCGAGCAGGGCCCAGCGCAGGACACCTTTCCGGCGCAGCATCGTGAAGGCCACCACGCAGGGCAGCGTCATGGCGTACGCGCTGCCGTAGTTGTTCGTGTACGCGAACGGCGCGGCCGGCCGGTAGATCGGGTTGAGCGATCGGGTGCTGTATTCCGCTGTGGTCAGGTGCACCATGTCCTGGATGAACGGAGTGCCGGCCACCCCGCCGGGCAGCAGCACCTCCATCGGGGTGGCCAGCGCCAGCCGGGGCATCAGCACCCCGAGCCAGCCGAGTGCCACCAGCCCGAACCAGAACGCGCAGAGCGGGCTGAGCACCGCCACCAGGTTCGCGCGTTCCCGGGCGGCGACGTAGACGTAGACGCCGACCACGAGCGCGGTCAGGTAGAACGCCAGGCGCAACGCGAACGTCAGCAGTGAGGCCGGCGATGCCAACTGGGTGGCGCTGACCACCACGATGGCGAGGAACAGCAGCCAGATCCTGGCCGCCGGTGGCAGTGGCACCCGACCCCGGGTGAGCAGCAACGCGAACAGCAACGCACCCAGCAGCGGCCAACCGAGGTAGAACGCGCCGAGCAGCCACCAGAGTGGCACCAGGCCGAACATCAGTGACAGCGGCCAGAGCGGCAGCCGGGGCGGCGGGGGCGCGGGCACCGCGCCGTCGCCGACGGGGGCGCCGCCGGGCGGTGGGTGGGTCGCCGGGGCGCGGGTGACCGACACGCTCAGGCCCGGCCGTTGCGGGTGAGCACGAAGCCCAGCGGGGTGACGCCGGCGGCGCGCAGGCGCTCCACCAGGCGTCGTAGGTCGCTCTGCCGGGTGCGGTCGCGCTCCACGACCACCACCGCGCTGCCCTGCCGGGCGACGGCGACGCCCCGCTCGTCGGACTCGGCGGGTGGGGCGTTGAACAGCACCAGACCGTGATCCGCGCCCTGCCGCCAGGTGCCGAACCGGACGCTGCCCACCCCGACGCTCACCTCGTCCGGGTCGACGACCCGCCCGTTCTCCGGACGGGCGGACGACACCCGGGGCAGCGTCAGGGTGGCGTCCGCCTCGGCGGCCGGGCGGGCGCCGGGCGGATGCGGGGAGGGCCGGCGGGGGGCCGGGGCTTCGGCGGCCGGCGGGCTACCGGCCGGGCGGGGCTTGGGCACCAGCGGTCGGGCCGGGTCGATGGGCAGCCGTCCCCGGTCGGCGAGCACCGTGGCGCGCAGCCGTTCGGTGCGCCCGCTGTCGTCGGCGACGAAGACGTCGCGGCCGTCGGCGGCGAAGGCCACCGCGAGCCCCGCGGTGAGCGCGGTGGCGTCCTCCCGGGCGCTGAGCAGCGCCACCCGGGCGGGCTGGCGGACCCGCTCGGCGACCGCCATCGCCACGTACCTGATGTCGGCGTCGACAGCCCGGGGGCTGCCCCGAAACGCCGGCCGACGTACGGTGCCGAGCAGCGGCAGACCGGTGGCGTCCCGACCGTCGGCGACCGAGCGGACCCGCCGGTCGGTCGACTCCCAGGCGTAGGCGAGCACGATGCCGATCAGCGCGCCACCGAGCAGGCCGGCCACCAGGTAGAGCGGCCGGTGCCCGGCGGAGGTGACAAGCGACTTCTCCGCGGTCTGGGTCACCCAGCCGGGGTTGACGTCGACCGCGGCGATCTCGGTACGCGCGGCGTTGAGCTGGGTGAGCTGGTTGTTGATGCCGGCCAACTCGGCGACCACCGCGTTGCCGGCGGCGGGGTCCTTGGTGGTGACGGCCCGCTTCTGCAGCGCGGCCTGCTGGGCCGCGACCTTGGTGATGCTGGTGTCGTAGGAGCGCAGCATCTCGGCGCGCTGCTGTTCGTACATGGTGCGTCGCACGTCCAGGTAGGTCTGGGCGGCCAGGTTGGCGCCCTGCACCGCCCGGGGCGCAGTGCCCGCCTGGTAGGTGAAGCGCAGGATCTGTCCGCCGGTGGGCACCTCGACCTCGAGCGCGGCGCGGACGTCGCGCGGGCGCCCGCCGGTAGCGGTGGCGAGCCGCTGCACCACCTCGGTGCCGGTGGCGATGCCGCTCTCCACGTTCATGTTGACCGCCCGGTCGGCGCCCGCGCCGCTGGGGGTGAACGCGTCGGTCACCACCGGCCGGACCGCCACCACTGCGTTGGCGGTAAGCGCCGCCGGCACCAGCAGCACGTAACCGAGCGCGGCGAGTAGACCGACCAGTGCCGCCGCGCCGACCAGCCGCAGCCGGTGCATGGGCACCCGCAGCAGGTCGGTCAGGGTCACCGCGCCGGGCGTCGCGGCGGGCGGGCCGTCGGTGGTCCAGGAGCCGGAAGTCGCATCAGTCATGGAACTTCTTCACCGCCTGTTGAGGATTGCCGACGACCACGACGCCGGGTGGGACGTCCGTGCGGACCACAGTGGCCGCACCCACGACGCTGTCCCGGCCGACCCGGACGCCCTTCAACACCAGGGCGTGCGCGCCGACCCACACGTTGTCCTCAAGGACGATCGGGGCACGGGTGGCCGGGCCGGGCGGGGCGTGTCGGTGCGCGGGCGGCAGGTTGTGGAAGTCGTTGTCCAGAAGTTCACAATCCGACAGCAGGCACCGGTCCCCCACCGTGACCGACGTCCAGGTGCCGATCCAGGTGGCGTTGAGCAGACAGTCGGCGCCGACGCGCACCTCGCCGGGGCCCGCGAAGCGGACCAACTTGTTGATCCGGGTGCGGTCGCCGATGGTCACCCGCACGCCCCGGCGCAGCCGGACCCGGCCCCGGATCTCCACGTCCCGGCCGAGCGTCAGCCGCCGGTAGCGGAGCCGGTACCACCCACGTTTGACCGCGAAGACCAGACGCACCGCGCGTCTCGTACGCATGCCAGCGGCGCCGAGCAACGAGCCTCCCCCACGTCACGGGGTCGGCGGCGGTGTGCCCGCCACCGACCCAACGTGAACAATCTACCGACGCTCCGTTACGAACGGTTGACCATTACTGCACGGAGAAGAAGGTCGCAGGGGTGGACCAGGACAACTCGGGCGTAGCGGTGCTGATGACTGTCGCCGTGGTGCCATCGACCGCCATGCTCGGCGAAGCCGTCGGGTCGAACGGCGCACTGCGCAGGGCGCCGTCGGTTCCACCGTAGACGATCCGACCGCCCACCCAGGCCATGCCACGCACTCCGGACCAGGTCACCCCGGTGGTCGGCAGGGTGAACTCGGTGGCGCCGAGGTAGTTGCCGTCGATCTCGAAGTAGCGGTAGTAGAGATTGTTGGCCCCGGTGCGGGTGTAGTAGAGCCGACCGTCGAGGAAGAAGGCACCGGTCAGGATCGCCGGGTTGTACCAGTCGTTGTAGCCGGACGCCTCCCACGACGAGCCGATCGCGCCGCCGTTGAACAGTGAGACGTCGATCCGGCTGCCGGTGGGCGTGCCGGCCACCGTGTGCGACCAGTAGATCCGGTCGTCCACCCGCCACGTCGCGCCGGCCGCCGTGTAGGCCGGCTGGCTGACAGTGGTCGCGGTGCCCAGCGCGGTGCCGTCGAACGGCACCTTCGCCACCGTGCCCGGACCGGTGTTCAGGTAGAGGTTGCCGGTGGTGCCGGAGGGCGGGTTCTTCGGGGTGAAGGTCCGCCCGCCGGCCAGCGGGAACATGCCGAGCCGGCCGTGGTACTCCTCGCCCATGCCATCGGAGTTGTGCCCGAAGTAGAGGCCGTCCGAACCGCGCCAGAGCACCGGCACCGCCGAACCCCAACTGCTGGTGCCGGCGGGCATCGAGGCGCTCCCGCTGCGGCGCGGATTCCAGTTCACCGGCATCCCGGTGGCCGGGGTGACCGCGGCGATGCCGAGCCGGTCGACAGCGCCCGGACCGGCGTTGTCGCTGGCGTTCGGGTTGTTCATCCAGCGGAAGTGCCCGCCCAGGTAGATCACGTTGTCCGCCACCTCGACCGAGGTGATGGTGTCGTTGCCGGTGAAGTCGGTCCAGGTGGCGACCAGGCCGCTGCCCCGCGCGGCGGTCTCGAAACGGACCAGGACGTCGCAGTACGCGGTCGGCCAGCCGCCGCCACCGTTGCTGCCGACGACGAACCAGCTGCCGTCCTCACCGAACTTCACGTCCTGGACGTAGTGCACGAAGGTCGACGGCGACGCGCAGGGCGAGGTGTACTTCTCGGTGCTCCAGTCGAGCAGGGTGGGCGTCGCGGAGACGTCCACAAGCGCGATCTGGTTGCGCGCCACGCCGTTGACGAGCGTGAAGTTGCCGCCGACGACAAGCGTGTTGCCGTCCGGCGCGACATCGAGCGTCCAGACGTACGACGTGGTGCCGTGCCGTCCCACTGTGGCGTCGATGACGAAACTCGGGTCGATCGCGCCGGTTGTCGCGTTGAGCCGGCCGAGACCGACGTGCGCGGTGCCGTTGAGCCAGTTGAACGCGCCGGCCACGTACAACCAGTTGCCGTGCAGCGCCAGGTCGCGGACGGTGCCACCGTCGGAGCGCCCGACCCAGCTGTCGATGGTCGCGCCGGTGGCCGGGTCGAGCGCGACCAGGTTCTTGCGGGAGACACCGTTGACGTTCTTGAAGGTGCCGCCGACGATCAGCGTGCCGCCGGGGCCGGCGACAAGCGTGTTGACCGCGCCGTCGAGCACCGGCAGGAAGGTGGTGGACATGGTGCCGGTGAGCCGGTCGTACGCGAAGAGGTAGCGCTGGGTGACCCAGGCGGAGCTGGCGGTCTGCCGGAGTTGGGTGAAGCTGCCGCCGACGAAGACCGTGTTGCCCACCTGGGCGAAGGCACGGGTCTCACCGTCTCGGGCGTGCGGCGTCACGTCGGCGGGATTGGCCGACACCAGGGTCGCCGTCGCCGGGACCGGCACCACCGCGGCCGACGCGGTGGTGGGTACGCCTAGAACCGCGGCGACGATCGCCAACGCGACCATCCCCGCTCTGATACGACGTCGTCCTGCGAAACGCCACAAGTGCGAGAGTTTGGGCACGCTGCGCCTCCAAGATGGATGAGAACCCGAGGTAGCGTGCCTCGGCCATCTTGGTCAAAGAAATCCGCCGATTGGGCGGTGCATGAATCTGCTAGCCGACAGAACGCCGGGCGGTCGGATGTCCGACCTCCGGCGCCCGGCGTCCTGTCACGGCGCTGAGACGCTCGTCAGCGGCTCCCTCCGGTGGGCTGCCGCAGGTACGGATCCTGCCCGGCCTTCGCGAAGCCGGCCACGGCCGAGGCATCGTGGTTCATCGTCATGTCGCAGGTCGCCGTACGGCTGGTCATGCCCGGTGAGTTGAAGTAGATGGCGGCCTTGATCTTCGGGTGGGCCTTCAGCGCCGCCGGGAAGTCCTGGAACCAGCGCTGCTTGGCCCCCAGGTCCTTGGCGTCGAAGTTGGTGCCGAACTCGGCGAGCATCCGGGGCTTGCCGGCGCCGATGCCGTTGGCGTCCAACCAGTCGTAGAAGCCGCTCACGGTCGTGTTCGGGCTCTTCCACACGGTGCTGCCGTTGCAGACGTGGAAGTTGTACGGGTCGTAGGCCACCCAGTCGACGTACTGGTCACCGGGGTAGAGACCGGCGTACCGGGAGTAGTGCCCGGACCAGCCCATCATCGTCCAGACCCAGACCGCGTTCGTCGCGCCGGCCTTGGCGAACCGCTCGTAGACGTACTTCCAGGCCCGGACGAAGTCGGCGTCGCTGCCCTTGTTCGGCTCGTCCTCCGGCTCGTGGTCGAAGCCCATGAACACCGGCACGCCCGCCGCACGGATCCGGCCCGCGACCGCGTCGATAGTCGCGTCCTGGCGGCCACTGTAGACATCGGACCACTTCAGCGTGGTGCCGGCCGAGAAGTCGCGGGACTCCCAGGCGAAGAACATCAACCGGCCCTCGCGCATCTGCTGCGCCTCGTACTTGTCCGGGAAGGCACCGTTGCTGCCGGCGTTGGAGAAGTCGTGGTAGCGGTGCACGATGTCGAACTTGCGCCCGACCTGCGCCTCCACGTCGGTGACGGCCTTGCCGTGGTCCCAGCCGCCGGCCGCCCCGGCCGGTGAGTACATGCCCCACCAGGCGCCGCAGGACGGGACGAGCTTGTCCGACACGGATCCACACCGGCCGTCCGGGAGGGTGCCGCTCGGACTCGGTGTGGCGGTCCGGCTCGGCGCGATGGTGGCCGACGGCTTCGGCGCGGCGGTGGTCGGCGCGGTGGTCGGCGCGGCGCTCGGCGACGACGCGGGCCGGGTGGTCGTCACTGACGACGGTCGGGTGCCGATGTCGTAGCTGATCACCAGGCTGGGACGCAGGTCCGGGTTGCGGTTCTCGACCGACGCCCAGTAGATCCGGCTCTCCAGACCGGTCTGCGCCAACGCGACGGTCCAGGTGCCGTTGCCGGTGACCAGCTTGGAGATGTCCCACTCGTTGAAGCCCTTGGACACCCCTGTCACGCTGTCCAACGCGGCGCCCACCGGCACCGGGGCCGGCCGCGCCTCGCGGGCGCTCAGCGGCGAGGCGTGCGCCGTCACCGTGGCGTCGAACTTCTGCCAGGCGTGCATCCGCAGCGTCGCCCGCACGTTCACTGCGGCGGCCGGCACCGTGGTCACCGAAAACTCGATGACCGCCTCGCGGCCACCGCGCGGATTGCCCTCGCAGCGCGTCGCGCAGGTGGCAAGCGTCGGCTTGGCGGCGTTGTCGCCGTCCTGCGTCACAGCGGTCGCGGTGGTGTCGGCGCTCGCCCGGATCGACAGATCGTCGCTGGCAAGCAGCGGCATCATCGTCGCCACGATGCCGGCCACCACGGATCCGCCGACCACGCCGACGGCGATCGCCTTGCGCCGTGGTGTGGAGCCTAACCGGGTTATGCGGTGCAGTCCGTGCCTGGTCAAGAAAACTCCCCGTGTGAATGCGTCAGTAACGGTGAGCAGCGTATCGATGGCCGGGACACATCGTGGGGAGGACAGTTTCCCGTAAGCGGGTCTTAACCGTCAGCTAAAGAAGACCGCCGCCGGTCGCCTGTCGCACCGCGTCCCGCATCGCCGCGACCGGCGCGGGCACGCCGGTGAACTGCTCGAACTGCCCGATCGCCTGGGCCAGCAGCAGGTCCAGACCGGACACCACCCGCGCGCCGGCCGCGCCGGCGGCAGCGGCCAGCGGCGTGGGCCACGGGTCGTAGAGCGCGTCGAAGAACACCGCCCCGGCCCGCCAGGCCACCGCGCCGGCCAACGGGTCGGCGACGCCCTTCGGCACTGTGGAGACAGCCAGGTCGGCGGCGGCGAGGTGGCGGTGCGCGGCGGCCCAGTCGGCGGGGATCACTGCCACCCCCAGCACGTCCGCCACCGGCCGCAGCTCGTCGACCGCCGCCGCCCGACGGGCCACCACAGTGACCGAGGAGCAGGCCAACCGCGCGGCGGCGGCGAGCGCGGCGCGGGCCGTGCCGCCCGCACCGAGCACCGTCATGGCGGCACCGGAAACCACCCCGGCTTCGGTGAGCACCCGCACCATGCCGGCGACGTCCGTGTTGTCCGCGTACCAGGAGCCGTCGGCACGGCGTACCAACGTGTTCGCCGCACCGACGGCGACCGCGACCGGCGAGGCGGCGTCGGCCACCGCGAGCGCGGCCTCCTTGCCCGGCATGGTCACCGACAGACCGGCCCAGTCCGGCCCCAGGCCGGCGACCAGATCCGGCAACTCCGCGGCCGCGCACTCGATCCGGGTGTACGACCACCCGGTCAGGCCGGCCGCCGCGTACCCGGCGTTGTGGATCACCGGCGAGAGTGAGTGGGCGATCGGCTTGCCGAGCACCGCGGCCCTACGGGTCGGCACGTCCACCGCCGGTTGTCGTCGCCACGGTGCGCGTCACTGCCCTGCCCTCCCGCGTTCGTCGGATCGGCTGCGTCAGTCGATGATGCCGGCCGCCCGGGCCTTGTCCTTGTTCCGTTCGTGCTGCTCGGGAGTCTCGGCGAACTCGGAGTGACCCTGCTTGTCGACCGCCACGAAGAACAGCCACTTACCCGGCGGCGGATCCATCGCCCCTTCCAGGGCCTCCTTGCCGGGGTTGTTGATCGGCGTCGGGATCATGCCCCGCAGTTTGCGGTTGTACGGGTTCTTCGAGTCGTCCATCTCGGCCGCCGTCATCTGCCTGGACGACTTGGTCGGTTTGCCGATCGACTCCAGGTAGTAGTTGACAGTGACGTCCATCTCCAGGCAGTTGCAGGGGAACTCGCCGTACGCCCGGTTGTACGCCACCCGAGCCACCTTGCCGAGGTCCTCGGCGTTGCCCGCCTCGGCCTGCGCCAACGACGCCACGATCAACGCCTCGTACGGGCTGATGCCCTGCCGTTCCTTCTGCACCGTGTCGGCGAACTTCATCTCGCCGGTCACGGAGAGGAAGCGGTTCACCATCAGCTTGAGGATGCTCTGCGCGGTGGCCTTCGGCGGGATCTCGTACGTGTCCGGGTAGAGGAAGCCCTCGATGGACTTGACGACCTTCTTGCCGTCCTCGCGGGTGAACCACCAGTCCGGCACACCGAGCGCCTCCGGGTCCTTCGCGGCGGTCTGGAAATCCTTGATCGGGATCTTGGTCTTCTCGGAGAGCAGCTTGTAGATGTTCAGGCTGGTGCGACCCTCGGGGATCGTCAACCCGTTGACGATCTTGTTCTTCAGGTCGAGCATCGCGGTGACGGCGCTCTCGCCGCTCATCTGCTTGCGCAGCTTGTACGTGCCCGGCTGGATGTTCTTGCTGCGCGAGTTGGCCTCGGCCGCCTCGATGAACGCCTTCTGGCTCTTCACCACGTCCGCCGCGACGAGGGCCTCCGCCATGTCGGCAATCAGCGCACCGTTCTTGATCTCGACGGTGGCCTCACCGGTCCCGGAGCCGTCATAGTCGGGGGTGACGAAGTAGCTCTGGATGCGGTCGAAGCCGTAGTACGCGCCGCCGCCGATCACGCCCAACAGGACCAGGGCCATCAGCAGCGCCAGGAACGTCTTGCCCCGACCACCGCCGGACCCACCGTTGCGCTTGCGGAAGCTGCGCCGATGCCGGCCCTTCTCCCCCCGCTCCGCCTCGTCGAACCCCAGGTCCAGATCGTCGATCATTTACGTCCGCCTCCGCTGCGCGTCCAGCCAGCTCTGCAGGATCTCCACTGCGGCCGCCTGATCGACAACCGCACGTTGACGTTTACCTCGGACGCCACGCTCGGCAAGCCTACGAGAGGCGACCACCGTCGACATCCTCTCGTCAGTGAGCGTTACCGGCACGGGCGCTATCACATCGACCAGTCGGTCAGCGTACGCCTTCACGTGGACAGCCGCCGGGCCGTGTTTACCGGCGAGATTGACCGGAAGGCCGACGACAACCGCCACGGCTTCATGTTCGGCCACCAGCGCGGCCAACTCGGCGAGATCGCTCGGGACGGCGTCCGGCGCCGCCGTGAGGTCCCGGGCCAGGGTGACCAGGGGCGTAGCCAGGATGCCGTCCGGATCCGAGCGGGACACACCCACCCGCACCTGACCGACGTCGACGCCGATCCGCACACCACGCGTGAGCTCAGCCACCGACGGTCACCACCCGACGGGTACGAACCAGGGCGGGCCAAAAGGCCCGCCCTGACCGACAGTGATCGTCCTTCACGCTTCGGTAATCGCCTTCTCGACGGTGAGCAGCAGGTTCGGTGCCTCGGCCGCCGGCAGTCCGCCGCCCTGGGCCAGGTCGGGGCTGCCCCCGCCACGCCCGGAGAACGCCGCCTTCACCAGCTCCGACGCGGCCAGACCCCGGCTGCGCGCGGCGGCGTTGACCGCCACCACCAGGGACGCCTTGCCGTTCGACCGGGCCGCCACCGCGACCACCGCCGGCCGAGCCGGGTCGATCTTGCCGCGAATCTCCTGGGCCAGGGTCCGCACGTCGTTGCCGGCCGCCCCCTCCGGCGCCTCGGTGCCCACGTACGCGACGCCCCGCACATCCTTGGCCTGCGCCGCGAGCGCCGACGCCCCACCCAGCACCAACTGGGCGCGCAGCTTCTCCAGCTCCTTCTCCGCGTCCCGAAGCTGGGTGACGGTCTGCTCCACCCGGTCGGCGACCTGGTCGTTCGGCACCCGGTACAGCTCGGCCAGCCGGGACACCAGCAGGTGTTCCTTGGCCAGGAAGCCGAAGGCGTCCATGCCGACAAGCGCCTCGACCCGGCGGACACCGGAGCCGATCGACGACTCGGAGAGGATCTTCACGAGGCCGAGCTGGGCCGAGCGGGCCACGTGGGTGCCGCCGCACAGCTCCCGGGCGTAGTCGCCCACCTCGACGACCCGCACCTCCTCGCCGTACTTCTCGCCGAAGAGCGCCATCGCGCCGATCCGCCGCGCCTCGTCCAGCGAGGTGATGAAGGCGTGCACCTCCAGGTCGGCCAGGAGCACCTCGTTCACCTGCTGCTCCACGTCCCGCAGGACGCTCGGCGACACCCCGGTCGGGGTGTTGAAGTCGAACCGGAGCCGACCGGGCGCGTTCAGCGAACCCGCCTGGGTCGCCGACTCGCCGAGGAAGTTCCGCATGGTCTGGTGCACCAGGTGGGTGGCGGTGTGCGAGCGGGAGATCGCCCGCCGCCGCGTGGTGTCGATCTCGGCGTAGCCGGCCTCGCCCGCGCGTACCTCACCCCGGATCACCCGGGCCCGGTGCACGATCAGGCCGGGCACCGGCTGCTGCACGTCGAGCACCTCGACCTGCCCGCCACCCACCGTGATCATGCCCTGGTCGGGCTGCTGGCCACCGCCCTCGGCGTAGAACGGGGTGGTGTCCAGCACCAGCTCGATGGTGTCGCCCTCGGTCGCCGCCTGGCGGGGACCGTCGGCGCCGAGCAGCGCCCGCACCGTCGACTCGCGGGACACCTCGCTGTAGCCGGTGAACGTGACCGGGCCACCCGCGTCGAGCACCGACCGGTACGCCGACAGGTCCACGTGCCCGGTCTTGCGGGCCTGCGCGTCCGCCTTCGCCCGGGTCCGCTGGTCGGCCATCAGCCGCCGGAAGCCCTCGTCGTCGACGGTGAGGCCCTGCTCGGCCGCGATCTCCAGGGTCAGGTCGATCGGGAAACCGTACGTGTCGTGCAGCTGGAACGCCTTCGCCCCGGACAGCGCCGAGCCGCCCGCGGTGCGGGTCTCCGCGATCGCGGTGTCCAGGATCGTGGTGCCGGCCCGCAGGGTGGACAGGAACGCCTCCTCCTCCGCGTACGCGTAGTCCGCGATCCGGTCGAAGTCGGTCGCCAGCTCCGGGTACGACGGGGCCATGCAGTCCCGCGCCACCGGCAGCAGCTCGGGCAGCGCCCGGTCCTGCCAGCCGAGCAGCCGGATCGACCGGATCGCCCGGCGCATGATCCGGCGCAGCACGTAGCCGCGGCCCTCGTTGCTCGGGGTCACCCCGTCGCCGATCAGCATCAGCGCCGTACGGACGTGATCGGCGATCACCCGCAGCCGGACGTCGTCCGGGTGCGACTCGCTCGCCACGTGCCCGGAGTGCGCGCCATAGCGCTTACCGGTCAGCTCGGCCGCCCGCGCCAGGATCGGCTGGACCTCGTCGATCTCGTAGAGGTTGTCGACGCCCTGCAGGATCGAGGCCATCCGTTCCAGGCCCATGCCGGTGTCGATGTTCTTTGCCGGCAGGTCACCCAGGATCGGATAGTCCTCCTTGGTGGTGCCCGGGCCCCGCTCGAACTGCATGAAGACCAGGTTCCAGTACTCCATGTAGCGGTCCTCGTCGACCGCCGGGCCGCCCGAGCGGCCGTACTCCGGGCCCCGGTCGTAGAACAGCTCCGACGACGGACCGCACGGCCCGGGAATGCCCATCGACCAGAAGTTGTCCGCCTTGCCCCGGCGGACGATCCGCTCGGCCGGCACCCCCACCGACCGCCAGATCTCGTACGCCTCGTCGTCGTCGAGGTAGATCGTCGGCCAGATCCGCTCCGGATCCAGGCCGTAACCACCCTCGGCGATCGGCTTCGTGGACAACTCCCAGGCCAGTGGGATCGCGCCGGCCTTGAAGTAGTCACCGAAGGAGAAGTTGCCGTTCATCTGGAAGAACGTGCCGTGCCGGCTGGTCTTGCCGACCTCGTCGATGTCCGGGGTGCGGATGCACTTCTGCACACTCACCGCCCGCTGGTACGGGGGCGTCTGCTGACCGAGGAAGTACGGCACGAACTGCACCATGCCGGCGTTGACGAACAGCAGGTTCGGGTCGCTGATGGCGGGCAGCGGAGCGGACGGCACCACGGTGTGGCCATTCGCCTCGAAGTGCGCGAGGTACCGCCGCTTGATCTCCGCCGTCTTCATCGCTGGTGTTCCTCCGGGAAAATTTCTCGATCGCCGATCCGCGGGTCTTCCCGCAGCTCAGCGAACTGATCGTCGAACGCCTCGCCCTGGGCGAAGGCCTGGTGGATCTCCTGCTCGCGCTCGGCCATCCCGACCCGGACGTCCTCCACGAAGCTACGCAACGACTCGACGAGCCCGCCAGCGGATTCCGTCAGCGAGCTGGCGATGCCGGCCGGCGTGTACGCCTGCGCGGTCCGGGTCGCCTTGCGGACCACGATCACCCCGACAGCCACCCCGATGCCGAGCCAGAACAAGCGCCTCATGTCTCGCTACCTCCTGCTGCGCCGGCCGGTCAGCTGTTGCCGCGCCGCGCGGCCCGGCGCTGCTGCTTGATGGTGTCGCGTACCTCGCGCTCGGTCTCGGCGTGCCGGCGACCGGCGGCGGCCTTGCGCACGCCGTAACCGAACGCGGCCACCTTCACCAGCGGGTTCGCGGCGGCGGCGGAGACCACGGTGGCCAGGTTGGCGACGTTGGCGGTGACGTTCTGCGCGTGGCTGGTCATGGTGTCGACCTTCGCCAGCTGGAGGTTCACGCCGTCGAGCGAGATCTGCACCTGCTCCAGCGCGGTGTTGACGTTCTTCACAGTGGTGTTCACGTCACCGAGCAGCGGCGCCGTCCGATCGTTCAGATCGTTGATCATCCGGGTGGTGGCGTCCACCGTGTGGCGCAGCCGCAGGATGGGCAGCGTCAGGATGAGCACCAGCACCGCGAACGCGCTTGCCGCGATCAGCGCCGCGATAGCTCCAATGTCGCCCACGCCTGTCCTCCTCAAGCAGAGTTCCGCAGGACCCGACGTCCCCGGAACGCAGAACCATGGCACCCGTACCGGCCGGCACGCCGTCGGCGTTCAGCGGTAGCGGGCGAGCCCGCCAGCCCCAGACCCTACCGTCCGTGATGGAGACCGGCTCACGACGGTGAGGGGGTCAGCTCACCCAGCGGATCCCCGCTGACCGTCGGGAACGGGTCCTCTCCGGTAAGTGACGGGTCGGTGGTCGGCTGCGGCCTGGTCCGCTCATCGTCGATCGCGTTGCGTACCTTCACCGACACCAACGAGCCGGTGCACTCCGTCGCAGCGGCCGACGGGTCGGCGGACGGCACGACGGCCGGCTCACCGTCGACCGGCGGCGGCACGCACGTCGGCTCGCGTACCCACAGGTCCAGGGTCAACTCGTCGCGACGCCAGCAGGTGTAGCTGCCCTTCGTCTTCTGCTCCGGGCACCGGCTCACCTGCCACGGCCGCCAGCCGTCCTGACGCAGCGCGTCCTCGTAGACCCGCGCCGTGTCCTGCGGCGACTTCTCCGAGGTGACGGTGCGCTCCCGCAGCCGGCAGTCGAGCAGGCACCACCGGCTGCCGCTGACGTCGTCGACCGTCTTGGCGGCGGCCCAGCCGGGCACGTTCAGTTGATCCAGGTTGTCGAAGACCGGGTCACGGCTCAGCGTCCGGATGCCGAAGAAGAGCGGCACCGCACCGAGCAGCACGACGCTCACCACCACCAGCACCGCCGCCCGGAGTCGACGGCGCTCCCGCAACTGGCGGCGCAACTCGGACCGGGCACCCGGCTTGGCGTCCTCGGGCGGGTCCTGCCCGGCGGCGCGCAGCGCGGGCGGACCGGCCTGCTCACCTGCCGGCCGGTCCACCGGGCCGACCGGGGCCGGCACGGCGGCGGCGGCACGAGCCACCCCGACGGGCTCGCCGGGGCGGCCGGGCGGTGGCACCGGGGCGACGCCGCTCGGGTCGGCGCGGCCGGGCTCCCGGTGTGGCGGCAGGGCACGTCCCGCGGCACGGTCGCCGGGCGCGGGTCGCCCGCCCGGTGCGCCACCTCGCGCCGGGGAGCCGGGGCCGGCAGCCGGCTCACCGTGCCCCCGGTCGTCGGTGAGGGGCGGTTGCGCGCCGCCGGGTGGGCGCACGGCGGCACGCGCCGGACCATCCGGGCGCGTCCGCGGCGGGCCGTCCACACCCGCCGCGGCGACGGCACGAGCCGGGCCGTCCACACCCGGTGCGACGGCGGCGCGCGCCGGGCCGTCCGGGCGGGCTGTCGCCTCGCTGCCCGGGGCGGGGCGGGGCGGGGCCTCGGCGTCCCGGCGTCCGGCGCCGGGGACCGCTGCCCCGCCCGGGATCGGTCGCGCCCGCCCGGGTGGGGCGGAGCGGGCGGCGCCGCGCACCGGTGCGCCGGGACCGCCGCCGGGCGCGGGTCGTCCGCTGGCGTAGGGGTCATCGTCGCGGTCGTTCGCCGGGCCGGGTCGCCCCCGGCCGTCCGGGCCGGGTTCGGCGGGCGGTCGGCGTCGTCGGGCTGTCGCGTCCGGCGGGGGCGTCGCGTCCGGGCCGGGCATGCCCGCCGGCCGGGCGCGCCCGCCGGTGGTGTCGGGGCCGGGCGCCGCTGCGCCCCGGCCACGGTTGGGACGACCACCGGACGTCGGCGGATGGGGCAGCGCCTGCTCTCCGGGGCTGCCCGCCGTGGCAGGTCGGCTGGCCCGACGACCGGTGGGGCCCTCCGCACCGGGGTCGGCCGGCGGGCCGGCGGGCCGGCGGGCGGTGGTGCGCGCCGCGGCCGGGTCGGGCACGCCGAGGCGACCCGACGCGTGATCGACGAGTTCGCCCGCGTCGCCGGTCGGTGCCGGACGGCGACCCGTGGCCGGCGGGGTGCCGCCGCGAGGGTTTACCACGGGCAGGCCGGGGTCGGTGTGCGGCAGGCGGCCGGCCTGGCGCAGCCAGTCGGCGGGTCGTTCGGGGCGGTCCGCCCGGGGTTCGCCGCCGGCCGGCGTCCGTCGCTCCGGCTCGGCCGTCCGTCGCTCCGGCTCGTCGGCGACGGCCCGGCGACGGCCGGTGCCGTCGGCCGTCCCGATGGTGGGCGTGGCACCGCTGTGCGCCCCGGTGGCCGGGGGCACCGGCGGGGCGTTGCCCGTGCGGGGCACCACGGGCTCGTCGGGTTCGGCGGCACGGCGACGGCCGGCGGCCGGGCGGGAGCGCTCGGCGGGACGACGGTCGGTGGGCTCCGGTGCGCCCGGGTCGACCGGACCCGGGCGACGCCGCGCGGTACGCGGGTCACGGTCGATGGCGGGGTCGGGTCGCAGGCCGTCCCCGGCCGGTGGCGCGGACGGCCCGCCGGCCAGGTTCGCCGGACCGGCGGCGGCCGACGCTTCGGCGGCCCGGGCCGGATCGGGCGCCGATCCGACCCGTCGAGCGGCGGACGTTCCCGCGGCCGGGGGCAGTGCACGACCGGGCTCGGTGGGCTCCGGAACAGGTCGTCGACCCGGCGGGCCGGCGTCCGGACGGCGCAGGGGCGGCATCGCTTCGGGCCGACCCCCGGCTGCGGCGGCGTCCGGATGGCGACCCGGCGCAACGGCGGCGTCCGGCCGCCGACCGGTCGGAGCGCCAGAGGTCGGCGGGCCCCCGGCCGGGCCGGGGGGAGTCGTCGCCGGACGGGGACGGGTCGGGCCGCCGGGCCCGCCGGGTGTGGCGCGAGGCACCGGCGGGTTGGCGGGGTCGCCGACCGGACGGGCGGCGGGGGGTGCCGGCGGTACGGCGGCACGGGCAGCGGGTGCCGGCTGCACGCCGCGGCGCGCGGGCTGGCCCGGGCCGGGGGCCGCGGCAGGTGGTCGAGCGTCCGGGCGACGGCCCGCTGGCGGCACGTCCCCCGGCCAGGGGCTGTCGTCCGGTCGACGCCCGGCGGCACCACCACCTGGGCCACTCTGGCGCGGGGCAGGCGGTACCGCGGCCGTCGGGGGCACCGGCGCACGCGCCCCGGCCGGCTCGCCCGGCGCACCCGGCCGCGGCCCGACCGGCTCCACCGGCGGGCCACCCTGGGGACGGTTGGGTGCCGCCGGTGCACCGTCCGGACCCAGTTCGCCGCGTTGCTGCTTGGCCGAACGGAGGTCGTCGATCCAGCCGAACTCCTCGCCGGCGACCGGCTCCTCCGGCTCGGTCTCGGCCGCCCGGCCCCGACCCCACCGGCGCGTCTTGGCGCGGGGATCGCGCCGCTCGTCCGGGCCCTCGTCCGGGCGGTCCCCACCACGCGATCTCACTGTTGACCCTCTCCTGCGGCGTCAGCGCCGCTGTCCTGCGTCGTGCCGGAGGTGCCCGCGCCCGTCGTCGCGCGGTCGTTCTCATCAGGAAGCGCGGACGCCGTCCGTGGTGTTACCGGCGGCTCGGCTGTCGGAGTGTCCGGACGGGTGGCCGGGGCCGGCAGGCCACGCACGATCCGGCGCAGCACCGGCAGCCGGGTGGCCACCGACCGTTCCGCGCCGTGCGGGCTGGGCTGGTAGTAGTCGATGCCGACCAGGTCGTCCGGCACGTACTGCTGGGTGAGCACGCCGCGCTTGTCGTCGTGCGGGTAGCGGTAACCCGTGCCGTGGCCCAGGCCGCGGGCGCCGGAATAGTGCGCGTCGCGCAGCCCGCGCGGCACCGGGCCGCCCCGACCGGCCCGGACGTCGGCGATCGCGGCCCCGATGGCGGTGGTGGCCGAGTTGGACTTGGGGGCGGTGGCCAGGTGGATCACCGCCTGGGCCAGGTTGAGCTGCGCTTCGGGCAGCCCCACGTACTCGACGGCGTGGGCGGCGGCGGTGGCGACGCTCAACGCGGTGGGGTCGGCCATGCCCACGTCCTCGCTGGCGAAGATGACCAGGCGGCGGGCGATGAACCGGGCGTCCTCGCCGGCGACAAGCATGCGGGCCAGCCAGTGCACCGCGGCGTCGACGTCCGAGCCGCGCATGCTCTTGATGAAGGCGCTGACCACGTCGTAGTGGGCGTCGCCGTCGCGGTCGTAGCGCACCGCCGCGACGTCGACGGCCTGTTCGGCGGTGGCGAGGTCGATCCGTCCGCCGCCGACCGCCGTGGCGGAGGCCGCCGCCGCCTCCAGCGCGGTGAGCGCCTTGCGGACGTCACCGGCGGCGAGCCGGACCAGGTGGTCCTCGGCCTCGGCGGCCAGGGTGAGCCCGCCGTCCAGGCCGCGCTTGTCGGCGACCGCGCGGCGCAGCAGGCCCCGGACCGCCTCGTCGTCGAGCGGTTGCAGGGTGAGCAGCACGCACCGCGACAGCAGCGGCGAGATGATCGAGAAGTACGGGTTTTCGGTGGTCGCCGCCAGCAACGTGACGGTGCGGTCCTCGACCGCGGCGAGCAGCGAATCCTGTTGGGTCTTGCTGAACCGGTGCACCTCGTCGATGAAGAGCACGGTCTGCGGGCCGCCCGCGCGGCGCTGGCGACGGGCCGCCTCGATCACCGCCCGGACGTCCTTGACGCCGGCGGAGAGCGCCGACATGGCGACGAAGCGGCGGTCGGTCGCCCCGGCCACCAGGTGCGCGATTGTGGTCTTGCCGCTGCCGGGCGGACCCCAGAGGATCACCGACATCGGGGCGCCGCCGGAGACCAGTTGCCGCAGGGGGGCACCGGGGGCGAGCAGGTGGTCCTGCCCGACCAACTCGTCGAGGGTTGCCGGGCGCATCCGGACGGGCAGGGGCGAATCGTCGGCCACCGCGGTGAAGCCGTCGACGCCGGCAGGACCGTCGGGCGCGCTACGCGCCCCGGCGGGTTCACCGAGAGAGAAAAGGGCGTCGGACTCCATCACGAAGACAGTACCGGGCCGGGCCCACGGGGCCGGAATCGCGCCGTGGGCCCGCCACCGGTGATCGGTTCCGGTCAGCCACGACCGGGGCGCCGGCCCCGGTACCAGCGGCCGCCGCCACCGCCGCGCGGGCCGCTGCCGACGCCGGCCAGGTAGAGCGAGAGCAGGAGGAGACCGATGAGCACGAGCGTGTTCCAGTTGAACAGGTCCGGTGCTCCGAAGTCGGTGTTGAGCAGGTCGAGCAGCAGCGCGAAGCCAAAGACGATAGCCGCGAGAATGGCGAGCATGTCGGTCCTCCGGTGGGGGTTCCCAGTAGGTCGGCGCGAGATGTACCCAATCGGTCGGCTCGTCAATCTCCACGATGGATGGGGTCGCATCGCCCCAGGCCGGCGCGGGCGTTGCGGCAGCTGCTCCTAGGCTGGTGTCCATGATCATCGACGACCAGGTGCTCCTGGGACGGAGCGCCGTCCTGGCCACCGTCGGCCACCACCCGTTCGCCCGGCACGCGCTCCCGCGCAGCGCGCCGGTGCGCGCGTACCGGCGTGCCGGTGCCGTGCTGTGGCAGGTGCCGCCCGAGCACGGACCGGCCGGCTGCGCGATCGGCCCGGCCGAACCGGCGCTGGAGATCTGTGTCGCGCTCGCCGCCGACGGGATGCTGCACCCGGGACAGCGGCTGCACCTGCCCCGGCACGATCGCGCGCTGTCGGCCGACCGGCTGGCGGTTGCCGAACACAGCGACTGGGACTTCCACTGGACCACCGCGCCACCACCGGCCCAGCCGGACGAGCAGCCGGTCGTCCGCCTCACCGACGCCGACCGGCCGGAGCTGGCCGCGCTGGTCGAGGAGGCGTTCCCCGCCAGCACCTCCCGCCCCGGCGACCCCCGGGTGCTCGACTGGTACGGCATCCGGGTCGGCGACCGGTTGGTGGCGTGCGGCGCGGACCGCAGCCAGGGCGACATCGGTTTCCTCGCCGGCCTGACCGTCGCACCCGACCAGCGGGGGCGGGGGCTGGGCGCGTCCCTGACCGCCGGGATGACCCGGGCGCTGCTGGCCCGCCACGACACCGTGGGGCTCGGTGTCTACACGCACAACGTCGGTGCGGCCCGGCTCTACCGTCGGCTCGGCTTCACCGACACTCTCCCGCTCAGCTCGGTCCGCCTCGCCTGACCGGCGTTCCGGCCGGTCCGGCGAGGGGTCTTCGCTAACGGTCGACGGCGGGTACCGGGACCGCGGTCGGCTCGACGGCGGGTGTGGCCCGACGCCCGGCCCGCCAGGCGGGCAGGTAGAGCGGGGCGGCGACGGCAAGCACCACCGCGCCGACCACCATCGCGGCGCTGACGCTGGCGGCGGCGGCGATCGCGGTCAGGACCACCCCGCCGAGCGCGGCGGCCGGTGCCGACATCATCGAGTTCAGGGAGAGCACGCTGGTCCGGTACGGGCCGTCGACCTGTCGGTGCAACAGGCCACTGTGCAACGGGTTGGACGCGCCGTGCACGGCGTAGCAGGCCAGGTAGGCCGCCAACACTCCGACCGGGCCGGCGAACAGCCCCATCCCGACCACCGTCACACCCTGCAGGATGCGCAGCAGGGCGGCGCCGGGCGCGGCGCCCAGCCAGCGCAGCAGCAGCGGGGTCAGTGCCGCGCCGGCAGCCGAGGCGAGCCAGGCGGCCGAACTGGCCGGTCCGAGCAGCGCCGCGGCGCGGTCCGGGTTGCCGATCACCTCGGCGAGCCGGATCGGCAGCAGGGACTCGAAGGTGACCATGCCGAAGCCCCAGAACAGCTCCACCGCGACCAGGGCCAGCAGCACCCGGGAGCGACGCAGCAGCCCGACCGCCTCGCCGATCATCCGGGGCGCCTGGACCACCGAGGCCCGCACCGCCGCGAACCCGGTGGCCGGCCGCTGCTCGACAAGCAGGACGAGCAGGGCGACAAGCGCGACCGCCTGCGCGACGATCGCGGCCAGCACGGGCACGGTGAGTGCGCTGACCGGCCCGATCCGGCCCAGGGCGACAAGGCCACCGCTGAGCAGCGCACCGGCGCCGATGGCCGCGCCACTGACCGCGCCGGCGTGCCCGAGGCCCCGCTCGTACTCCGCGCTCGGGTCGGCGGCCAGTGTGGCGTCGACGTACCAGGACTCCAGCGGGCCGCTGTCCAGGGCCCGGTAGATCCCCTGCACGGCGTAGACCAGGAAGAACATCCAGAACGAGTCGGCCACCGCGAACAGCGACAGCGAGACGAGGCTGAGCGTCCCGGCGACGATCAACACGGGACGGCGGCCGAGGGCGTCGGCGAGCCCGCCGGTGGGCAGCTCCAGCATCAGCACCAGCAACCCCTGGGCGGTGAAGGCCAGGCCGATCTGCGGCAGCGACAGGCCCCGCTCCTGCATCAGCAGGACCATCACCGGGATCAGCAGACCCGTGGGCAGCCAGCGCAGGCCATAGAGCGTCAGGTAGCGATGCCGGACCTGACGGACGGAGAGCGTGCTCACCCTGCTCGCGCTCACCATCGCTCGTCCAGGCGCGGGAAGCCGGCCAGGAACACGTGCACGGGCTTGACGTCCGGGGCGTCGACGACGGCGTCGTCGCGGTAGCGCAGCAGCACCGCCCACAGGTCGTCGCTGAGCGCACGCAGTCGGGCCGGGTCGAGCGGCAACACCAGGTCACTCATGCCGGCGGCGTCGCGCCAGGAACGGGACTGGGTGTGCTCGACGGCCATCCACCGCTCGGCCAGCTCGGCCATCAGCCGCACCTGGTCGGTCTGGATCCACTGCACCGCGGCGCGGGCGTCCGGATCGTCGTCGAAGTCGGTGGGCTCGAAGTGACTCATGTCGTGCGCGGCCTGCCACCAGCGCTGCCGACCGGTGCCCCGGTCGGGATCCTCGGCCACCAGCCCCACCTCGGCGAGCTGCCGCAGGTGATAGCTGGTCGCGCCGGTGTTGGTGCCCAACTTCTCGGCGAGGGCCGTCGCGGTCGCCGGGCCGTCGATTCGCAGCGAGCCGAGCAGCCGCATCCGCAGCGGGTGGGCCAGCACCCGGACCTGTCGCGCGTCCAGATCGACGCGGCGGGGCTCGGCGCGCTTGCCGGGTGGGGAGTTCTCCATGCCTGCACACTATCTCTGCACACTTCTTATGCACAAGTCTCGTGCATAAGAAGTGTGCAGACGCGCTCCTCTCAGTGCGCCAGGAGTTCGCGTACCCCGCGCAGCCGGGTCCGCAGCAGGCCGGCGGCGCGGGAGCTGTCGAGGCGTACGTCGAGGGGGCGGGTCAGGCCGGTCGAGGCGCCGGTGGTGGTCTTGAGGCCGGCCGTGCTCACACCAGACCGCTCGGCGACCAGCCGGCCCAGGTCGGCCCGGCTCACCGCATCGGGGCCGGCCACGTTGAGCGGACCCGCGTACGACGAGGCGACCAACTCCAGCACCGCGTCGGCCAGGTCGGTCACGTCGATCGGGCAACGCAGCTCGTCGGTGAACAGGACGGCCCGCCCGGCGAGCGCGTCCCGGCAGAGCTGGATCTGCTTGCTGCCCTCGCCCAGGATCAGCGAGGTACGCACCACTGCCGCCCCCGGGTCGATCGCCCGCACGGCGGTCTCCGCCGCCGCCTTCGCGGCCCCGTACGCGTGCACCGGGGTGGGTGGGTCGTCGTCGGCGTACGGCGTGGGACGACCGGCGTGCAGCGCGTCACTCGACACGTGCACCAGTCGGGCACCGACCTCGGCGGCGGCGACCGCCACGTGCGCCGCCCCGTCGGCGGTGACCGCCCAGTCCCCGTACCGGTAGGGGGTCCCGACGACCGCGTCCGGCCGCACCTCGGCGACCAGCGCGCGCACCGCGGCCCGATCCATCGATCAAGAGGTCTGCGTCATCCCGCGGGGCGATGATGACGCAGACCTCTTGATCAACCAAACGGGCGGGGGTCAGACCGGGTCGGCCACCGGAGCGGCCGGGCCGGCGGTGCCGGTGTGGGCGGTGGCCGGCGGCTTCGGCTTGGCGTCGATGCCGGCCTCGGTGCGCTGCTGGCCGGTGATCGGGGTCGGCGCGCCGGTCAGCGGGTCGAAGCCGCCCCGGGTCTTCGGGAACGCGATGACCTCGCGGATCGAGTCCGCGCCGGCGAGAAGCATGCAGACCCGGTCCCAGCCGAAGGCGATGCCGCCGTGCGGCGGGGCGCCGTACTTGAACGCCTCCAGCAGGAAGCCGAACTTGTCCTGCGCCTCCTCGGGAGTGATGCCGAGCAGGTCGAAGACCCGCTTCTGCACGTCACCCCGGTGGATACGGATCGAGCCGCCGCCGATCTCGTTGCCGTTGCAGACGATGTCGTACGCGTACGCCAGGGCCCGGTCCGGGGCCTCCTCGAACCGGTCCACCCACTCGGCGTTCGGCGAGGTGAACGGGTGGTGCACGGCAGTCCAGCCACCCTCGTCGGTCTTCTCGAACATCGGCGCGTCGACCACCCAGCAGAACGCCCAGGCGCTCTCGTCGATCAGGCCGGACCGCTTGGCGATCTCGACCCGGGCAGCGCCGAGCAGCTCCTGCGCCTCCCGGGTGTTCGTGCTGGCGGCGAAGAAGACCGCGTCACCCGGCTTGGCGCCGACCGCGTCGGCGAGCCCACCCAGGTGCTCGGCGGACAGGTTCTTCGCCACCGGCCCGCGCGCCTCGCCGGTCTCGGCGTCCAGCACCACGTACGCCAGGCCACGGGCACCACGCGCCTTGGCCCAGTCCTGCCAGCCGTCCAGCTCCTTGCGGCTCTGCGCCGCGCCGCCGGGCATCACCACCGCGCCGACGTAGCCGCCCGCGTCGATCGCGCCGGCGAAGACCCGGAACTGCGTGCCGCGCAGGTAGTCGGTCAGCTCGGTCAACTCGACGCCGTAGCGCAGGTCCGGCTTGTCCGAGCCGTACCGGGCCATCGCGTCGTGCCAGGTGATCCGCGGGATCGGCTGGCTGATCTCGTGCCCCGCGAGGTCCTTCCAGAGCGTCGAGACGATCGCCTCACCGAGGTCGATCACGTCGTCCTCGGTGACGAAGGACATCTCGATGTCGAGCTGGGTGAACTCGGGCTGCCGGTCGGCCCGGAAGTCCTCGTCGCGGTAGCAGCGGGCAATCTGGTAGTACCGCTCCATGCCGCCGACCATCAGCAGCTGCTTGAACAGCTGCGGCGACTGCGGCAGCGCGTACCAGCTGCCGGGCTGCAAGCGCACCGGGACCAGGAAGTCGCGGGCGCCCTCGGGCGTCGACCGGGTCAGCGTCGGCGTCTCGATCTCCAGGAAGTCCCGCTCGTGCAGCACCCCCCGGGCCAGGTGGCTGGCCCGCGAGCGCAGCCGCAGGGCGTTCGCCGGCCCGCTGCGGCGCAGGTCCAGGTAGCGGTACTTGAGCCGGATGTCGTCGCCGGCCTCGATCTGGTCGTCCACCGGCAGCGGCAGCGGTGCGGCCTCGGAGAGCACCTCCAGCTCGGTGACTGTCACCTCGACCTCACCGGTGGGCAGCTCCGGGTTCTCGTTGCCGCCCGGCCGGCGGGTCACCTCGCCGACGACCTTCACGCAGAACTCGTTGCGCAGCGCGTGCGCGTCCTCCTCGCGGAACACCACCTGGACGACGCCGGTGCCGTCGCGCAGGTCGACGAAGATGACCCCGCCGTGGTCGCGCCGGCGGGCCACCCACCCGGCGAGCGTCACCGTCGAGCCGGCGTCCGCGGCGCGCAGGCTTCCGGCATTGTGGGTACGGATCACGGCTGGCAACTCCTCATCGTGGAACAGTCCTCACCGGCATTCTGTCAGGGCTGGCCGCCCCACCTCGGGGGCACCCGGCAGGCCGGCACGATTCGCAGGTGAGCAGGCGGCAGGCCGCGCGCTTCCCCGGTGGGCAGCCTGGCGAACCCGGCTCGCCGGGCCGCCGCGCCGGTTAACGTGGCCGAATGCGCGCCGTACCAAACTGGGGCGTCGCCACCGCGGTGGCCGCGCCGGTGCTGCTGGTGGGCGGTTGGACGGTCGCGGGTGCCCGCCAGCCGGCCGGGTACGACCCGGTTCGCGACACCATCAGCGAACTGGCGGGGCACGACGCCACCGACTCCTGGATCATGATCACTTGTCTGCTGCTGCTCGGCTGCTGCTACCTGGCGATCGCCGCGGTGCTGCACGCGGCCGGGCTGCCCAGCCGATTCCTGCTCGCCGTCGGCGGCGTGGCGACCATCGCGCTTGTCGCCTTTCCCCGGCCGGCCGTCGGCGGCTCACTCAGCCACGGCATCGCGGCCACCATCGCCGTCCTGGCGCTGGCGCTCTGGCCCGCCGGGTCGGCGCTGCGGCTGCCGCGGGGCCCGGACGCCGCACATCCGCGAAGCCCGCAGCCGCCCTGGGCGTTTCGGCGGGGCGTCGCGCTGAGCGCCACGCTCGTGCTGCTCGCCCTCTTCGGGTGGTTCGCGTTCGAGGTGACCAGCGGATCCCGGACCGGCCTGGCCGAACGGGTGACGGCGGTGGGCGTGTCACTCTGGCCGCTGCTGGCGGTCCTCGCCGCCCGACGGGCACACCTCGCCGGGGCCACCGACGGCGCCACGGCGCTCGGGCCCGCCCTGCCGACGACAGGTGTCGTACCCCCGGATCCCCTGCTGCCCACCGACGGGCGGGATCGCCTCGCCTGAGGCGGCGCGGGCGTCGGCGCCGGGGCGGACGGCCCTGGCCCCGGACGCGCGGCGCGGGCCGCCGGAGGATTCCGGCGACCCGCGGGCGGTGAATCGATCAGAAGACGCTGACGCCGTAGCGGCTCAGGGCCTCGGTGACGGGCTGGAAGTAGGTCGTCCCGCCGCTGCTGCAGTTACCGCTGCCGCCGGAGGTGAGGCCGAGCGCGGTGCCGCCGGAGAAGAGCGAGCCGCCGCTGTCGCCACCCTCGGCGCAGACGTTGGTGCGGATCAGGCCGGAGACCGAACCCTCGGCGTAGTTCACCGTGGCGTTGGTCGCGGACACCGAGCCGCTGCGCAGGCCGGTGGTGCTGCCCGAGCGCTGCACCGACTGACCGACCGACGCGTTGCCGGAGCCGGTGATGTCCCGGTAGCTGCCGTTGTAGAGGTAGACGTTGCCGGCGGCGTTCGCGGAGTTGCTGTGCCGCACGATGCCGTAGTCGTTGCCCGGGAAGCTGGTGCCGGAACGGGTGCCCAGCAGGGTCGTCTGGCTGGAGTTCGAGTACCAGTTGGTGCCGAGGTTGGTGCAGTGCCCGGCGGTCAGGAAGTAGTAGGTGCTGCCGCTGCGCACGTTGAAGCCGAGCGAGCAGCGGTAGCCGCCGGTGTAGATGGCCTGGCCACCCGAGATGCGGGTGCTGAGCACGCCGGCCTCGGCCTCGACCCGCACCGCGCCGTTGGCGCGCGCGGCGGCAGCCTTGACCCGCTCCAGCTTGGCGCCGGTGACGGTGCTGTCGACGGAGACGACCACCTGGTTGGTGATCGGGTCGCTCCACCAGGCGGTGCCCGGGATCTTGGCGGAGCGCTCCAGTTCGGCGGTGGCCCGGTTGAGTTCGCCGGCACCGCGGGTGACGTAACGGACGACGGCGCCGGCCTTGTTCGCCGCGCTGGCGGCGGCCGCGTCGGTCACCGTGACGACGGACCTGCCGCTGGCGTCGAGGTACGAGCCGGCCGAGCGGTCGCCGAGTTGCGCGGACAGCGCGGCGGCGGCGTCGGGCGAGGCGGCGGGTGCGGCCTGGGCGGGTGCGCCGATGAGCGCGCCGACGACCAGACTTCCGGAAACGGCGACAGTGGCCGCAACACGGAATGTGGACCTCGTGGGTCGCATGTAACAACCTCCTGGGCGGGGGAGCGGGTCTCGCCGAGGCCGGCTGACCCGATGACAACCCGGCCGATCTGGGGAAACCGGCCAAGTGCACTGAAGTATTCACATACTTAAGATCATTGACAAGGCTTGATTCGGCCCGGATTCGGCGAACGTTGCCGGCCACATCTCCGCAACACCCGCGACACGCTTGCGCACAGCCACCGTCACATCGGATCCGGTCGCGGCGCGCACGACTGTCGATGTCCTGCCGCGCTGCCGGCGCGACGCCGTCGGTCAGGGGGTACGACGACGGGCGCCCGGCCCGGGACGGGGCAGCACGTCGCGCGCCGGCCGCACGTCATGCCCGTCGGCACAGCGCAACTCGACGAACACCCGGGCACCGCAGTCACGGTGGGTGACGGTCAGCGGCGGCCCCTCGGGGTCGGCGAGGTACCTGTCACCCCACCCGAGCACGGCCACCAGGACCGGCCAGAGATCCAGGCCCTTCTCGGTCAACCGGTACTCGTGGCGCAGCCGGCTGCCCGGCTCCCGGTACGGCTCGCGGCGCAGCACGCCCTGCTCCACAAGGGTGCCCAGTCGGTTGGTGAGCACCTGCCGGGGGATGCCGGTGCGCACCCGCATGTCGTCGAACCGGCGTACGCCGGTGAACACCTCGCGGAGCACCACCAGGGTCCACCGTTCACCGAGGATCTCCATCGCGCGGGTGATCGTGCAGTTCTCCACCGACCAGTCGAGTGCCGTGGGTCGCATCCGGCCAGGCTAAGTCTCGTTGACAGACTCAGCAACCTGCTGCCAGGCTGCGGTTCATGACGCAAACGCAGGAACCGGCGCGCAGCCGCACCTTCACCTGGGCGGACCCGGCGCTCAACGCCGCCCAGATCGGTAAACTGAGCGGCCTCGACATGATCCGGTCGATGATCGCCGGCGAGCTGGCCACGCCGCCGGTGATGCACCTCATCGACATGGCCCGGATGGCGGCCGAGGAAGGTCAGGTCGTCGTCGAGCTGACCCCGCAGGAGTTCCACTACAACCCGCTCGGCAGCGTTCACGGCGGCGTCCTCTCGACGCTGCTGGACACCGCCGCGGCCTGCGCCGTGCACACCACCCTGCCGGCCGGCGTCGGCTACACCTCGCTGGACCTCAACGTGAAGTTCCTCCGTCCGGTCACCGTCGACAGTGGCACGCTGCGCTGCGCGGGCACGGTGCTGCAACGGGGCCGCCGCACGGCCCTGGCCGAGGCTCGCATCACCGACGCCAACTCCCGCCTGATAGCCCACGCCACCAGCACCTGCCTCCTCCTCCCCCTCCCCTAACCCCGCCCCCGCCCCCGCCCCCCACCCCCCTCTGCGTCGATCATGAAGTTATTGCCACGACACGCCGACGCGAGTGGCAATAACTTCATGATCAACGGGCCGGGCCGGGGCGGGGCGGCCGGGGCGGGGCGGCCGGGGCGGGCCGGGGCGGGTCGGGGTGGGGTGGGGTGGGGCAGGTGGGTGGGGGTTAGCGGAGGGCTAGGCGGGCGGCTCGGGCGTCGCGCTTTTCCTCGAAGCGGGTCGCGGCGCGGTCCAGGTTGTCCAGTTGGGCGGCGAGTTGCTCGCGGGCGGCTTCGCCGTCGGCGTCGAGACCTGTCACGTTGAAGACGTCCCACTGGCGCAGCACCGGCTGGAGCACCTCGTCCCGGTGCTGGCGCAGGTCGTAGATGCCGGCCAGGGCGATCGCCACCGACTTGCGGGCGAACCCGTCGATGCCGGCGCCCGGCATCTGGAAGTCGGCCACCACGTCGGCGACCGCCCGCATGGCCTGGCTCGGGGCCAGCTCGAACGCGGCGGCGAGCAGGTTGCGGTAGAAGACCATGTGCAGGTTCTCGTCGGCGGCCACCCGGGCCAGCAGCGCCTCGCAGGCGGGATCGCCGGTGGCCTTGCCGGTGTTCCGGTGCGAGATGCGGGTGGCCAACTCCTGGAACGACACGTACGCCAGCGAGTGCAGCACCTCGTCGCCGTGGGCGTTCGTGTAGCCCTCGGACATGTGCGTCATCCGGGCCCGCTCCAACGCCACCGGGTCGACCGCCCGGGTGACCGTCAGGTAGTCGCGGATCGCGACGCCGTGCCGGCCCTCCTCCGCGGTCCACCGGTGCACCCAGGTGCCCCACGCGCCGTCCCGGCCGAACAGGGTGGCGATCTCGTGGTGGTACGAGGGCAGGTTGTCCTCGGTCAGCAGGTTCACGATCAGCGCGGTGCGGGCCACGTCGGGAATCGTGGAGTCGGTAGGTGACCACGCCTCGCCACCGAGCGGCCCGTCGAAGGTCCGCCCCTCGCTCCACGGCACGTACTCGTGGGGGAACCACTCCTTGGCCAGCGAAAGGTGGCGGTCGAGGTTGCGGGCAACCACCGGCTCCAACTCGACGAGGAGCGCGGTCTGGCTAAGCGTGGTGCTCATGGTCACGAGAAACTCCCTACGGTGGCGTAACTTACGCTACCGTAGGTCCCCGTGGCCATGAGCGCCAGTGGGGAGAGTCAGCTGACCACCGGCCGGAGGTCCGCCAGGGGTGGCACCCACTCCTGCGCACCCGCCGTGACCTGCGCACCGGAGCGGATGTCCTTCACCTCGTCCGGCCCCCCGTCGGCACCCGGGAACCAGACGTACGGGATGCCGCGCCGCTCCGCGTAACGGATCTGCTTGCCGAACTTCGCCGCGCTCGGCGAGACCTCGGTGGCGATGCCGCGGGCCCGCAGCGCCGCCGCGATCCGGTCACTTGCCGGGCGGTGCTCCTCGTCGGCCAACGCCACCAGGACGCAGGTGGGCACCGAGCGGGAGACCGACAGGTCACCGGCGCCGAACAGCAACCCGAGCAGCCGGGTCACGCCGATCGAGATACCCACCCCGGGGTACGAGGTGGCACCGGCGCTGGCCAGGTTGTCGTACCGGCCTCCGGAGCAGATCGAGCCGAACCGCTCATAGCCGCGCAGCTGGGTCTCGTAGACGGTGCCGGTGTAGTAATCCAGGCCACGGGCGATGCGCAGGTCCGCCACGCACAGGCCGGGCGAGTGCTCGGCCGCGGTCTGCACCACCCGGACCAGTTCCTCGACGCCCTCGTCCAGCAGCGGGTCGCTCACCCCGAGCGCGCGTACGGCGTCGGCGAACGAGGCGTCCGGCGCGGAGATCTCGGCGAGCGCCAGACACGCCTTGGCCTGCGCCTCGCTCGCCCCGGCCGTCTGGGCCAGCAACTCGGTCACCTTGGCCGGGCCGATCTTGTCGAGCTTGTCGACGGTACGCAGCGCCGCCTCCGGGTCGGTCACCCCGACGCCGCGGAAGAAGCCCTCCCAGATCTTGCGGTTGTTCACCTGGATGGTCACCGGCGGGATCGGCAGCGACCGCAACGCGTCGCCGATGACGAGCGGCATCTCCGCCTCGTGGTGCGGGGCCAGGGTGTCCCGGTCGACGATGTCGATGTCGGCCTGGACGAACTCACGGTAGCGGCCCTCCTGCGGCCGCTCCCCCCGCCACACCTTCTGGATCTGGTAGCGCCGGAACGGGAAGGTCAACCTGCCCGCGTTCTCGAGCACGTAGCGGGCGAACGGCACTGTCAGATCGAAGTGCAGGCCGAGTTGGTCGTCACCACCGCCGCCCTCGGCGTCGGCGTGCAGCCGCCGGATCACGTAGACCTCCTTCGAGGTCTCGCCCTTGCGCAGCAGCTGGTCCAGCGGCTCCACCGCGCGGGTCTCCAGCGGCGCGAAGCCGTACAGCTCGAACGTGGTCCGGATCTTGTCGAGCACGAACTGCTCGATCATCCGCTGACCGGGGGTCCACTCCGGGAAGCCGGAGATGGGCGTGGGCTTGCTCATCGGCGTACTCCTTGCGGTGCCGCGCCCACGGCGCGGTGGTGTCGTGGGTCCGCGCGCGGCGCGGACGAGGATCTAGAGGCCCCGGGTGGGAGCGGCCGGCGACGTGCCAGCCACCTTCATGAGGTACGGGTTGCTGGCGCGCTCGCGGCCGATGGTGGTGCTGGGGCCGTGGCCGGGCAGCACGACCGTGTCGTCGGCAAGCGGGAGCACCTTGTCGCGCAGGCTGGTGAGCATGGCCGGCATGCTCCCGCCCGGCAGGTCGGTGCGGCCGATCGACCCGGCGAAGAGGACGTCGCCGGACAGGCAGATCTCGTCCGCCTCCCAGCCCGAGCCCGCGCCGGGCAGCCGGAACAGCACCGACCCGCCGGTATGACCCGGGGCGTGGTCGACGGCGATCTCCAGGCCGGCGAGGCTGAGGGTGGCGCCGTCGGTCAGCTCGGCCACGTCCTCCGGCTCGGTGTAGGTCAACCGGCCGCCGAAGAGCGCCCTCAGGTCGGCGGAGAGGCCCTTGGCCGGGTCGGCGACCATCTCCCGGTCACCGGGATGCACGTACGCGGTGATGCCGCGCGCACCGCAGACCGGCGCGACCGAGAAGGTGTGATCGAGGTGGCCGTGGGTGAGCAGCACGGCGGCCGGATGCAGGCGGTGCTCGGCGAGCAGCGCGTCGAGCTGGTCGAGCACCCCGATCCCGGGGTCGACCACCACGCACTGCTCCCCCGGCGCGGTGGCAACCACGTAGCAGTTGGTGCCGTAGGCGTCCGCGGGAAAGCCGGCCACGAGCACTGGCGCTGTCCTTTCGTCGAGCGGCTGTCATCCTGTCCAGCAGCCTAACGGGCGTACCGAGCGAGTTTGCCGCGTCCGTCCCGGGCGCCCCGTACGGCACAGTGACAACCTCCGATAAGCGCTGCTCGGGACGGGGTGGACCTCGTACACCACTTTCCCAGTCACTAGCCGTACACTCTGGCGGGCGTGTGGCGCGGCACACGTGACGCCCGGACGGGCCGGGACGCCCGGTCGCCGGCGACGACCAGGTAGAGGAAAGGGGAGCACCTGTGGCTTCCAGCAGGGACCGGCAGCGCAAACTGGCGCGGGCCAAGCTCGACCGGCAGTTGGCTCGCCGGGCCGCCGCCACGCGGCGTCGTCGGCAGATCCAGGCCGGTGTCGGCGCCGCCCTGATCCTGGTGCTGGTCGTGGCCGGCTCCGCCTGGGCACTCGGGGCGTTCGACTCCGACTCGAAGCAGAACACGGCAAACGAGGACACCTGCCTCTGGACGCCGCAGGACGCGGCGGGCAACGCCAACCTCAAGGACGTCGGCACGCCGGAGAGCAAGGGCCTGCCCACCGAGGGCACCCGGGCGATGACGGTGACCACCAACCAGGGCGGTCCGATCACCGCGGAACTCAACCTGACCAACTCGCCGTGTGCGGCGGCGAGCATCGCGCACCTGGCGAGCCGGTCGTTCTACGACAACACCAAGTGCCACGAGATCACCGCCGACGGCGCGCTGCGCTGCGGCGACCCGAGCGGCACCGGCCTGGGCGGGCCCACCTACTCGTTCTACGACGAGGAGCTGCCCACCGTGCCGTCGGCGTCACCGTCGGCAAGTCCGGCACCCGGGCAGCCGCCGACGTACCCGAAGGGCACCGTGGCGATGATCGCCAACCCGCCGGGCAACAACGGCAGCCAGTTCCTGATCTTCTTCAAGGACTTCACCACCGCTGACCCGAAGTATCCGGTGATCGGCCGGGTGACCGGCGGGCTGGACGTGGTGGAAAAGATCGGTGCGCTCCCGACCGTGGACAATGGGAGCGGGGCGAAGGTCAAGCCCAGCACCGACGTGACGATCCAGAGTCTCACCGTCGGTGAGCCGGTCACCGCGGCGGCACCCGCGCCGTCGGCCTCCGGCGCGCCGTCCAGCAGTCCCAGCGCCGGCTGACCGGCCGCCACCACCCACAACCAAGCGGCACCCAGCAGCAGACAGCCAGGAGGATCCAGGCGTGACGTCCACCAGAGAGCGGCAGCGCGCGGCGGCACGCGCCCGGCTCGAGAAGGAGATGGCCGAGCGCGCGGCCAAGGCCCGCAAGCGCCGGCAGACGCAGGCGATCGTCAGCGCGGCCGCCGCGCTGGTGCTCGTGGTCGCCGGCACCGTCTGGTTGGCGGTGAGCCTCGGCGGCGACGACGACAAGAGCGACACCGCCGCGCCGGCGGCGGGCGCGGCCGAGTGCGCGTACAACGCGCTGCCCACCGAGCAGCGCCCCCCGCAGATCAAGGACGTGGGGGTGCCGAGCAACCAGCAGTCCGCCAAGGGCATCCAGACCATGACGATCGACACCAACCTGGGCCCGATCACCGCCAAGGTCGACCGCTCGAAGGTGCCGTGCACGGCGGGCAGCTTCACCTACCTCGCGGAGAAGAACTTCTTCGACAACACCAAGTGCCACCGCCTGGTGAGCGAGGGCATCAAGGTGTTGCAGTGCGGTGACCCCAGCGCCACCGGCAACGGCTGGCGGGACACCGACGGCCAGGGCGGCCCGAGCTACCGGATGGCCGAGGAGAACCTGCCCACCGACAAGCGCCCGCCGTACCCGGAGGGTGTCATCGCGATGGCCAAGTCCCAGGATCCGGGGAGCACCGGCAGCCAGTTCTTCATCGTCTACGGCGACTCGCCGCTGGACCCGGCGTACACCGTGCTGGGCACCATCACCGGTGGCATGGACCTCGTCAAGGACGTGGCCAAGGCCGGCGACGACGGGGCGTTCGCCCAGCAGGCCGGTGGTGGCCACCCGAAGAAGGAGGTCATCATCAAGGACCTCACGATGAGCCCGCCGCAGAGCTGACACCCGCGTCCAGACGACACAGCGCCCGCCGGCCGAGCCGGCGGGCGCTGTCGTGTCCCCGGGGTACGCCTCAGGCGCCGGAGGTGACCCGGTAGGCGTCGAAGACGCCGTCGACCTTGCGGACCGTGGCCAGCAGGTGGCCCAGGTGTTTCGGGTCGGCCATCTCGAAGCTGAACCGGCTCACCGCCACCCGGTCGCGGGTGGTGGTGACGGTGGCGGAGAGGATGTTCACCCGCTCGTCGGAGAGCACCCGGGTGACATCGGCAAGCAGCTTGTGCCGGTCCAGTGCCTCGACCTGGATGGCGACCAGGAAGGTCGAGGCGGAGGTGAGCTTCCAACTCACCTCGACCACCCGTTCGCTCTGGGCCCGCAGGTCCTCGGCGTTGGCGCAGTCGTCGCGGTGCACGCTGACCCCGCCGGAGCGGGTGACGAAGCCGAACACCGAGTCCGGTGGGACCGGGGTGCAGCAGCGCGCCAGCTTGATCCAGACGTCGCTGACGCCGCGGACCACGACCCCGGGGTCGTTGCTGCTCTGCCGGCTGCGCGGCGGCCGGGTGGCGACGGCGGTCTCGGCGATGTCCTCCGCCGCGCCCTCCTCGCCGCCGTACGCGGCCATCAGCTTCTGCACGACCGACTGGGCGGAGACCTGGCTGTCGCCGACCGCCGCGTAGAGCGACGCCACGTCGGCCAGGTGCAGGTCCCGCGCGATCGACATGAGCGCGTCGGAGGTGAGCATCCGCTGCAACGGCATGCCCTGCTTGCGCATCGCCTTGACGATCGCGTCCTTGCCGGCCTCGATCGCCTCCTCGCGCCGCTCCTTGTTGAAGTACTGGCGGATCTTCGTGCGCGCCCGCGGGCTCTTGACGAAGCCGAGCCAGTCCTGCGTCGGGCCGGCGGTCTCGGACTTCGAGGTGAAGATCTCGATCACGTCGCCGTTGGACAGCGTCGACTCCAACGGCACCAGCTTGCCGTTGACCCGCGCCCCGATGCACTTGTGCCCCACCTCGGTGTGCACCGCGTACGCGAAGTCCACAGGCGTGGAGCCGGTCGGCAGCGGGATGACGTCACCCTTGGGGGTGAAGACGTACACCTCCTGGCTGGACAGGTCGAAGCGCAACGCGTCCAGGAACTCGCTCGGGTCGGCCGCCTCCCGCTGCCAGTCCAGCAGCTGCCGCAGCCAGGTCATCTCGTCGATGTGCGCCGGCGGGCCGACGATCTGGGTGCCCTTGTGCTCCTTGTACTTCCAGTGCGCGGCGATGCCGAACTCCGCGGTGCGGTGCATCGCGTACGTGCGGATCTGCATCTCCACCGGCTTGCCGGTGGGCCCGATGACAGTCGTGTGCAACGACTGGTACATGTTGAACTTGGGCATCGCGATGTAGTCCTTGAACCGGCCCGGCACCGGCTGCCAGTTGGCGTGGATGACCCCCAACGCCGCGTAGCAGTCGCGCACCGTGTCGACAAGGATCCGCACACCCACCAGGTCGTAGATGTCGTTGAAGTCGCGACCCCGCACGATCATCTTCTGGTAGATCGAGTAGAGGTGCTTCGGCCGACCGGTGGTCTCCGCCTTGATCTTGGCGGCCTTCAGGTCGGTGCCGACCTTCTGCGTCACCTGCCGCAACAGCGACTCGCGCTGCGGCTGGTGCTCCCCGATCAGCCTGTTGATCTCCTCGTAGCGCTTCGGGAACAGCGTGCCGAAGGACAGGTCCTCCAGCTCCCACTTGATCGTGTTCATACCGAGCCGGTGCGCCAGCGGCGCCAGGATCTCCAACGTCTCCTTGGCCTTCTGCTCCTGCTTGGGGCGGGGCAGGAAGGTAAGGGTGCGCATGTTGTGCAGCCGGTCGGCCAGCTTGATCACCAGCACCCGCGGGTCCTTGGCCATCGCCACGACCATCTTGCGGATCGTCTCGGCCTTGGCCGCGTCACCCAGCTTGACCTTGTCGAGTTTCGTGACGCCGTCGACGAGCAGGGCGACCTCGCCACCGAAGTCGGCGCGCATCGCGTCGAGTGTGTATTCGGTGTCCTCAATGGTGTCGTGCAGCAGCGCGGCGACAAGCGTGGTGGTGTCCATCCCCAGGTTGCCCAGGATGGTCGCCACCGCGAGCGGGTGGGTGATGTACGGGTCACCGGACTTGCGGTACTGCCCGGAGTGCCACCGCGCGGCCGTGTCGAAGGCGCGCTGGAGCAGCCGGGCATCGGCCTTGGGGTGGTTGTCCCGGTGGCTCGCGATCAGCGGCTCCAGCACCTCGCTGACCTGCGAGGTCTGCCAGGGCGCGTTGAACCGGGCCAGCCGGGCCCGCACCCGCCGCCCGGTGGGCGCGTTGGACAGCCCGAAGCCACCGCTCGGCGACGGGTCGACGCCGGTGTCGCTCGGGAACGGCACCACCACCCCGTCGGCACCGGGGGACGCCTCGACGCTCGGCGGGCCCCCTGTCGGACCTGCCGCGCTCTCGCCCGCAGCCCGTCCAGAGCCGCTGCCGGCGCCCGTCACCCGGGCTGGCGCGTCGCCTGCCCGGTCGGTCACCGTGCCGTCAGCGTCGCCTGTCGGGTGCACCGTGCCCTCCGCCGGAGGGACGACATCGTGGGACACCGGCCTCCTCACCGCTCGCCGGGAAATCACCTGCCGAACAATCGGCCGGCCTGGTCTCGCGCCGCCGGGCGACGTGCCGCCGGCGTCAGCAATGGGCAATGCTACCCGCACACACGGTCCGCTGCCGCTCCGCCGGACGGTCGGCACGGGCGCCGCCCAACGAGTCTGCCAGCAACCGGTCAGTCCGGCACCGACCGGGTCAAACGGTCAGCAGGGCATGGACGGGACGCGGTGCCAGCCGCTGCCGGCCGCCCAGGAAACCGAGCTCCAGCAGCACGGTGAAGCCGGTGACGGTGCCGCCGGCCCGCTCGACCAGGTCGAGCGTCGCCTCGGCGGTGCCGCCGGTGGCCAACACGTCGTCGACCACGAGCACCCGGTGCCCGGCGGTGAAGGCGTCCTCGTGCACCTCAAGGGTGGCCTCGCCGTATTCGAGCGCGTAGGACACCGAGTGCGCCGGGCGGGGCAGCTTGCCGGCCTTCCGGACCGGCACGACGCCGACCCCGGCCGCGTACGCGACGGCCGCGGCGACGACGAACCCGCGGGCCTCGATGCCGACCACCACGTCGAAGGCGTCCCGACCGTGGTACGCGACGATGCCGTCGGTCACCTCACGGAACGCCTCCCCGTCGGCGAACAGTGGCATCAGGTCCTTGAACATGACGCCGGGCTTGGGGAAGTCGGGTACGTCCAACACCCGGCTGGCGACCAGTCGGGCGGCCTCCGGGCCGATGTCCCCGCGCGCCGCGGTGCTGTGGGTCTCCGTCACGGCTGTTGCGTTCCCTTCGACGACGACGGCGCCCGGCTGGGACGGTGTCGACGTCCTCGGTCGAGCCGAGGCGCTTGGACACCGTCCCGGGCTGTTCGCACAGCATGCCGGACGCCGTTCGGTTGTTTCGTGGCGGGTCAGCGCCGCTTGGCGCCACCCGGCCGGTTGCCGCCGCCACCGGGGCGACCGCCGCGGGCACCGGTCGGCCGCTTACCCGCCGGACGAGCGCCCACCTTGGGCGCGGCACCGGCCAGCGCGGCGGCATCCGGGTCGACCGACTCCTCGGTCGCCGACGTCGGGCTGACGGCACCCTTGCCGGCGACCTCGCCCCGGGCGAGCGCGCCCCGCCGGGCCAGGACGCGCTTGTTGTGCGCCTGGATCCGCGGGTCGTAGTTCTTCAGCAGGGCCAGCAGCGGCGTGGCCACCAGGATGGAGGTCAGGAACGCCACCGCCATACCGACGAACAGCACCAGACCGAGGTCCTTCAGCGTGCCGGCGCCGAGCAGGCCGGCACCGATGAAGAGCAGACCGCCGACCGGCAGCAGGGCGACCACCGAGGTGTTCAACGACCGCATCAGGCTCTGGTTGACGGCCAGGTTGGCCGCCTCGCCGTACGTCTGGTTGTTGTTGGCGGTGATGCCGCGGGTGTTCTCCTGGACCTTGTCGAAGACCACCACCACGTCGTAGAGCGCGAAGCCCAGGATCGTGAGGAAGCCGATGATCGTCGACGGGGTGACCTCGAAGCCGACGAGCGAGTAGATGCCGGCGGTCAGGATCAGGTTCGTGATCAGCGAGGAGACCGCGGCGACCGCCATCCGCCACTCGAAGCGCAGGATCAGGTAGACCATCACCAGCGCGATGAAGATGACCAGGCCGAGCACGGCCCGCTCGGTGACCTGGCTGCCCCAGGCCTCGCTCACCTGGTTGCCGCTGATCTGGTCGGCGTTGATGCCGAAGCGGTCGGCGATCCGGGCCTTCACCGCGTTCGCCTGCTCGGGGCTGAGCTGCCCGGTACGCAGCTCGTAGGAGTCGCCACCGGGGCCGCCGACCTTCTGGGCGGTGACCACGTCGGTGCCGGTGTTCTCCGCCACGAGCGCCGCGTCGACCCCGCGCTCGGCGTCGTCCAGAGTGCCGACGCTCGCCGGCACCTGGAACGAGTTGCCGCCGGCGAACTCGATGCCCAGGCTGAACCCGCGGATCGAGAAGCTGAGGATCGCGATCAGGACCAGGACCCCGGCGACGCTGAACCAGAGCTTGCGCCGGCCGACGATGTTGAGACCGGCCTCGCCGTTGTAGAGGCGGCTCGCCAGACCGTTTTCAGCCATCTCAGGCCTCCTTGGCGCGCGGGTTGCGGGGCTGCTGAGTCGGCTGGTTACGGGCCGGCAGTGCCCGGCCCAGACCGCTGACCCGCGGGGACAGGAACGCCCGGGTCCGGGCGAACATCGTCATGATCGGGTGTCGGAAGAGGAAGACCACGACCAGGTCCAGCACGGTGGCCAGACCGAGCGCGAAGGCGAAGCCCTTGACCGTGCCGACCGAGACCACGTAGAGCACCACAGCGGACAGCAGGGTGATCGCGTTGGCCGAGATGATCGTGCGGCGGGCCCGGACCCAGGCGCGGGGCACGGCGCTACGCGGGCTGCGCCCCTCCCGGATCTCGTCCTTCAATCGTTCGAAGTAGATGACGAACGAGTCGGCCGCCACACCGAGTGAGACGATCATGCCGGCGATGCCGGCGAGGGTGAGCGTGAAGCCGATCTGCCGGCCGAGCACCACGAGCGCCCCGAAGACGAGCAGCGCGGAGAGGATGAGGCTCAGGAAGATCACCGAGCCGAGCAGCCGGTAGTAGAAGAACGAGTAGATGATGACCAGCAGCATGCCGATGCCCGCCGCGAGCAGACCGGCACGCAGGTGGCTCGCGCCGAGCGTGGCGGTGACGTTCTGCGACTCCTGCGCCTTGAAGGTCACCGGCAGCGCGCCGTAGCGCAGCTGGCCGGCCAGCGCGCTGGCGTCCTTCTGGTTGAAGTTGCCGGTGATCTGGGAGTTGCCGGTCAGCACACCCTGGATCTCCGGCGAGGAGACGATCTCGTTGTCGAGCACGACGGCGACCCGACACTTGCCGTCCTGACCCAGCGCTGTCGCGTCGCAGGCCTGACCCTCGTTGTTGAACGCCTCACGGGTCAGCGCCGTCCACTTGCCCTGACCGTCGCCGGTGAAGTCCAGGCTGACCACCCAGGCGTTCGTCTGGTCCAGCACCGCGTCGGCGTCGTCCACGTCGGTGCCGAGCACCTTCGCCTGGTCGAGCAGGTACTTCGACGCACCGTCCTCACAGGCGACGACCTGCTGCTTCTCGGCGGAGATCGACGCCGGGGGGCGCTTGTCGAGCTGAGCGCAGCCGATGGTGGGCACGTTGAACTGCATCTGCGCCGGCAACACGGCCACCTCTTGCGGCGACAACGTGCCGAACGGCTTGAGCTTGTCCGCCAACGACGGGTCGGCGGTCAGGTCGGCCGGGGCCTGCAGCCCGTTGGCGGCCTGCCAGGCGGCGGCGCCGACCTTCTGCTCGACGGCCTTGCGCTGCTCCTCGACGCTTGCCGGCACCGGCTCGGCGCTGGCGGTCGGGGCCGGCGCGCTGGCGCTGGCGCTCGGCGCCGCGGACGCGGAGGGCGTCGGCGTGGCGCTGGGCGACGCGGGGGCCATACCGCCCTGACCGCCACTGGGCGACGAACTCACCTTCGGCGCGCCGCTGCCCGACGGGGTCGGGGTCGCGCCACCGGACGGGGTCGGCACGGCACTGCCCGACGGGGTCGGCGCCGCCGACGGCGGCGCGGCGATCGTCCCGCTGCCGTCCGCCGCCTTCAGCACCTTGCGGAAGCGCAGCTCCGCCGCGCTGCCCACCTCGTCGAGGTTCCGGTTCTCACCGGGCAGGGAGATGACGATGTTCCGGTTGCCCTCGGTGACCACCTCGGCCTCGGCCACGCCGAGCCCGTTGACCCGGTTCTCGATGATCTGCCGAGCCTCCTCGAGGTTCTCCGCCGTCGGCGGCTTGCCGTCGATGGAGTTGGTCGCCTCCAGCGTCATCCGGGTGCCGCCGATCAGGTCCAGGCCGAGCTTTGGCTCGAGCCGGTCCTTGAAGCTGCCGCTGGCGCCGGAGAAGAACACCAGAAGATAGAGGACCACGAAGATGAACCCGAGCACGGCGAGCTGCCGCCCGGGGCGCATCTGTCCCTGAGGTGGTGCCACGGCTGTCCTGTCTCCCTGTACGGTCGCGCCGCTCTGCGCAGCGACGGCGGTGTCGGGCCGGTGATCCCGCCCGACGGGTCTGCCTTGAGCCGACGGGATGCTGACACGAGGACCGGCACCCCGGCGCGGAACGCCGACGGTCACGGCTACGTGCCGACGCCCGGCGTCGACCCAACTATTTAGTTTTCACGTCTCGTCCACTGCCCCGTCGGCGCGACGACCCGGAAGCCGGGTCGACCGGCCGTACGCCGGCCTCGCCGCTCCCGGCGGGGAGGGGGTCAGTCCTTTGCGGTGTCCGCGTCCTCGGTGGCCGGCTCGCTCGGCAGCTCCGCGCGGGTGACCACCCGGGCGATGGCCGGGCGGGCGTAGCGCGTCTGCACGCCCGGTGCGACCTCGATCAGAACGGTGTCGTCCTCGATGCCGGTGACCGTGCCGTAGAGCCCACCGATGGTCACGACCTCGTCGCCGGGGCCGAGGTTGGACTGCATCGCCTCCGCCTCACGACGGCGCTTCTGCTGGGGCCGGATCATCATGAAATACATGACGCCAAAGAGCAGGGCGATCATCAGGATCGGCGTGAAACCGCCGGCCCCGCCACCCGCTGCTGCCAAATGCACGGTTACTGACCTTCCCATTGGCCACCTCCCCGGCACCGTGGGTGCCGGAGCGGAGGCGGATTCTCACGTCCTGTACAGACCGCGGCGAAGTCTAAACCCTGCACCTGGGAACGCCGAATGCGGCACAGATCACGTTCACATCACGGCTGATCGACATCCAACGAGAACAAGTCGGGCACAGGTGGACTATCTGCACCAAATGTACCATTCGGCGGAGTGCGTCCCAGATGACGCCAAGCCGCCTCCGTGGCCACCCGCCCCCGCGGTGTACGGGCCAACAGGCCAGCCCGGACCAGGAACGGCTCGCAGACCTCCTCGACCGTGTCCGGCTGCTCCCCCACCGCCACCGCGAGCGTGGACAGACCCACCGGACCACCCCGGAACGAGTCGACCAACGCGGTAAGCACCGCACGGTCCAGCCGGTCCAACCCGAGCGCGTCCACGTCGTACACGATCAACGCGGCCCGGGCGGTGTCGACATCGACCACCCCGTCGGCCCGCACCTCGGCGTAGTCACGGACCCGGCGCAGCAGCCGGTTGGCGATCCGGGGCGTGCCCCGGGACCGACCGGCGATCTCGGTCGCGCCCTCCGGCGTGATCGGCACCCCGAGGATCCGCGCCGAACGGTGCAGCAGCGTCTCCAGATCCGCAGGGGCGTAGAAGTCGAGGTGAGCGACGAACCCGAACCGGTCCCGCATCGGCCCGGTCAGCAGACCCGAACGGGTCGTCGCGCCCACCAGCGTGAACGGCTCGACATCGAGCGGGATCGCCGTCGCTCCCGGCCCCTTGCCCACCACCACGTCGACCCGGAAATCCTCCATCGCGCTGTAGAGCAACTCCTCAGCCGGACGCGCGATCCGGTGGATCTCGTCGATGAAGAGCACATCGCCCTCGGCGAGACTGGTCAGGATCGCCGCCAGATCCCCGGAACGCTCGATCGCCGGACCGCTGGTCACCCGGATGCCCGCACCCAACTCGGCGGCGACGATGTTGGCCAGACTCGTCTTGCCCAGCCCCGGAGGACCGGAGAGCAGGATGTGATCCGGCGGCGAACCCCGGCGCATCGCGCCCTGCAACAACAGGTCGAGCTGATCACGCACCCGGTCCTGGGCGATGAACTCGGCCAACCGCCTCGGCCGGACCGTGGCCTCCGCGTCCCGGTCCGCGTCGCTGACGTACGCCGAGACGAGTCCGTCGGTCTCGCTCATCGGGTGCGGCCCAGCAGGCGGATGGCCTGCTTCAGCAGGACCGGCACCGGCGGCGTCTCACCCTCGATCGACTCCGCCACCGCGGCCACCGCCTGATCGGCCTGGCCCGCCGTCCAACCCAGCCCGACCAGTGCCTGTCGAACCTGTTCCGGCCAACTGCCCCGGGTCACCCCGGTCACGCCGTCGGCGCCGATCGGCACCGGCCCGATCCGATCGCGCAGCTCCAGCACCAGGCGCTCGGCGCCCTTCTTGCCGATCCCGGGCACCCGGGTCAGCGCCGCCGTGTCGGCGTTGGCGATCGCCTTGCGCACCGCGTCCGGGCTGTGCACGGCAAGCACCGCCTGGGCCAGTCGCGGGCCTACCCCACTGGCGGTCTGGAGCAGCTCGAACAGCGACTTGGCATCGTCGTCGGCGAAGCCGTACAGGGTGAGCGAATCTTCCCGCACGATCAGGCTGGTGGCGAGCCGGGCGACCTGGCCGACCCGCAGCTCCGCGAGGGTCCCCGGAGCGCAGTGCACGGCGAGCCCGACACCGCCGACCTCGATCACGGCCTGGTCCGGACCCGTCGCGGTCACCGTGCCGCGCACGCTGGCGATCATCGTGCTCCTCCTCGTCGTGCCCGGTCGGCTGCCGCCGCCAGCTTGGAGCGGGTCCCGCCGCGCCACACGTGGCAAATGGCCAGGGCGAGCGCGTCGGCGGCGTCCGCCGGCTTCGGCGGCTCGGCCAGGCGCAACAGCCGGGTCACCATCGCTGTCATCTGCGCCTTGTCGGCCTGACCGGACCCGGTCACGGCCGCCTTCACCTCACTAGGGGTGTACGTCTGCACCGGCAGCCCGGCGCGCGCACCGGCCAGCACGGCGATGCCGCTGGCCTGCGCGGTGCCCATCACGGTACGAACGTTGTGCTGACTGAACACCCGCTCGACGGCGACGCTCTCCGGTTGGTGCTCGGCGACCAGCTTGCTCAGCGACCGGTCCAGGTGCAACAGCCGCAGCGCCAGGTCGTCGGCCGGATCGGTGTAGACCACGTAGTACGCGACCAACGTGCAGGGCCGGCCGGGCACACCCTCGACCACGCCGACCCCACACCGGGTCAACCCCGGGTCCACACCGAGCACGCGCACGCCGCCCCCTCCCCAGCTGTCAGCAGTACGTGTGTTCGACACCCTAACCGGCGCCCTGCACACCAGCCCCACGGGACACGCCCTCCGCGCCCCACCCCCACCCTCGCGCCCCATGCCCATGCCCCGCCCTCATGGCCTGACGCCCGCACAGCCGCGCCCATGCCCCCCTCGCCCGCACTCTCACGCCCGCCACGCCCCACGGCCCCACGCCCCACGGCCCCACGCCCTCACGCCCCACGCCCACGTCCCCTCACGCCCTCACGCCCCACGCCCTCACGCCCCACGCCCTCACGCCCCACGCCCTCACGCCCACGCCCCACAGCCCACGCCCTCACGCCCCCACGCCCTCACGCCCCCACGCCCACGCCCCACGGCCGTCACAACATCGGGGATGTTGCTGCATCTAGTGCGCGGGAGGCAGCAACATCACCGTTGTTGCGCGGATCTTGACGGCGGAGACCCACCGGCGGCCGGTCGGAGCGGGGTCGGAACGCCGACGGCCGGCAAGGTCACGCTCGATCCAGGATGTAGTGGCCACGGAAGGCCCGTGATGCCACTACATCCTGGATGTTGCGCGATCTTGCGGCGTAGTCCGGCACCTTTGCAGCCCGGCGCGACCCGGCAGCACCGGAATGGCACGGGCGATGCACACGCAGGCGACGCGCACACGGGCGATGCACACACGGGCGACGCGCACACGGGCGGCGCGGCGAAGGCGGCGCGAGCGAGAGCGCGGGCGAGGAAGGGCGGGCGGGCCACACAGCTTCGGCCGGGAGTATGTGTCGCCGACCCATGTGCCGGGGAGGACACAGCTCGTAACTTCTTGCGCCATGACGGCAGAACACGTGGCGGTCCCCCACGTCGTACAGGTCGACCTCTCCGGTCGGACCGCCCTGGTCACCGGGGGTGGCAGCGGCATCGGGCGGGCGTGCGCCCTTCGACTGGGCGCGGCCGGCGCGAAGGTGCTCGTGGTGGACCGCAACCTGGAGGCGGCCAAGGCGGTGGCCGCCGAGGTCGGCGGTCGGGCCGAGGGCGTGGACCTGTCCGACGCGGCGACGGTGGACCGCCTCGACGTGGACGTGGACATCGTGGTGAACAACGCCGGGCTTCAGCACGTCGCGCCGCTTCAGGACTTCCCCGTGGAGCGCTTCGAGTACATCCAGCGGGTGATGGTGGAGGCGCCGTTCCTGCTGATCCGCCGGGCGCTGCCGCACATGTACGCCCGGGGTTGGGGTCGGATCGTCAACATCTCGTCGGTGCACGGGTTGCGCGCCTCGCCGTACAAGGCGGCCTACGTCTCGGCGAAGCACGCCCTGGAGGGGTTGTCGAAGGTGGTGGCGCTGGAGGGCGCCGCGCACGGGGTGACCGCCAACTGCATCAACCCGGCGTACGTGCGGACCGCGCTTGTGGAGAGCCAGATCGCCGACCAGGCGACCAGCCACGGCATCGACGAGGCCGAGGTGATTGAGAAGATCATGCTGGCGCGGGCGGCGATCAAGCGCCTGATCGAACCGGAGGAGGTCGCCGAGCTGTTGGCGTACCTCTGCTCGCCGCCGGCGGCGTTCATCACCGGCGCGTCGATCGCCCTCGACGGGGGCTGGACGGCCAACTAGTGGGGCTGAGCACAATGTCGACCATGTCGTCGCCTGTGGAGTTCCTGGAACTGCTCGCCCGTGAGGCCGCGGCGGTGGAGTTCGAGGGGCCGCTGGTGGCCGCGCGTGCCGCCGGGGTGCCCGCCGACCGGTTGGCCGAGCTGGAGCAGGCCAAGACGGTGGCGCTGCGGGTCCGCGCGCTGCTGGAACGCCGCCGCCGCCGCGAGGTCGAGCTGTCCGGTCTGTACGACACGGTCAGCGATCTGGCCGGGCTGCGCGACCTGGACGACGTGCTGCGGGCGATCGTGCACCGGGCCCGCAACCTGCTCGGCGCGGACGTGGCGTACATGACGCTCAACGACGACGAGCGCGGCGACACCTACATGCGGGTGACCGACGGGTCGGTCTCGGCCCGCTTCCAGCGGCTGCGGCTGCCGATGGGCGCCGGCCTCGGTGGCCTGGTGGCCCAGTCCGGCGCACCGTACGTCACAGCGAACTACGGCGAGGACGCGCGCTTCCACCACACCGGGGAGATCGACGCCGGGGTCGGTGAGGAGGGCCTCGTCGCGATCCTCGGGGTGCCGTTGCGGCTCGGCTCCACCTCGATCGGTGTGCTCTACGCGGCGAACCGTTCGGCGCGGCCGTTCGTCCGGGAGGAGGTGGCACTGCTTGTCTCGCTCGCCGCGCACGCCGCGGTGGCGATCGACACCGCCCGGCTGCTCACCGAGACCCGCGCGGCGTTGGCCGAACTGTCGGCGGCGAACACCACAATCCGGGCGCACAGCAGCTCGGTGGAGCGGGCCGCTGCGGCACACGACCGGATGACGGCGCTGGTGCTGCGCGGCGGCGGGGTGGAGGACGTGGCGGCGGCGGTGACCGAGGTACTTGGCGGCGCGCTGCTGGCGTTGGACGCCGAGGGCCGCCTGCTGGCCCGGGTTGGTGAGATCGACGAGCCGGACCGGGTGGACATCGTCGAGGCGGTGGCGGCGTCGCGCACCGAGGGGCGCAGCGTGCGCCGCGGCCCACTCTGGTACGCGGCGGTGGTGGCGGGCGCGGAGAACCTGGGTGCGCTCGTGCTGCGTCCGGACGACGAGTTGGTCGACGCCGACCAGCGCATCCTGGAGCGGGCCGCGCTGGTGACAGCGCTGCTGCTGCTGTTCCGCCAGACGGTCGCCGAGGCGGAGGGGCGGGTCCGGGGTGAGCTGCTTGACGACCTGATCGCCCGGCCGCTGCGGGACACCGACGCGTTGCGCAGCCGTGGCCGCCGGCTCGGGGTGGACCTGGACGCGCCGCACGTGCTGGTGGCGGTGGGCGACGACGCGATCGCGGCGACCGGCTCGGCCCGCCAGCGGGTGCTCTCCTGGGCCACCACGTACGCCTCGGCGCGCGGTGGACTGGCCGCCGCGCGCGACGGTCGGGTGGTGCTGATGCTGCCCGGGCTGGACGCGGGCGGCAGCGCTCGCGCGGTCGCCCGGGATCTGTCCCGGGTGACCGGCCGACCGGTGACCGCCGGTGCGAGTGGCCCGTCGACCGGGCCGGCGGCGCTGGCCGCCACGTTCCACGAGGCGGACCGGTGCCTTACCGCGCTGGGCGCGCTGGGCCGCGCCGGTCAGGGGGCGAGCACCGTGGAGTTGGGCTTCGTCGGGTTGCTGCTGGGGACCGTCGGTGACCGGGGCGAGAAGGACGTGACCCAGTTCCTCAGCGCCACCGTCGGGCCGGTTGTCGACTACGACGCCCGGCGGGGCACGGCGCTGGTGAAGACGCTGGAGGCGTACTTCGGGGTGGGTGGCAGCCTGGCCCGGGCCGCCGAGCAACTGCACGTGCACGTCAACACGGTGACCCAGCGGCTGGAGCGGGTGGGACAGCTGCTCGGCGCCGACTGGCAACGGCCCGATCGGGCGTTGGAGGTGCAGCTCGCGCTGCGTCTGCACCGGTTGCGCGCCCCGGCCGGCTGACCGACGCCGGGCCGAACCTCGGGCCCGGCGTGCCCGGCCGGACCCCGGCACACCCGGCCCCGGCGTGTACGCGGTCAGCGGGCGCGGATGCCCTCCAGTACGGCGTCGACGACCCGCTCGGGCAGGGCCTGCTCGTCCAGGTCCGGATTCCACTGCAGCACCCGTTGGATCAGCATCGGCCCGGTGAGCAGCGCCATCGTCACCTCCACGTCGATGTCGGCGCGGAGCACCCCCTCGTCGATGCCGCGTCGCAGCACCTCGCGCATCAACTTCCGTCGGGGCGAGATGATGTTCTGGTAGAGCTGGAACTGGTCGGTGCTCCGGTTCACGGCGGACGCCAGGCACGGCATGATCTTTTCGGCTCGCGGGTCGACGTTCTTGCCGATCGCGCCGACGAGCAGCACCAGATCGTCGCGGACGGAGTGCCCGGCCGGCTGCGCCAGGACGCCCTTGAGCCGGCGCAGCGCGTCGAGCAGCAACGCGTCCTTGCCGGCCCAACGGCGGTAGATGGTGGCTTTGCCGACCCCGGCACGGGCCGCGATCGCCTCGATCGAGAGGGCCTCGATGGTGCTGCCTTCGGCGAGCAGATCGAGGGTGGCCTCGATGATCGCTTCGTCGGCACGGATGCTCCGCGGTCGCCCGGGCGACCGCGGAGCATCAGCGGTGGACATCATGTCCGACATTCTTCCCGGACCTATGCCGTGCCGGCCAACTCGGGCTCGGCGACCGGGGCCGCCGGGGCGAGGTTGGTCTCGTCCCGACCCGGCATCCAGCGCAGCACCACGATGATCCCGAGCGCGGCGATCACCGCGGAGAGCCCGGCCGCCCAGTGCATGGCGGTGACGAAGGCGTCGTTGGCCGCCGAGATCAGCGTCGGCGCCGCCGGGCCGAGCTGGCCCGCCGCCGCGTACGCCCCGGAGATCGACTCGTTGGCCGCGTCGCGGGCCTGGGTGGGCAGGCCGGTAAGCGCGTCGCCGATGTCGCTGCGGTAGACCGCGGAGAGCACCGAGCCGAGGACCGCCACGCCGAGCGCGCCGGCCACCTGGCGGATGGTGTTGCTGACCGCGGAACCGACGCCGGCCTTCTCCCGGGGCAGCGCCGACATGATCGACTCGGTGGCGGGCGGCATGATGTTCGCCATTCCGGCGCCCTGGATGAGGAAGACGAGCAGCACGATCCAGATCGGGGTGGAGGCGCCGATGAAGACGAAGGCGCCGAGGGACACCACTGTCAACGCCAGCCCGACGGTGGCGACGGCCTTACCGCCGTAGCGGCGGACCATCGCGGCGCTGCGCGGGGCGAAGACCAGCTGGGCGCCGGCGAAGGGCAGGAAGAGCAGACCGGTCTGCAGCGGGCTGTAGTCACGCACGAGTTGCAGGTAGAACGAGCCGAAGAACATCGAGCCCATCGCGGCGAAGAACACCAGGCCGACGATGGCGACCGGCGCGGCGAAGTGGGGCACCTTGAACAGCCGGACGTCCAGCGACGGGTGGTCGCTGCGCCGCTCGTGCTGCACGAACCAGCCGAGCACCGCGACGCCGAGCACTATCGAACCCCAGGCCATCGGGCGGTCGAAGCCGTGCTCGCCGCCGTCGATGATGCCGTAGGAGAGGGCGACCAGACCGACCACGGAGAGCAGCACGCCGAGCACGTCGACCCGGCCCGGCCGCGGGTCACGCGACTCCGGGACCAGCAGCCCCACCAGCACCACGCCGGCGACGACCACCGGCACGTTGATCAGGAAGACCGAACCCCACCAGAAGTGCTCGAGCAGCGCGCCGCCGAGGATCGGGCCGATGGCCACGGCGAGACCGACGGCTCCGGCCCAGACACCGATGGCCCGACCACGCTCACGCGGGTCGAAGACGTTGGAGATGATCGAGAGCGTCACCGGCATGATGGCCGCGCCGCCGACCCCCATCAGGGCGCGAGCGGCGATGAGCTGGGCCGGGCTGTCGGCGTACGCGGAGAGCAACGACGCCAGGCCGAACAGCACCAGACCGACCATCAGGAAGCGCTTGCGGCCGGCGCGGTCACCGAGCACACCGAAGGTGAACAGCAGCCCGGCGAAGACAAGCGTGTAGGAGTTGATCGACCACTCCAGCTCGCCCTGGCTGGCGCCGAGGCCGTGCACCGGGTCGGCCAGGGTGCGCAGGGCGACGTTCAGGATCGTGTTGTCGAGGACGACCACGAGGAGGCTGATCACCAGCACCCCCAGGATCGCCCACCTCCTCGGGTGACCGGTGTTGTTGTGCAGCTCCATGCCTGGTTTTCCCCCCATGCTTTCCCCGCGCGCAATACGATACGGGTCAGACTCGTAACGCGGATCAGCGTACGGCGCGCATTAACGATACGACACCGATCCGTATCGTATGTGGTGGGCGTCACGCCGCGGAGCGCCGGAAAGACAGGCGGCGACAGCGGTCGGCAGCGAGCCGAGATACCCCACCGGCGCGCCCAGTGGCTCGATCCAACCCGGCCCCGCGCCGTACACCCGCAAGCCTGGAAAGTCCCGGGCGAAGCGCACCAGGCGGTACGCGCGGGCGGTGACCGGCGTCTGCGACCAGAGCACGACGGTCTGCGGGCTGGCCCGGTACACCGCACTGGCGAGCGCCGACCAGGGCAGCGCGGGACCCAGGTGCAGGCAGCCGCGGCCCTGCTCGCGCAGTGCGGCGGCGAGCGCGTGCAGCCCGAGGCAGTGCGCCTCCTGCTCGGCGCCGGCCAGCAGCACCCCGTCGGTGGGCAGGGACCGGCCCGGCTCCCTGCGGTACACGTCCACCCCGACCCGGACACCCTCGCAGAGGGCGTGCTCCACGGCTACCTCGGCGGCGGTACGCCCCGACAGCCCGGCCAGCAGCGGACGGCAGACCTGTTCCCAGAGCGCCGGCACGCCCCAGGTCTCGGCCAACTCCAGCACCAACGTGGCGACGGCGTTGCCGTCCAGGTCATCGGCAGCCAGCGAGACCTGCTTGCGCGCGATCTCCACGGTCTCCGCCGGCATCGGCTCGGTCAGCACACACGCACCCCCGGATAGACATTCCCTACCCGGGGTTCGCTGGAACGACACGCGGCGGATGCGCCGGCGCGAGATTTACCACCGGCCGGCCCCAGCCGGTGGGCCGCGACGCCGCCGATGCCCCGCCAGCCGGTGGGCCGCGACGCCGCCGACGCCCCGCCGGCACCGCATCCACGGGCGGTGCCGCCGAGAGCCCCGGCGCCGCGACCTTGACCGGACCTCCTAGATTGATGATCCACACAGCCCCGCGGAAGGTCCCACCCCATGCCTGTCGGCTTCACCATGGCGATCGTCTTCGCCGCCGCCCTGGCGTTAAGCGCCGTCCTGGCCCTCGTCACGCCCGCGCGACAGCTGAAGCGGGTCGCCGCTCTCGCCGCGCTCGGTTTCCTGGCCCTCACCCTGCTTGTCGGGATCGGCTCCAGCGCCCACTCGGTGCCCATCCGCTCGGTCGGCATCGTGACCAGCTTCGGCAAGCCCACCGGCGAGGTGACCGGTTCCGGCCTCAAGTGGGTGGCGCCCTGGCAGAAGGTCGGCGAGTGGGACGCCGGCCGGCAGAAGTACGACCACATCGGCGGCAACAACTGCGTCCGGGTCCGCACCGGCACGCTCGCCGACGCCTGCGTCGAGGTCCTCATCGAGTGGCAGGTCAAGCCGGAGAACGCGCCGAAGCAGTTCATGGACTACAAGGGCGACTTCGACAGCTTCCGGGGCCAGCGGGTGGGAGTGCAGCTGGACAGCGCGGTGAACGACGCCTTCGCCGCGTACAACCCCCTCGAGAAGATCGACGCTCAGACCGGCGACCTCAACGTCGACCTGAAGCCGTTCGCGGCGAACATCAAGTCCAGCGCGGAGACCCGGCTCACCACCGACGTGGACATCCTCTCGGTGACCATCACCCGGGTCAACCACGACGACAAGACCGAGGGCAACATCAAGGCGTTCCAGGACAAGCTGGCCCAGACCCGCAACCTGGAGCAGGACCGCAAGAACGCCGAGATCTCCAAGCAGATCACCGAGACCAACGCCAAGGTTGACAAGGTGACCCGCTGCCTGGAGATCGCCGAGAAGAACGGCGCCAACCCGGGTCTGTGCATCAACCCGGGCATCGTCACCGGCAAGTGAGCCAGACGCCGGCCCACCCGTGGTCACCACCGGTGGGCGACGGTGGGGCGTCGAACGTCGGCTCGGGTTGCGTCGATCCGAGCCGCGCCGCGGTCACCGTGGGCACCTCGGCGG